>DAHWHJ010000035.1:0-18501 GCA_027335745.1 bacterium | reverse complement strand
ACCGAAAATTATAATTTTATCGGGGTTACCATCCTTTACTATTTTATCGACAATCTGAACCGCCCATTTTTGCGCTTCTAAAGCCGGGTCGTAAACGGAATGAACGGTTATGCCGTTGATTTTAAAAGACGGCGCAGATGCGGATTTAGTTCGAACAATTTCGAAACTTAAGTCGTTACGGCTTATATTTATATTTGAATAATCCATATATTTAAAACATCTTTAGTAAACTAACCGCATTATCTAAAAGTAGAATTATATCGTCGAAACTTTTTAAAATTCCCGATGAATTTAATTCATCCATAAAATAATCGCAGGCAAGCTTAAGATAGCTATAATTCAATCCTATAGATTTGACGGAATCTTTAAATTTTTCAAAGTACGGCGCATCGTTATCTTCTATATTATTGCCGTATCGACCGAACGACTGCAGTCCGTTTTCAAACACGGTTTTTACGAACGAAAATTCGCGGACTAAGGAATCGATCGAAGTTTTGTTTATTTTATAATATTTTTTGGTATATCTCAAAATTTTATCTCTATCTATTTTTACGATATTTTTTGAAAGGACGTTGATCCAGCAGAATTTTAATATCTCCGACGCAAAGCCTGCTTTAGCTATTTTCTGCTTAAACATAGGATAAAAATGAATAGAATCTAAATGCCTGCAAACGGCGACGGAGAAATTTCCTTTTTGGATATTTTTTTTTATATCGGTTTTTATGTTTAATGAATCTAATTTATTTTTCTTAATTTGCAGTAAGGAAATATTAAAAACATCTTCGGGTATAATATCGTTTTTACAGGCATAGTTAAATCTGCAGGGTTCGTGCTGTAAACATGGATAACAATCGGTATTTGAATAAATAATAAGAGAATCTTCGGTATGCGGTCCCGTTTCATAAAAATTTGCGTTCCCTGTAAAAATAGAAACGGAAGGCACGTTAAAAATTTGCGCTATATGCAGAGTTCCCGTATCGGCGGCTATAATAAGGTCAAAATCTTTTATGAGATAAATCAGCTCGCTAAGGGTGGTCTTGCCCGTCAAATCTAAAACGTTAACGTCCCCGGTCAGATTTCTTTTTATTTCTGCGGCAGAGGCGGATTCTTCGGATGTTCCGACTATAGCTATTTCGCAGTTAAAATTTCCTGCAAACAATTTTATTAACGAAACATAGTTTTCCGTCTGCCATATCCTTTTGACGGAAGTCGCGCCTATAGATATACATATCCTTAGAGGTTGGGAGTTATTGATTCTCCTTGCTTTGCTCTTAGAACTCCGTAAATTTATTATATCGTAATAAGGCTTTATTTTCGCCGGTTTTCCAATCCCTATTAAAGAATATACGTCGACTATATTTATTTTGTTTAAATTCCGGTTTTTTACTATATTAAATAGATAATTGGATGCGCCCGCTCTCGAAACAGCCTCGGCAGTTTTGGGAGATTTGTTCAGCGCGATAAAGCCTCTTTTTTGATTTTTAAAAAAGTTTATAAAGAGAGAATTGGTAAAATCATAATTCAAATTGACGACGACGTCGTATTTAGAGAAAAAATCGGATAAAAAAAAATCAAAATTACTTAAAAAACTGCCGGAAACATAAAAAGATTTTAGTAAACTTTTGTATGTAAGAAGATTAACTCTATTGCCGAAAATATCTTTTATATTATATATGCTTTCATTTATTAATATATCGATATTATTTATTCTTCCGTTATCTTTGTCAAAAATAGCATCTATCAGCGGGACGGATTGAAAAAAATCGCCTATTCTCCTTGTCTGAAATATTAATATATTTCTCATTAAATTAGGCAGTTACGGCGATACCTCCCGCGATTGGACCCATATTTGCCATCGGTTGCGAAGGTTGTATATTTACGTCGGTTGCATTAGAAGCATTATGTTTTTCTTTTTCTATGATAATTTTCCAACCGTTTAAAAGATTCTGCATTATGGAAATTGATTCGTCTAATTTGTGGGCATCTCTTTTAAGATTTGCGGTCGTCAGATGTATAGATAAAAATGTATAGAGTTTGTTTAAATTTTTTGCGGTTTCCCCGCCTTTTTCCATATTGAGCCTTGCATTAAGTTCGTTTATTATAGATACTGCATTTGATATATTTATCGACTTGCCGGCATAATCGTTTTGCGAGAGCTTTTCTTTAGCAGTTTTAATAAATGCTATAGCTCCTTCATATGCCATAATAATGAGCGTTCCTTGATCTACAGTGTTAACGTTTACGTTTTCGTATTTAGATATTCCGTCCATAACGATTTTAACTCCCCATTAAATTTATATTTATGCTCCGCTTGCGAGCATTTGTTTTATGCTGTTGGACATACTCGAATTTGTAGTTTGCATCTGTCCTATATATGATTCGAGACTTGAAAACTGTTTAGTGTACATTCCCATCTGTTCCTGAACAAGCGCCTGCTGAAGGGATATCTGATTGTTCATTGCGGTAAGCTGGTCGTTAATATCCTGCTCGCTGAACTGTATTACTCCGTTTGCGGGGTTAGTGTAAGTACCCAAAAAATTCGTCATTCCTCCCGGCATCGAAACGCCGCCCGCGGTAGGCGAACCGTTGACCAACGAGCTGAAATATTGCTGAACCTCCTGAGGATTGGATGTAAGCATATTATTTAGAGTTGTAGTATTAAGCGTAAGGTTTCCCGATCCGCTGGAATTTTGAGTAATGCCGAAAGTCGAAGCAAGCCCCGCATCTCCCGAAAGACCCGGCGCTTCGCTTCCGATAAAGCCGCTCAAGTTGTTTACGAGATTAGCAAGGGAAATATTTCCGCCCAAAGGACCCATAGAAGCACTCTTATTATTACCCGAACCGCTTGTCGTAACAGTGTTTTGATTAGCCACGTCGCCGATTACTTTATTATAGGCGGAAATAAAACTGCTTACGGCATTATCTATGGTACTAGTATTCAATCCTACCGTAATAGTCGTAGAACCGATGCCTGCAAGGCTTAAAGTAACTCCCGGAATAACGTTTTTTATGGTATTCGATTGACTCGCGATATTTATTCCTTCAAAGCTTATAGCCGCATTCTGGGCGGCTTGAGTAGTCGTAAACGTTAGAGCCGTACCCCCCGTAAGGCTGTCGGTGGTAGAAATCGTATAATTAGTTCCGGTATTATTGCTTGTTAGGACAAGTTGATAAGGATTAGTAGTGCCGCCGTTGTTTATAACCGAAGCCGTAACCCCCGCCGCGCTCGACGAATTGTTTATAGCTTGAGCAAGACCTGCAAGAGTGTCGTTCGAAGAAGTAATGTTTATATTAGTCTGCTTTCCGTTAACCGTAATGCTGAAAGTTCCCGTCCCCACGGCGGTAGAGGTAGCGGCTACCCCCTGCGACGCTACTACGTCCTGTGCGGCTAAAGTCGTTACGTTTAGATAATAAGTTCCTGGAATGGCGGACGATGAAGTCTGCGCAGTCGCGACCGAAGTATTGCTGGAAGTTGCCGTATAAGATGCGTATAATGACGGCTGTCCTAAAGCAGAAGCGGAAGAGCTTAACGCCGAAACATCGGAACCTATCGACTGCCATGCAGAAAGCTGGTTATTTAAGGGCGTTTCCTGTGCCTGCATTAAAGTAATGGGCGCGGATAACGCTTGATCGAGAGCATTTAATATAGCGGAGTAGTTTATTCCCGACATGGGACCCGTTCCCATAACTATAAGACCCTGATTAGGATATGAGCTGGGAGTTAGACTACTTGTTCCGGATACTGACATTTTAAATCACCTTTTTAAAGTTTTCCGTTATAAAGCGAACCCTTTTGATAATTTGCCATCATTTTTAAAACAGAGTTAGGCGGAATCTGTGCCAAAACCTTTCCAGTTTTAAAATCCACTACGTTGATGACGGCGCCCCCGGCATTAGAATCCCATTTAAAAAGCATCGCCTGAGACAGCATAGGAGCCGGATTAAGATTAGATTCTACCTGCTTGCTTAATTCTTTTTCTTTCTCGGCGTTATTACTAGTATCGTTTCGGGGGACGGACTTAAGTCCGTCCCCTACATTATTAATATTTGTATTTGTATCGTCTGATATCGATTTATTACCGGCATTGCCGTTATTGCCTATATTTTGTCCAACGGAGTTGCTATTATTAGAGTTTGCAGAAATCTTATATGTATTATTGTTCGCTGCATTTATCGTATTTATGTTCAATAATAACTGTTCCATAATATATCACTTCTTTTTTAATTTAGGGCTAAGGGGACAGACTTAAGTCTGTCCCCGAAATCCCTATCTCGTTACTTCAACAGCGTCAAAAGTCCCTGCGGAACCATCGAAGCCTGCGAAAGCATTGCTTCGCCTGATTGAGCAAGAGTCGATAGCAATGTAAAGTGCGACATTTCCTGCGCAAAATTTACGTCCATTATGTTATTATATGCCGCCTGCGTGTTTGTTCCTTCAGTCTGAAGATTTCCGAGTATCTGGGTAACCCTGTTTTGATAAGAACCGAGCTGACCGCTTATACCGGCAACCTGATTAACAGCCGCCTGAACCGCCGAAAGAGCGATTAATGCGCTGGCACTACCGGCAGACGTCGTGCTTCCGGTCAATTTAACCGTCTGTAAACTAGAGGTAATAATACTACCGCTTGCGTTTGTTAATCCTAACAAGTTTGCCGCCACTCCTTGAATGGAAACGGAAATTTGATTATTAGCAGTATCGGCATTAGGTCCAATCTGAAACGAAAAAGCGCTTACCGAATTTGTCAGACTAGAGCCCGACACAGCATTTAAAAGATTAAGCCCGTTAAACTGCGTCGAATTTGCAATCTGCGTAATCTCAGATTGTAACTGCTGGAACTCGCTGTTTAATGCTTGTTGGTTTTGGAGGCTGTTAGTTACGTTGGCGGCGTTGGTCGCATGCGTCTGCATCGTGCCTAACATGCCCTGAATAGTCGAAAGAGCGCCCGACGCAATGTTGATTAAAGAGTTTCCGTTGTTGGCGTTTGAAGTTGCCTGATTGATACCTAAAGTATTTGCGTTTAAGGTTTGAGCAATTTCGTAGCCGGCGGGATCAACCCAAGCGCCCGTAATCTTCAAACCGCTGGAAAGTTCGTTTAACGACTGCCCCAACTGGTTATTAGTGTTTTGAAGGTTAGCAGTAGCAATAACTGCGGACTGGTTTGAATTAATAAATAGACCGTTATACATTTTATCCTCCGTGATAAATTATTCCGGCATCCGTGCCGAAATTGTTAAATTAAATTTAATAACTTAAATAGATTAACGTCCTTTCGTTTTAGACGATACCTGTTATGAACTTACTTTCACCTCCCCATATTTTATATTTGTAATCTAAAATTTTAGACAACTAACCTATCTTTATTTATTAATCGTCAAGGTAATTTAAAAACTTTAATTTTTTTATAATTTTAATTTTGCGATAGAAAAATTTCTATTTCTTCGGCAACGCCGTTAATAGATAATCCGTCCGTGTATATAATCATATCCGCCTGTCCGTAAAATTTTTCTCTTTCCTTTAGTTTATCTCGGACGGATTTTAGAGTAAAACCGCCTGCGCCAAAAACCGGTCTGTGAATTTCCGATTTTATCCTTTCGTAAATGGTCTTAGCGTCCGCTTTTAAATATATAACCGTTCCTATATTTTTAATAAGTTTTAAGTTGCCGTTAAATGCCGGCGCGCCCCCGCCGGTAGAAATCACCCAAGGTTTGCCCTTTCCGTTTAAGGCAATAAAGGAGTCTGAATTAAATTCAGACTCCTTTATTGCTAATTCAGACCCCTTCGTATATTTTTCTATTGCCTTAGATATATCCGATTTATTTTTTTTCATTTCTTTTAAAATTTTCGTTTCTAAGTCCCTGAAATATTGCTCGCCTTTTTTCTTAAAAATATCGGTAATAGTTATTCCTTCAAGTTTTTCTATTAAAGCGTCGATGTCTAAAAAATTAAATCCGCTGTTTTTCGCCAAAATTCGTCCGGCTTCCGTCTTCCCCGCTCCCATAAAACCGATTAAGATGATATTATTGTCCGCCATGTTTATTCCCTTCGTAATTTCTTTTAATCTCCTTTAAACCGTCGCCGCCGAATTTTTTAAGAAAAAAATAGCATATAGAAAAAGCAAGCGCAGATTCGACGACTATAGACGCCGCCGGAACGGCACACACGTCAGATCTTTCGAGAAAGGCTTTTTTCGCTTCTCCGGTCATTAAATCGACCGTGTCCAAATACGGCTTCATAAGCGTCGGGATGGGTTTCATCGCGCAGGTTACGCTTATTATTTCGCCGTTGGACATCCCGCCTTCTATACCGCCGGCATTGTCGGTTTTTCTGTAAAAAGAGGAGCTATAATATATGGAATCGTGATATTCAGAACCTTTCATAAACGCCGATTTTACGCCGACGCCTATTTCTACGCTTTTAACAGCCTGTATGCTCATTATAGACATCGCTATGTGGGCGTCAAGCTTTTCGTCCCACTGCGTAAAACTGCCGAGACCGACCGGCACGCCTTTTGTCTGAGCGGTTATAAGCCCGCCGACGGTATCCCCTTCGATTTTCATCTTATCTATTAGCGCTTTAACCTTTCTTTCCGTTTCGGAATCAGGAAAAGGCATGCGGAGTTCGGAAGTTTCGACGTTGCGCTTTACTGTTTCATCGAATAAGGAAAAGGGGACAGATCCTTTTTTTTGCAAAGCAAAAAATAAATCTGTTCCCTTTTCCTCTATCCCGCCTATACCCAGCACCGCCGAAGCAAACTCGATGTCGAAATTTTTCAAAAATATCTGGCAAATTGCCCCTACGGCGACTCTCGAAGCCGTTTCTCTTGCGCTCGATCGTTCAAGCACATTGCGTATGTCGTCTAATCCGAATTTTATAGAACCGGCAAAATCGGCATGCCCCGGTCTTGGAGTATGAATTTTGCTTTCTTCGGGAACCGGTTTAAAAACGTCCATTCTTTCCCGCCAGTTTTCGTAATCTTTGTTTTTTATGAAAAACGATACAGGCGAACCGGTCGTCAACCCGCCCCTGACGCCCGATAGAAACTCTATTTTATCGGTTTCTATTTTCTGCCTTGCGCCCCTTCCGTAGCCGGACTGCCTGTGCCTTAGCTTCTCGTTTATAAAATCTTCGTCAATTTTTACTCCTGCGGGAAAGTTGTCGATTATCGTAACTAACCCTTTTCCGTGGGATTCTCCCGCCGTTAAAAACCTGAGCATATATACCCTCCCCGTTATCTTTCTATCATTGCGTAAGCATTATGATTATGTATGCTTTCAAAATTTTCCGCTTCGACCTTGAACCGTTTTATATTTTTATTTTTATTCAGTATTCCGGCTACGCATCTGGCTATGTCTTCTACAAACATAGGATTTTCGTAGGCATGCTCGGTCAAAAACCTTTCGTCCTCCCTTTTTAACAGCGAATAAATAGGAGAACTCGCGCAGGATTCGACGTCTGCTATTATATCCTCGAACCATATAAGTTTAGAAAATTCAAGCGAAACCGAAACTATACCCCTCTGGTTATGCGCGCCGTATTTAGATATTTCTTTAGAACAAGGGCAAAGAGTATTTATCGGCACCTTTACGCCGATTGTTATAATACTTTCTTCGCCGGCATCCTTTATAGTCCCGTTATAATAACAGATATATTCCATTAAACTTTTTTTTCCGCTGACCGGAGCCGCCTTTTCGATGAAATAAGGGAATTCTATTTCGACGGAAGCCGAACCTGCGTTCAAAACTTTTTTAATTTTTCTTAAAATATCCGGGAAATTAACTATACTGATTTCGCCTCTATGCTCGTTTAAAACTTCGAGGAACCGGCTCATATGAGTTCCTTTGAAATAATGCGGAAGGTCAACATACATATTTATATTAGCTATGGTATGCTGGAGGGACTTTTTTTTATCGAGAACGGCTATCGGATAGCTGAGGGTTTTTATACCGACCTTATCTATTGCTATACCTCTTTTGTCTTTTGAATTTTGAACGTCTTTCAACATTACATAATTTTATCAGAAAAACGCACTAAAAAAAAGGGGGCGGATTTCAAACTAACCGTTAATAATCTTGGGTGTGATAAATATCATCAGCTCGTCTTTGGAATAACTTATATTTTGGGATTTAAAAAACCAGCCTAGAAGAGGAATACTCATGAGTCCCGGAATTCCGTTATTAGTAACGGTTTTGCTCATCTGATAAACGCCTCCTATAACGACCGTCTGCCCGTTTTTTATTATAACCGTAGAATTGGCGCTTTCCGTATCAAGAGTTGCCTGTGCGCCCGAAACGGGGGGAGCAACCGTATTGTTCGACGAGTTAATAACGAGTTTTACGTTTCCGTTTGCCATAATATGAGGAGTAATCGAAAGCGAAATTTGGGCAGTAATTGCCTGAGGAGCGGCGGTTGCGCCGACCCCGGCTACACCCGGGAGATAAAGCGTCTGACCTTTTTCTATGGTTGCCGTCTGGTTATTAAGAACGACGACTTTAGGCGAAGCGATTGACTTTGCTTTAGACAAGCTTTCGAGCGCTTGAATAGTAGCGTTTATGCTGGCATACGAGTTCAATATTCCGACGGTAAAAGTTCCTGCGGAAGCCTGCGTCGAAAGCGTCGGGCTTAATCCGGGACCTGCCGGCGAACCGGTAGTTTCTCCGCTGAAATAATTCGGCGATACGGCGGCATTTGAAGAAGTCGGCGCTGCGCCGAGATAACTGCCGTTCCAGTTTATACCAAGCTGGTTTGAATAATTTTTGCTGACTTCTACCATCTTTGCTACAATCTCTACTTCGGGAGTTCTTTTGTCGAGCATTTTTATCAATTTTACGGCTCTTGCGACCCGGTTCGGTATATCTGTGATAAGCAATGAATGAAGAGACTTATCGTAAATGACCTTCCCCTGTGAACTTAAAACCGATTTGACTTTGGTCATAAGCCCGTTAGCGGAAACATAATTAACCGGAACGAGCCTTGTAACCTTATGTTCTGAAATTGCTCTCGCTTTTTTTTCGGCTGAAATCACCGACGATATTGTTCCGGTTGAATTTATGTAGTATATTCCATCCTTTTTAACCATTCCGAGACCGTATGCTTCGAGTATGAGGGATAAAATATTTTTAAGCGGAACATTCTTCATTTTCATAGTAACGGTTCCTTTAACGTCCGAGCCTATTAAGACATTCATATCGGAAACCTTTGCAATCATTCTTATGACGTCGGATACGCTTGCATTCTGAAAATCAAAACTCACTCTCATATCGCTTGGATCTAAGTAAAATTTCTTAACGGTTCGAGGGTATGGGGTAACGGTCGAGGGCGACGAATACGCCGCCGGTGCGCCGCTGCCGCCGTTCTGTCCGGCATAGACGTAAGCCGCGCCGTATATAATATATATAAAAGATGCGATATATATTAACGTTAATGCCGCAATCCGCTTTTTCATATTATTTTTCCTCTTATTTATTATTCTTATTTATTATTTTAATTATTTTAATCCCATAACGACGTTAACAGACCGCATCTGTCCAAGAATATTATAAGTTCTTTCGACTAAATTAACTTCGCTGCCGTTTATCGAAACCACTCTTGCCTTGTTTACGCCGACTAACGAACCTACAGTGACTATATAAGACCTGCCGTCCGGCGTTTGAACCATCGCAAAATATTTCCCCTGTCTGTTCATAATGCCAACTATCTTTAAAGATGAAATACTGTACTGCAAAAGAGGCAGTTCGCCGGCTTTAAACGAAGTACCCGGTTTTTGGGTATATAAAAAAGTTTGAAACGGGTCCCTCTTTAAATAATAGGGGTAGGCGGTTTTGGAATGCGTTGCGGGTTCCGCGGCGGCGTCGGAGGTTCCGACTGTTCCGGCAAAAATGCAAATAAACATAAAAATAATTATAAAAAGCGGTTTTCTCATTTTTTAACCGCGCCTCCGTTTTTTTTAGCGGTTTTTAACTGCCCCGCCGGCGGCGCGCCTATGAAAGAAAACGCCGTTCCGTTAAAAGAAGCCGCTACCTTATGTCCCTTAGCAGTCCGTGTAATAGCGACGTCGTGAACATCCACTATCCTTTTCATAAAGGCAAGCTTATAAAAAAACTTATAGACGTTATAAAAATCTCCGCTGATATTCATCGAGAAAGGGACGGTTTCGTAAAAACCCTTTGCGGCGCCCTTCCCCGGTTTAAACATTTTTAAATTAAGATTTAACATTTTTTCATAGTTTGAAATTTTCATCAAAAGCTGGGGTATGTTTTTCTTCGACGGAAGTTCAGAAAGCAAACCGGCAAATTCTTTATTTAACTTTTTATCCTGCTTTAATAATAGCGGATAGCTCGCGACTAATTCTAAGTATGAATTATATTTGGCGGTTATCCCGCTCAATTCCGTCTGTTTTTGGGATGCTTTCGTTCTCAGCCCCGAATATATAAAATAGTAGTATATTCCCATTATAACTATAAATAAAACGATGCTTATAACCGTTCCGAGAACCGCCGGATTGCCGAAATCTATTTTTGATTTTATTGATTTAATATCCATCTTATTATTTTACCTTCATAGTTAGACTGAAACTTTGAAGCCTTAAACCCTGCTTTTTGATCTCGGAAGTTTGAAGTAAGCTCACGCCGTCAAAAAAGCCCGTCCGGCTTAAATTATTCATAAATATAGATTCTACCTGACCGTCCAAAGCTATTCCCGTAACGGAGATGTCCCCTTTATTCGATTTTAAAGAATTAATCCAAGAAAATCTAGGAATTGCAGATGTAATATAATAAATATATCCTATAGGACCCATCTGTTCTTTTTTTAACATTTTTATAGTATTAACCTTCTGTATAATTTGCGATTCTTTCGCTTTAATTGCGTTTACGGCTCTGACTTTCGGCATTAACGCCGCCGTCTTTTCGTTATAATTCTTTATACTATTGTTTAAACCGTCGATTTTTTTATCCATTGAGGTTTGAAGAAGGAAAACCGATATTGCGGCAAGAACTATGGGAACGATAAAATAAACCAGCAATCCCCCTGTTTCTATTTTTATCTTTATTTTTTTAGGCTTCTTATTTAAATTAATTTTAATCAATTTATTCTACTCCCCTTAATGCCAATCCGACAGCAACCGCAAAAAAATGGCTTTTATCATCCTCGATATTTTTTTTGAAAAGTATATTGCGAAAAGGATTTATATTAACCGTGGGAATATTTATTTTTGTTTCTATGTCCTCGAGAATACCCCGCAACTTGCTTGAACCGCCGGTCAGATAAACTTTTTTAGGGTACTGCTTGTCGTTGTTTGCGGCAAAATAATCTATCGTTCTTTGAATTTCCGACGTTACCCTCGACAGTATCATATTAAGGTATATCGAATAATCGGTTTTAAAATCTTCGCTCCTATTTCCCATATTGCCGTTTTTTATATTTTCTGCTTCATTAATATCTATTTGGAATTTTTTTGCTATTTCTTCCGTAATATTCATACCGCCGATTGGGATGTCCCTTCTAAATAAGTTTACGCCTTTTTGAAGCACGTGAACGTTTGTTTCCGACGCTCCGATCTTTATGATAGCCGTCAGCTCGTCGAATTCTTCGGGATAATTAAAATTAAACATATTTTCCAATGCTATACAATCCACATCTACGATATTAGGATTTAATCCGCATTGGTGAATAAAATCCATCTGGTTATCTATGATATCTTTTTTCCCCGCGACTATCATAATTAAATTACTGCCGGCATCGTTCGGAGAATCGCCTAAAACTAAGTAATCCATAAATACTTCGTTCATATCGTAAGTTATATATCTTTGAGCTTCGTAATATATCGAAGAATCAATCTCTTTCGCTTTCATTTTAGGCATTTCTATAGTTTTTATTATGACGTGTTTGCAGGGTATTCCTATTGCGACTTTTTTCTCGCCTATGCCGTGTTTGGAAAAAGAACTTTTAAGATAGGAAGCGGAAGAAGCGGAGTCGTTTATAATGCCGCCGCTGACGGCGCCCGAAGGCAGGTCTATTATGTCGAGCGCTTCTATATAATATTTATGGCCGGATCTTGACAGTTCCAAAACTTTAATCGAGCTCGAGCCTATATCTACTCCAACGCCAATTTTTGAACCTATGCCTAATTTTAAAGCCATATTTTTAAACTTTTAATTAAAATTAAAATTTATTGTAATTAAATTACATGCATATATATACATTATATCTTGCATTATATATTATATATCGGCTTTTTAAAACTCTGCTTTAATTAAATTAATTAAATTTATTATAACATATAAAAAATAAATTGGTATTTCTTATAATAATATTATTAAAATAACCTTAATAATATTGAATGTCAAGTTTTTTTATTTGATTTTAAATTCAAAAATCGTATAATGTTTCTAAAAAAAATATAAATTATGAGCAAAAACAAAATAATCGCATACTCTCTTTTCTCGGTTCTTCTCGTTCTTTTTATAATCAGGCTTATACTGATAACAAAAATAGATTTGATTCCCGAAGAAGCTTATTACTGGCAATGGTCGAGGCATTTATCGCTTTCTTATTACGATATGTCTCCGATGATTGCTTATACTATAGCCTTTACGACTCTTTTCGGAAAACTGGGCTCGCAGTTTTTTGTCAGGCTCGCCGCGCCGGTAATATCGTTATTGTTGTCTTTGTTTGTATTCGCCGCATTAAAAAAAATAACGGGAAAGGTGCTGCTTTCATTATTTTGGGCGGTTTTATTAAACGCAATACCTATCTTTAACGTCGGCGGGGTTTTAATAGTTTACGGAAATCTGCAGATGCTGTTTTTTTCATTAACTATTCTGTTTCTTATATATCTTATTACAACCGGTAAAGATTATTTCTGGTATTTAATCGGCATTTCTACGGGACTTGCCTTGCTTAGCAAATATACGGCGGTTTTCATTTACCCTATAATTTTTCTTTTTCTTATTTTAAGCAAGAGATACCGAAAATATTTTTTTAAAAAAGAGCCTTATCTGGCTTTTTTAATATCGGCGGCTATATTTACTCCCGTAATAATATGGAATTACCTCAACGATTTCGTATCTTTCAGGCATCTTTTAACATTGTCGGGCGGATATGAAAACTTCGGTATTTTTTTATATAATCTTTTTTTATTTATAGCTTCGCAAGCCGGTATAATTTCCCCGTTTTTATTTATAATTATTATGTTCTGCGCGTTTGCAGGCATGTATCTCGGTTTGAAAGAAAATAACGATATATATATTGCTCTTTCTACGGCTTCTTTAGTTCCTTTCTTTTATTTTGTATATCAATGCACAAAGACCACGGTTCAGCCTAACTGGCCGGTATTTTTATATTTTCCGGCTTTTCTGCTTGCTTTTCTCCTGACGGTAAGACTATATTCCGCTTTGAACGGCGCCCGTATAAAAAAAGTTATAACTTATTTTTACGGATTGTCGTTTTTAACAGGTTTTATCTTCTCTTTAATTATTTTTACCGCTCCTTATTATCCTGTTTTTAGCCCTTTTATGAACGTTAAAATAAGCAAAAGTCCTTTAAGGGATATGCTCGGCTGGAAAAAGATGGGCGCGCAAGTCGATAAAATACTGTCGGCTCATAAAAAAGACAATCTGCTTATTGCCGCAAGAAGATTCCAGACGGCGAGCGAGCTTGCATATTATGTTAAGGGGAAACCGCAGACGTATTCTTTCAACTATTTTATAAGAGATAATGAATATTCGCTGTGGAACGACTTTAAAAATAAAAAAGGACGCAATTTTCTTTACGTTATTAATACAAAATACGGAAACAGGCTTGAAAAAAGTTTGTGCCGTAATTTTTCGAGCTGTTCCTTCATAAAAAAAATCGAAATAAAGGATAAATACGGACAAAAAATCAGGACTATTAAAATTTATATATTAAAGGATTTTTTATATAAAGACAAATTTATGTTTAAAAAATTTTCGTCAAGAGAATTCTAACGGCTTAATTTTATTAAAACCCTTTTTCTTTTAGAACTTTTAGCGGGTCTGAAATCATATCGCCGAATTCGGCTTCCTTTTTTGAAAAACCGAAAGCTAACGCCATTAACTGAGTAAGATAAACAACGGGCAGTTCCGAATCTTTCCCGAATTTCTCGACTATTTTGGGCTGGTTGACGTCAAGCGCGCCCGCGCATTTTGGGCATATCAGGGCGATAACGTCCGCCCCCGCCTTTTTCGCCTTTGAAATAGTCTGCGAACATAAGGCAAAAGAAGTTTCCTCGTCCTGAATAAGATTTCTGCCGCCGCAACACTGGACTTCGTTCCCGTAAAAAACGGTTTCCGCCCCTACGGCTTCTAAAAACTCGTGCATAAAACGCGGTCTTTCCGAGTTATCCATCTGCGGCTTTTTATCGGTAAAAGTGTACATAGACGGTCTGGAATAAAGACAGCCGTAATACGGGGCTACTTTCAGTCCTTTCAAGGGTTTTACGGTATTTCTTTTTACCTCGTCCACGCCTTTCTCGTTATATAAAAATTCTAAAATGTGTCTTGCTTCGCCGTCGGGAGCATATTCCTCCCCAAACTCTCCGGCTTCTTTAAATATAGCGTTAACGGCTTCGAGTTCGTTTTGATTTTCCCTGACTCTCGTAATCGACCTCCTAAACTCGTGATAACACACCGAGCATGCCATAACCAAGTTTTTCGAGCCCAACCTGTTTTGGGCGAGCATCATATTTCTAAGAGGCATGTACATAGAAGCCGCCCCTTTCGATTTCATTTCTCCTATGCCGCAGCAATTATAATCCGGTATTTCTACAAGTTCTATGCCCATTTTTTTTGAAACTAATTTGGAGCTGTTGTTGTATGCCCTATCAATCGTCAATAGAGCGCATCCCGGATAGTATGCCGCCTGATTTTCATTTAATTTATCCATTTATAGCCGCCCGCCTCCATAGTTTTATTTTAAATTTTATTATGTATTTTCGATGGTTTTTAAATTTTTTAAATAATTTCCTATCGCCTCTTTAGATTTTTCCCAATTATGCGGTTTTCCAAGTCTTAAAATCGAAAAAGCCCTGCCGTCTTTAGCCATCTTAAAAATAGCGCCCCTTTCGATCTTGCCGAGCAGTTCTTTTGTCCTTCCGGTTTTTTGCATAGCAGAAGTATGAAGTTTCGCAAGGTCGAGCCTTCCGTGTCCCAAAATCATATCGTCGTATATTTTTTTAACGTCTTCGTCAACTTTTAATTTGCTTTTAACTTCTTCCGGAAAATATTTTTTGATTACAAGCCCGAGCGCTTCCATCATTTCTGCCGGATTTACCTGTTTTGGACACCTCTGCGAACATTTATAGCATCCTACGCACCGCCATGCGACGTCTATATATTTCTTTATTTCCTTTAAATTTCCAAGTTGCATCATATAAATAAATGCTCTGGGATTAAACCGCCTGTATAAAGGCGTCACAGTACAGCTGGCAGTGCACATTCCGCACTGCCAGCACCTGTTAATCCTTGAACCAACTACTGTGTCCTTAATCTCCCTAAAAAAACTCCTGTCAAATTCGGAATCTACTCTCGAAAGAATAAAAGTATTCCATCTTCCCGAAACATCCACGCCGTCTATGACTAAATTTTTTTCCTCCTTAATGCTGTCGTCTTCTATTAAGTGTCTTGCTATGATATGTTCGCCTTTTTCGGCAACCGGTCTGCTTTCCCTCTTTTCCAAAGCCATAAATCCTCCTTTATTTTTCCCTTAAGCTACCCTGCTTTTTTCATTTCTTTGCATCTCCAACTTTTCGATGCCGAGCAGTTTTTTCATTAGAGTAAATCCTTCGGGGACGCCGACGGATAAAGATTTGGATTCCGCATATACCATTTTATAAACATAATCGGAATACATATAGCTCAAAAGAATATCGGCTCCGTAAGGGCGCTTTAAATTAAGCCCGTTTTTACCGGACAACTCATACAAATAATCTATTTCGTCCTTCATTTCTCTTATACTGAACGGCATAATATAGGGATTGCCGTCAAAAGTTCTTTTCAAAAAATCAGCCATATAAGGAAGACATCCCGTTCCGTTATCCTGCCTGTAAACCCACGAAGTCCACAAAACATTCTTCTCCGGTTCGTAAAAATGCAGAACTTCCAAAGCTATATCTCTTTTAACTATAACGTCTTCATATGGAAACGCTTCTAAAAAGCGCCCCGTTCTAACTTCTACGGATTTTTTAGAATCTGCAAGAAAGCCGAACGCATTATCCAGACTGCCGATACTCGCGGTTTCTAAAATTTTTTCCCTGTGCCTTCTTATAGAAAAAATTAAGGACAATATCTCGTCGAACCTTTCCCTTTCTAATTCTAATTTACCTCCCGTTTTTGCTATATCCGATAAAAATTCTTTTATTAAATTAGTTTTAAGCGTCAGAAGATTTTCAAAAACTTCTATTTTTTCTATAGGCAAATTTCCTTTGATGATTTCAAAAAATTTTTCTTCGTACCTTTTATCGATTTTATTATTTTTTAAAATATACGGCATTTTACCTATTTTTAACCGCATAAGTATAAG
The DNA here is from genome assembly GCA_027335745.1 of bacterium. Lineage (GTDB taxonomy): Bacteria > SZUA-79 > SZUA-79 > Acidulodesulfobacterales > Acidulodesulfobacteraceae > Acidulodesulfobacterium_A. The sequence continues at coordinate 1,964 of DAHWHJ010000035.1, read as the reverse complement.
CGTTCATAGCGGCGGCGGCGCCTTCCGTAATAGAATCCGAAATAGCCTTTGGTCCGGTACAGGCGCCCGCAAGAAAAACTCCCGCCCTGCTTGATTTAAACGGCGAAAGCGTAATATTTTCAGGTTTTAAAAACCCATGCTCGTCAAGCTCTATACCAAGTTTACTTGATATTTCAGGCGACTGCGGCCCGCCTTCCATGCCGGAAGCCAAAACGACCATATCGAACGGGATCTCGAAAGGACCTCTCAATAGAGTATCTTCGCCCTTGCATATTACGGTATTATCCGGTCCCGAGGTAATTTCGGCGATTCTGCCTTTGACTATTTGGACGTCGTGTTCTTCCATAGCCTGCCAGTATAAATCTTCAAAAAAGCCGTACGTCCTTATGTCCATATAAAATATAAAAACTTCGCAGTCCGGAAAATGCTCCCTGAGTTCTATAGCCTGTTTTACGGAAACCGTGCAACAAACTCTAGAGCAATACTGGTTTCCTACATGCCTATCCCTTGAACCGACGCATAATATAAAAGCCACGTTTTTTGGGGGTTGTCCGTTTGACGGTCGGACGAAATTATCCTCCCCCATCATTCTTTCAAGGTCTTTTATGTCGATAACGTCGTCAAACAGCTGATACGAATATTTTGCGTCCCTTGCCGGATCAAAATGCTCGAATCCCGTAGAAACTATAATCGAATCGAAAGTTTTTGTTTCGTTCTTATCTGCCGACTTTATCGTAACTTCGAACTTTTTTCCGTTTTCTTTAAAATCGGAAACTTCGGAAGAATAATATACGTTAATATTGCCGCCGGCTTCCGCCTTTTTAATTAACTCCCCTATAACGTTATCGGCAGGCTGCATATCGGGAAACAAAAATTTATATTTGAATTTTTTCGGATTGCCTCCCAGAAACGAATCTCTTTCGACTAAAGTTACGTTAACTCCTAATTCCGAAAGCATTGTCGCCGCATTTAAACCTGCCGGACCTCCGCCTATCACTAAAATATTTTCCGCCATATAAAGCCCTCCAGATAATGTTTTATTCTTAATCCTGCATTAGAAATTATGAAACATATTTTAAAGTTACGCAATTTCTGGATTCCCGCCTACGCGGGAATCCAGTCAAATAAAATCTAATACAGGATTAAGGTTTTATAGTTAACTTTATTAATAAATTAATATTTTATTCTCAACCGTTTTTAGATTTTGCATTAGCGTCAGGCGGATACTCGTATAAGTTAACGGTTTTGCCGCCTGCTTTAAGTTCTTCCAGATACGCGTTATATTCTTCTTCCGATTTCTTCCAGTCTATCCCCATCTTTTCGCATAACGGTCTCCAATCCGTCGTATGCCATTGAAGTTGGACGATTTTATAAACGTCGGCTCCACAGGCTAACGCCGCAAACATAACGTCCGCCATAACGGGAACCTGTTCGGTGTAACCCATAGCTTTCCCTATCCACTGGTTTTTATCTAAAGTAGTAGTGCATCCGGTATCCTGCGTTATACAAACGTCGGAATGAGCTTCTCTGACCATTGGTCTGATTTTTCTATCCATAACGAACGACCTTGACGCTTCTCTTTCCGTCAGTATATGCCTAAAACCGAACCCGCAACAATCATACCATGTAGAGTAATCGGCAACCTGCGCGCCCAGCGCGAGCGCGACGCCCGTTGAAACGGAGGTTCTTTTCCCGGCGTATATATCTTTATCGTAAATGCAGTCTTCGGGTATCATTTTATAAACATGGCAGGCGGGATGAATGGTCGCTATTATATTGCTTAAATCATATTTTTTTAACTTTGCTATCTCGAAGCGCATAACGTGAACCCATTCGCTGTAATGAACGATATATTCCGGAATGACTAACTCTCTGCCTATTTTATACATTATCCTCATGACCTCATCCCGCAGTTCTTTGTATTCGACAAGCATATTGCGCATTTCTTTATAATCGCCGAAAGT
>DAHWHJ010000052.1:0-2855 GCA_027335745.1 bacterium | reverse complement strand
GATGGCGCTCTTAAAAAAACACGAGTTTTCCCGACCCCTTCTCCCATATTATTTTAAAGAAATGAACTATTTATTATTTAAGATACTACAAGAGTTTGGAATACCACATAGGAACGGCGGCAAAGGCGCAACCAAAATTTTCTACCGTATGTTCCGAGCTTTTCGATTTTATCTCTTTAATTTCGATATTTCTGTGTTTCATTGCATCTTCCGCCATCCTCCTAACCGTTTCTTCAGCTTTATCCGCGGAAACTTCTCCCGAATATTCCATTATAACGCCGAACCCTTCTTCGACCGATATGGCAATGGCGACCGCCGCCGCTATGGTTTTACCCTTTTTATCGCTTGAAATAGAGCCGTATGCTATAGGGACGAGCACTCCGCGTGGATAAACTATTTTTTCTTTAAAACCCGCTCTCGGCGGCAGTATCGAGCTTAATTTGATTAAATTAGTATTGCCTACTCCCGCTTTTAAAATGGCATTATCGAATGCCCCCAATTTTGAAGTTCCCTCCGACGTTCCTGCAACCAGAGTATATATATCGGGCGTTTCAAACACTGTTATTCCCTCCGCTTTCCTTTATTTTAAAATTAATTTATTTTAGCTTATTTTATTTTAAAAGATTAAATTTTCCTGCTCATTCCGATAATTATTTCCCTTATGAGTTTTGAGGCAATCGCCGACGTCCTGTCCGAGTTATCGGTCGGCGGACATACCTCTACCACGTCGGCTCCTACGACATTGACTTCCGATAATAACAGGGACACCGCATCGAAAAGTTCTTTGGAAGATATTCCTCCAGCCTCTATATAACCCGTTCCGGGAGCAAAAGCAGGGTCTAGAACGTCTATGTCGATTGTAAGATATACGTTTTTGCCTGCCAGCGATCCTATAACCTTTTTCAGCGGCTCGTAAACCTCATTTTTATAAATATGGCAATGCTTTTTTGCAAAATCGAATTCCTCTTTAGAACCTGACCTAATGCCGAATTGATATAAATTTCCTTTTCTTATAATGTCGTGGACGAGTTTTAAAACCGTAGCATGCGAATATTTTTCGTTATTCCATTCTTCTCTTAAATCGGTATGGGCATCTAACTGTAAAACGACGATATCTTTATATTTAGACGCATACTGCTTGACTATAGGATATGTAATCAAATGGTCGCCGCCGATACTCACTATTTTTTTACCGTCGTCCAGAATATTTTTAGCCGTTTCGTCTATAAATTTGATGCTTTTATCCGTATTTCCCCAAGGCATAACTATATCCCCTATATCGTAAAACTTTTCATCTACATAGTCGTCAAAAAAAGGGCTGTAATTCTCAAGAGTATAAGACAACTCCCTGATTCTTTTCGGAGCAAATCTTGAACCCGGGATATTGCTGGCAGTATAATCCATAGGTATTCCGAGAAGAATTAAATCGGAGTCCTTGTAAGAATCGGACGAATTAAAATACGACGATGTTTTTGATAAAATAGGGATTGCGGCTTTTTCTTTTAATTGTTTCTTCTTCATATTATTATTATTTAATTATCTCCTTTATGAAATTTGGCAGAATGAAAGAAGCGGAATGAATTTCGGGCGAATAATATTTCAAATCCGCCTCAAGCCGCCCAAAATCGAAATCTTTATAGTTTTCATTTATATTTTTCGTATCGTATTTTTTGGAACCTGCCGTAAAGCTCCACAAGCCGCTCGGATAAACCGGAATAGAAGCGCAATAAAGGGATGATTTTGCGTATATTTCTTTTATGACTCTGCCGACGTCTTTTATTAAATTTTGGTTAAAGAAAGGGGATTCGGTCTGCGCCGTAAATATTCCGTCGCTCTTCAAAGTTCCAGCCGCCGCTTCGTAAAAATCGCGCCTGAATAGACCTTCTGCCGGTCCTACGGGATCCGTAGAATCCACGAGGATTACATCGTATTTTTCGTCTTCTCTGCCGCCGGAATTTATTCTTTTTACGAACTCGATGCCGTCTTCGGCTAAAACCCGCACCCTGCCGTCTTCAAGCTTGCAGGCTATTTCGGGAAAAAACTCTTTTGATACGTCCACGACTTTTTTGTCAATCTCGACAAGGTCGATATGTTTTACGAACGGATTTTTGAGGCACTCTCTGACCACGCCCCCGTCGCCGCCGCCTATGATAAGAATCCTCTCCGGTTTTTTATGTGAAAATAGAGGCACGAGACCCAGCATCTCATGATAAACAAACTCGTTTTTCTCGGCAAACATAACGGCTTTGTCTAAAACAAGCACCTTCCCGAATTCTAAAGTATCATAAATAGTTATTTCCTGATAATCGGAAAATTCGTGGAACAAAACAGACTTGATCCTTATTTTTATTCCGAAATTGCCGGTCTGATTCTCGAAAAACCAAGTTTCCATTAATTTTTTTATTTTCCCTCTTTAAATTATTCCTTTGTTTTCTATCAAATTTTAATTTGCTATCCCGGGGGCCAACCGAACCCTCTGCCCGCCATAAAATGAATATGGAGGTGGTTTACCGTCTGTCCGCCGTCCTCTTTAGTATTAATTACCGTTCTAAAGCCTTTATCCGCAACCTTAAAGTCATCCGCAAGCGCGCCGAGAAGCACGAAGATTTCGTTACCCCCGTCCCATCCGCCTCCTTTGCCCGCTTCCAAAACGCTGTCGTAATGCTTTTTTGAAATTATCAAAAGATGAACCGGCGCTACGGGATTGATATCCTTTATAACGATAAAATTATCCGTCTCTTTAACTATATCGACCGGTATCTTTTTATGGACGATTTTACAAAAAATACAGTCCTCTTTTGAAATCATAATTTTGTATTATAAATAATTTATAAAATTTAAACAATAAAATTTTA
>DAHWHJ010000043.1:0-3428 GCA_027335745.1 bacterium | reverse complement strand
TGAATACGTAGCCTGAACTATTCGACACGTCCTGCAATACGTTCCATAGAGGCTTATTCTTAAAATCAACTGTCAGAACTGGCAGTCCGGTCGTAGAGCCATGTATCTGAGCAACGGTAGATTGAACCTTTCGCGAGACCTGTTTTTTTAAAGTTTTATAAACTCTTACGGTCTGAACCGCCTTAAGTTTTGAATAGCTAACCTTTTTCTTAATAGCAGCTGAAGCTTTAATAACCGGAATGCCGTTATGCCTTAAAAATTCAAATCTTTGAATCATTAATGCAAATTTTTGATTTTGCGACTCTACGCTGAAACCGTTATAAGCGCAGCCGGATAAAACCACCGGCAGAAACAAAAGAATAAGAATAAATATTTTTTTCATGATAAACTCATTTCTCTTAAATAACTGCTGATTAAACATTTAATCTCCCTTATCAACCGGCTTTCGTTGACACTATAATGTCCTCAAAATCCTTAAACATAACTTTGCCGCCTGTTTCTTTTTGTATTCTTTTTATTATTTTTGCGCTCGGGACCGTGTTTTTATACCTTTTTTTAATCTTAAACACGTAATTTATAGAAATGTCTAAAATTTCAGCCATTTCTCTTAACGTATATCTGTTTTTTTTCATGTATTCTTCTAAGGTCATTTTATCTCCTTAATATTCTTTTTAATCATAATATATTATTATCATAATTCACAATACAAGTCAAATAAAAATAGAAAAAAATTACTTAAGAATCGTAGCCTTCGAATGTTATTAGAGTCTTTAAAACCTCTTCGGTCTCTTCTTCGGACTCAATTTTTACTATTTCTTTTTTTGCCGGCGTGGGCGCGGCAAGCGCGCTTTCGTCCCTTATTCCTAAATTTATTTCGTGATTCATTCCTGTATCGGGCACGGGAAGACCGTATTTACCTTTAAAAAAGGGTTCCTTGTAATAAAATATTTTTTCGGCTTTTACCGGTGAAAAACCGGTTAAAATAATTATTTCCTGTTCGGACGGAAGCTGTTGGAGCTGGCCGGGCGTCATAAGCGTCCTTTCCTGTTCGCTTGTGGAGTAAGATGTCTGATTAAGCATACTCCCGAACCTCTTCCCGCTCATAGATGTCCCTTGTCTTAAGACTACGGTTTCTCCAAGATATTTCGAGATGCGTTCCGCCGTTTCGGGATCGCTCGCCGCGTAAGTTACTTTAAGTTGGGCGTTTGCCATAATCTCGTTTTCTTTTGTATAAGCCTTATTGAGCTGGTTTAAATCCTGCGTAATAAGACAAAGTTTCACGCGGTAGCCCGCTATAACGGGAAGCGCTCCTTCTATCGCTTCGATTTTACCAAGCCGCGGAAATTCATCAAGCATAAACATAACTTCCAAAGACTTATCGTTTTTATCCGGCAGTTTTTCGCCTAAAAGATTCATAAACTGCGTAAGCATTATTCTAATGAGCGGCTTAGTTCTGTCGATGTCGGATGTAGGAGTAGCCATATAAAGCGTGGAAGGCTTTTTTCTTAAGTGCGCAATAGAAAAAGAACTTTTCCCCCTCGTAACCGCATCCACTAAAGGATCAGCCCAGAGCTCCAAATACCTTGTCATTGTAGATATAATTCCCGAGCGTTCCGCTTCTTCTTTTGAAAGAATGATAGCCGCCGCTCTTGCGGCCATTTCGTGCTTTGCGTTCGTTCTGACGTAATCTAAAGTCTGCGCTTGAGGGCTTTGCGGGTCGCTCATAAGCCTGTAAATCCCTCCGATAGAACGCGCGGGGTCTTCAGGTTCGAAATTGTGCGTTACGTAAAGGATTAATCCCGTTAAAAGAGCCCTCGCGGTATTATCCCAATGAGAGGACGAAGCCGACTGTCCGTGCGGGTCGGATACTATAATATTAGCGACGGTCTGAGCGTCTTTTACCGCTTCTTTGGAATTTGCCCTGACGAATTCCAAAGGATTATAAACGTGGGATTTTACGTCGGTCGGATTAAAATAATATATCTTCTGCCCCATTTTCTTTCTCCAGCCCGCCGTAAGTTCGTAATTTTCAGATTTAAGGTCGTTTACTATCATAGACGATCTGTAAGTCAAAAGGTTCGGAATGACGAAGCCTACGCCTTTACCCGAACGCGTCGGGGCGAAATAAAGAATATGGGTATTTGAATCGAATTTTAAATACGCCTCGAAGGTTTTATTTTTTGCATGCTTCGAATATTTGACGTATCTTCCTATATAAATTCCCGTTTCTTTTTCGGCATATTTTTTAAAAATAAGACCTGTTTCTTTTAAAAGACCCATTTTGGCTATTTCATGCTTGTCCGCAAAATGCGAAAGCTCGTCTGGAGCTTTGACTTTGCCTAAAACTTTCCCCCTGAGAAAGGTTAACAGCATTAGCGCGACTACAAAAACCAAACTTCCGTCCAGCATCGAATTAAGCATCATAGAACGCGCCGCGGGATAAACCTGCGAATACTTCTTAAACCAGAACCAGAAATCTAACGGGTTATATACGTGCATATAATTTTTCCCGAGACGAGGCGAAAATTGAAACCTGTAAGCCATCCGTTCCGTAGCCGTTATAGCGCCTGTAATAAACGAAAATACGAATATTAATATACTAATTATCAGCGGGTCTTTTTTGGCAAGGTTAATTTCTTTCATTTATCTACCCCCGTCCTAGTATCCATTAGAGCACGCGGCAGGCGTAATAGTTTTACCCTGCTGGGTCGTAAAAAATATGGGCGCGGACTCGTTTGATATATCGCCGTTAGAATTTTCTATGTAGCCATATATAACATATTCGGTATCTCCCGTAAGGCCTTCTAAGTTTAAAGAGCCTCCATTGCTCGTTATGTTTATTTCTTTATTGATTACCTTATAAGGCCTATTTAATTTATATCTGCAGTAACTTGTTTTATATGGAACAACATAGGCGCAGACGCCGTTTTGAGCGGTTATATTATAGCCTTTACCTGAAAAGTAGTAGGGAGAGTTCTGATACCCAGTGAAAGTCTCCGGATTACATGCCGAACCCACCGTAAAAAATATCTTATTTATAGGGTATTTCTCCTGCTGGAAATTTAAGTCAGAATATGCGCCGGTCACGTTATAAGTTATATTAGCGGAATTTGCATGAACATTATTTATATTAAACGCCGGCGGATGAGGCTTAGACGAGTTCTGGACGGATGTAAAGGTGGAATTTCCCGCTCCGTGATTCCAGCTTTTAGGCTTTGTAGTAATACTCGCCGAACTTTTCATTTCCACGTTCCAGGTAATCCCGCAACCTACCGGTATCGCAAAAACTACGCCTACTGCCATATTGTACTGCGTATCCGGCATTAAATTCCTTGCGGCATATGAGCCGTGACCCGCAGGATTAAACATTAAAGAGGTAATAGAAGGAGAAATTGTATGAATATGCGATCCGTTCAAATAAATCCTGT
>DAHWHJ010000002.1:0-33194 GCA_027335745.1 bacterium | reverse complement strand
AAAATCAATAATTTTTTATTCTCCGGTAAATCCTGCGGATTAAAAAAAAATAAAGATTTGGACGTCGGATTAATGATTTCCAAAATTCCGCTGAGGGTCAGCGCGGTTTTTACGCGTAATAAGATTAAAGCGGCTCCCGTTATTATATCTAAAAAAAATTCTAAAAATATTATAAAGGCTTTAATTGTAAATTCGGGAAACGCAAATGCATGTAACGGTCCGTATGGCGCATTAGATGCAGGGAAAGTCTTGGAAGCGGTCTCGAGGGAAACCTGCGCCGCTCAAGACAATATTTTTATATGTTCCACCGGAGTAATAGGCGAAAGGCTTAACGCGTCTTTAATAGAACGGGCGGTTCCGGAATTAGTTAAAGACGCGGACAAAAGCGGGTTTCACGATTTCGCGAAATCGATTATGACCACCGATACTTTTTCCAAGACCGTGTCCAAAGACGTGATGCTGGACGGAGTAAAATACGGGATAATAGGAACGGCAAAAGGGTCGGGTATGATAATGCCTAATATGGCTACGATGCTTGCTTTTATATTTTCCGATATTCCTTTAAAGAAAGAAACGGCCGACGAGATGTTTAGGGATTGCGTCGAAACGTCTTTTAATTCTATAACGGTTGACGGCGATACCTCGACTAACGATACCGCCGCTTTTTTTTACCCCGATACCGCAAAATACACGATTGAAAAATCGAACGCAGATTATAACATCGTAAAAAACGCTCTTTCGGATGTATGTTTCGAGCTTGCGAAAATGATAGTGAAAGATGGGGAAGGCGCGACGAAGTTTATAAAAATTACCGTAATGAATGCTTATACCGAATCAGGCGCAAAAAAAATTGCCCTTACCGTCGCAAATTCTCCTTTGTTTAAAACCATGATTACCGGGGAAGATTTAAACTGGGGCAGAATAATGGCGGCTGTGGGAAGGTCGTCCGTTCCGCTCAAACCGGAAGAAATAGATATTTATATAAACGATAAATTAATAGTGCAAAATTCCGTAGTTTTCAAGGAATTAAGCAAAGCGGCGGAAAAAACCGTCTTATCCCCGAAAGAAATAGATCTTAAAATAGACCTGAAATGCGGCAAAAAGACAAGATCGGTTTTAACGTGCAATCTTACAAAGAAATATATAGACATTAACGCTTCCTACAGGAGTTGAAGTTTTTGAAAATTCCCGTCTTATACTATCATAAAATAGATTATCCTAAAAAAGATGCGGTATATAAAGGGCTATACGTTACTCCGAAGCAGTTTAAAAAACAAATATCTTTATTGAAGTTTTTAGGTTATAACACCGTAAATCCCAAAGAAATTTTATCTTTCGTCAAAGGGCATAAAATATCGGCAAAGAAACCTTTATTGATAACTTTTGACGACGGATACGAGAATAATTATTTAAATGCCTATCCTGTGTTAAAGGCGGCAGGTTTTACTTCAACAATATTTATTAGCGCCGGTTTCGTCGGAAAAAAAAATATCGTTTCCGACGAGAGGGAAAAAGCGCGCGAGAATTTTTTAAATAAAAGCGAAATTAAGGAAATGTTTAAAGAGGGATTTTTCATAGGCTCGCATGGAATAAACCATTATTATTTAGACCGTCTGGATGAAGGCGTTTTAATAGGAGAATTAATAGCCTCTAAAGCTTACTTGGAAAACATGCTAAACGCTCCCGTAGATTTTTTCTCCTATCCATTCGGGGCTTATAACGCAAACGTGATGAGAGCCGTTAAAAAAGCCGGTTATCTCGGGGCATTTACGACGGTAAGGGGTAAAGCGGGCGTCGGAGATAATTCCTATGAATTAAAAAGGATTCCGGTTAACGGATACAATAATATTTTTAATTTTCTCTATAAAATAATTTTCTTGCAATAAATGCGTAAAAATGATAAAAAGATAAGTTAAAATTAACTAAATCGTACCCGTCTATTAATTTGTGCTTGAAGTGCTTTGTATAGGCGGGGAGAAAAAAGCGCAAAGGAGACTAAAATGCCGTTTAACGTTACAATTAAGCAGTTGCTGGAAGCAGGCGTCCATTTCGGACATCAGACCAAAAGATGGAACCCCAAGATGAAACCTTACATATACGGGGCGAGAAACGGGGTCCATATAATCGACCTTCAAAAAGCTCTTCCTTATATTTCGGCGGCTTACGATAAGCTGTTCGAGATGGCTAAGGAAGGCAAAGTTATTCTTATTATAGGTACAAAAAAGCAGGCTAATCCTATCGTAGTAGAAGAATCTAAAAGATGCGGAATGCCGTACGTGAACGAAAGGTGGCTCGGCGGAATGATTACTAATTTTGCAACCATTAAACTTTCGATTAAAAGATTAAAAGAATTGGAAGCGCTTAAAGACTCGGAAGAATTTTCCAGATTTACCAAAAAAGAAATGGCAAAAATGGAAAAAGAAATAGTTAAGCACCAGAAAGTTCTTAACGGAGTCAGAGATATGCACAGAGTACCCGATGCCGTATTTATAGTCGATATCCATCATGAAATTATCGCCGCAAAGGAAGCAAGAAGGCTTGAAATTCCCATAATAGGAGTTGCCGACACCAATGCCGACCCCGACTTCGTGGACTGGCTGATACCCGGCAACGATGATGCTATAAGGGCGATAAAATTGATTTTAAGCACAATGGCAGATGCTATTATAGAAGGAAAAAGGATTTTCGACGAAAAGTCGGCTAAAGGCAAGGCGCAGAACGTTCCTGAAGGAATTATTACGGAAGAAACTTTCGCCGCCGCCACCGCAGGAGAGGCTTCTGTCGTCACCACCGCCGAAGCGTCATTAGCAGACGTTGAAGAAGCCGATATTTCTATCTAAATAAAGAATTAAAATAAAAACAAATATAAAAGAGAGGAAAAATAATTGGAAAAATCACAAAATATAAGCGCGGAACTTGTTAAAAATTTACGCGGGATGACGGGAGCGGGCTTTGTGGATTGCAAAAACGTTCTTATAGAAACCGGCGGAGATTTGGAAAAAGCCGTAGAAGCGCTTAGAAAAAAAGGGCTGGCTAAAGCTCAAAAGAAGGCGAATAGAGAGGCTAAGGAAGGATTGATTTATTCTTATATCCATGCCGGGGGAAGGATAGGCGTCCTTTTGGAAATAAACTGCGAAACCGATTTTGTAGCCAGAACCGCAGAATTCCAAGAACTGGCAAAAAATATAGCTATGCATATTGCCGCGTCGAATCCTCTTTATATTAAAAGGGAAGCGGTTCAGCCTGAAATTATATTCAAGGAAAAGGAGATTTACAGAGAACAGCTTGCGGCTATGGACAAACCTCAAGCGGTTAAGGAGAAAATAATCGAGGGAAAACTTGAAAAATATTATCAGGATGTCTGCCTGCTCGAACAGGCGTTCATAAAAGACCCTTCTAAAAATATTTCCGCCGTTATAGACAACGAAGTGGCAAGATTAGGAGAAAATATAGTTTTAAAAAGATTCGTAAGATACCAGTTGGGAGAATAATGCAGGGACTCAATTACAAAAGAATACTGCTTAAGGTAAGCGGGGAGGCTTTAGCCGGCGAAAACAAATGCGGCATAGACCCTTCCGTAATAAACTTCGTATCCCGTGAAATAAAATCCGTTACCGATGCCGGAGTCGAGGTTGCGGTCGTCATAGGCGGAGGCAATATATTCAGGGGATTCGGCAAGTCGTCCAAGGGACTTGGAATGGAACGCACTCAGGGCGATTATATGGGCATGCTTGCCACGGTTATAAATGCCCTTGCCCTGCAGACGAGCCTGGAAGATAACGGCGTTATATCGAGAGTTCAAACCGCTATAGCAATGCAGCAGGTTGCCGAACCGTATATAAGGCGCAGGGCATTGCGGCATTTAGAGAAAAAAAGAGTGGTTATATTCGCCGCAGGAACGGGAAATCCTTATTTTACCACTGATACCGCCGCATCGCTCAGGGCTATGGAAATTCATGCCGACGTTATCATTAAAGCTACCAGAATAGAAGGGGTTTTCAGCGACGACCCGCTTATCAATGCAGGTGCCGTAAAATTTGAAAGACTTACTTATATCGATGTTTTGAATAAAAATTTAAAGGTTATGGATTCTACTTCTATATCTTTATGTATGGACAACAGCCTGCCGATAGTCGTCTTTAATCTATTAGTCCCGGGCAATCTGCTGAAAGTAGTTAAGGGTGAAACCATAGGCACCATAATTAAAAATCCTTAATCTTTTGATGGGTGGACATTATGAATGAATCGGAATTTATTAACGAGACGAAAGCGAAAATGTCTCATGCTATATCATCTTATAAAAACGAACTTTTAAGGATAAGGACGGGAAGGGCTTCTACCGGATTAATAGATGCCGTCAACGTCGAATATTACGGTTCTATTTCGCCTATAATAAGACTTGCTTCCATTTCCGTGCCGGACAGCAGGACTATAACGATAAATCCATGGGATGCGGGTTCTCTTCCGGCTATAGAAAAAGCCATCCAAAAATACGACCCTTCTTTAAATCCTTCTAACGACGGAAAAAGCATAAACATCGTCATACCGGCGTTAACTCAGGAACGGCGTAAGGAAATAATAAAGCAGATAAGCAAATTGTCCGAATCTATTAAGCAGGAAATAAGGAATTTTAGGCGGCTGGCAAACGAAAAAATAAAATCTTCCGAGAAATCCAAAGAAATATCGGAAGATATATCCTTTAAAATTCAGAAAAAAATTCAGGAATTAACCGACGGTTTTGTCAAAGAAATTGACGAAATAACCAAACATAAAGAAAAAGAAATATTGGAAGTATGACCTTTAAAAATATCCCAAACCACCTTGCGGTTATTATGGACGGAAACGGCAGGTGGGCAAAGAAAAGAAATTTGGATAGAATTTACGGACACATAGAAGGGATAAAATCTTTAAAATCGGTTGTTAAAGGGGTAATACAATATAAAATCAAATATCTTACCGTTTATGCTTTTTCATCGGAAAATTGGCAAAGACCGACGGAAGAGGTCGATTCTTTAATGCAGCTTCTTAACGAATATATTAATATAGAACTTCCTTATCTTGTAAAGAATAAAATTAGGCTTAATTTTATAGGCAATATAGACAGAATTCCGGAACAATCAAAATATGCGATAGCAAATGCCGAAGAAAAAACAAAAAATTTTAACGAATTGATTTTTACTTTGGCGCTTAGTTACGGCTCTAAAGAAGAAATATTAAACGCCGTTTCCAAAATTGCGGGAGACGTTAAAAAAGGCGCGATAGGCATTAAAGATATAGACGACGAGCTTTTCTCCTCTTATCTATACACGTCAAAAATTCCCAACCCCGACCTTCTTATAAGAACGAGCGGCGAACAGAGACTGTCCAATTTTATGCTTTACCAAGCAGCTTATGCCGAAATATATTTTACAAAAACGTTATGGCCGGATTTTAGAAAGAAAAATTTAAACGCCGCATTAAAAAATTACGAAAAAAGGATAAGAAGATTTGGAAAAACCGAGATTTGACCCTAAAAGATTTGTATTCGGGATTGTATTCGGAATAGTAATAATTTTATCTATTTTTTTACTTAACATACACGAATTTTTTTTTATTTCCGTCATCTTGACCGCGCTCTCCGTTTATGAAATATACGGTATCTTCGACTTAACCGGATATAAATATTTTATACTGCCTGAAATTCTTTCGATACTAATAGTATTTTCTTTTGCATTCTTAAAATCCCCGGATTTTATATTTATCCTCTTTTTGTCGGCTTTTTTGATTTTCCTAAAGAATATCGTTTTTTTTAAAACAGATTCCGGGAAAAGTATATTTATAGATATATTTTCTATATTCTACGCCGGCTTTTTTATTTCTTTTTTATTGAAAATTCTTGAACTTTCCGGCGGAAAATTACTGCTTTTATTATTATTTATACTTGTATGGGCTTCCGATATTTTTGCATATTACGGCGGAAGGCATTTTGGGAAGCATAAGCTGATTTTTTCGCTCAGCCCTAAAAAAACGGTAGAAGGAGCATTGATAGGTTTTTTATCGGCGGTTCTCGCCGCCTTTGTTTTCAGGATAGTCATAGCGGATTATGAAAGATTTACCGTTACTTCCTTTATAATTTTGACGTCCGTAACGGTTATTGCCGGAATGTTAGGCGATTTAACAGAATCGTTAATCAAAAGAATGGGGGGAAAAAAAGATTCCGGCCATTTAATTCCGGGTCACGGCGGCATCCTTGACAGAATAGACAGCGTTATACTCGCGGCACCCGTTTTTTATTATATTGCGCCATATTATTTAAAATTTTGATAAATTAAAAAATAAATTAAAGCGGATGTATTAAATTGTTATGCGTAATATATTTCTTGCCGGTTCTACCGGGTCCATAGGTAAAAATGCTTTAGAGGTAGCGTTTGCATATCCGGATAAACTTTCCGTAAAAGGCATAGCCGCCGGTCATTTTACGGCGGAACTCAAGGAACAGATTATACGGCTTAACCCTTTGTACTGCGTTCTTTCTTCGGAAAACGAGTCGAACAAGGCGAAAGCCGCATTAAAGAACTTTCGAAATATTAAAACAAAGTTTACTTTCGGCGAGAAGAGTCTCGGCGAGGTTGTTTTAGACGATGTTTTCGATATAGTTTTAAACGCTATAAGCGGCTCATCCGGTCTTATGCTGTCTTATATGAGCCTTGCCGCAGGGAAAGATCTGGCTCTTGCAAATAAGGAATCCATGGTAATGGCAGGAGATATTCTTAACGAAACCGCTAAGTCCTCGAAAGCCAAAATAATTCCCGTAGATTCAGAGCATTCCGCATTGTTTCAGTGCTTAAGATGCGGCGCAAAATCGGACGTCCGCAAATTAATCCTCACGGCGTCCGGAGGTCCGTTTTATAATAAAGATAAAACCGACTTTAAAAACATTACCGTCGATATGGCATTAAATCATCCTAAATGGAGGATGGGTAAAAAGATAACCATAGATTCATCCACCCTCGCAAACAAGGGACTTGAAATAATTGAAGCCTGTTATTTATTTAATATCAGCGAAAAACAAATTGAAGTGTTGATACATCCGCAGGCGGCGGTTCATTCGATGGTAGAATTTAAAGACGGTTCGATTATGGCGCAGATGGGCGATACGGATATGAAAGGACCTATAGGCTATGCCCTGTCTTATCCGCGGCGGTTTAAGGGGCTAATGAAGCCTATTAATCTTGCGGAAATAGGAAGTCTGGAATTTTTTGCGCCGGATAACGAAAAATTTCCGTTTTTAAACCTTGCAAGATATGCTTTGAAAATTGGAAAAAGTATGCCTGCCGTTTTTTGCGAGGCAAACGAATTTTTTGTTAACTCGTTTCTGGACGGGAAAATATCGTTTAATAAAATAGCCGTAAACGTCGAAAAGATTATGAAGGCGCATAAACCTTTTAAATTAAACGGCATAGAAGACGTAATAGAGGCAAAAAAACAGGCGGAGTCGCTTTCTAAAACAATTCGTTAATTAAAAAAATATATCGATTAGCATTATAATTGTTATATAATATTTATTTAAACTAATTAAAAGAGTGGAGGATTTATATCTACTAATGATAATAGAATCTTATCTGGGAAAATATCCTAAAATAGACAAAAGCGTATATCTTAGCCAAAATACGGTTATCATAGGAGACGTCGTAATAGGAAAGGGTTCGAGCATATGGTTCGGTTCGGTTGTAAGAGGCGACGTTAATTACATAAGAATAGGAAACAATACCAACGTTCAGGATAACAGCGTCCTCCATGTACAGCATGATACCGGACCGCTTATAATCGGAAACGGAGTTACTATAGGACACAGCGTAAATCTTCACGGATGCGAAATAGGCGATAACTGTCTTATCGGCATTGGAGCCATCGTCTTGACGGGAGCGCGGGTCGGTAAAAACTGCATTATAGCGGCCGGGGCATTAGTCAAGGAAAATTCCGTAGTTCCGGACGGTTCTTTAGTCGCGGGTATTCCCGGAGTTATAAAAAAAAATCTGAATAATAAAGAAATAGAATCCATAAGGGAATCGGCAAATAATTACATTAATTACGTTAAAAAGTATAGAGGAGAGTAAAACCCAATTTTAGGGTAAAAGATAAAGGGGATAAAGTTGACAAATAAAGCGTCTATAGATATAGGAACTAATACCGTCAGATGTCTTATAACCGAAGACGAAAACAACCTGCTGAGTCCGGCATATGTCGATATGAAGATTATCAGGCTTGGAGAAAACTTTAAAAAAGAAGGAATCATAACCCTTTCGTCTATTCGCAGATTAACGGCTGCTTTAAAGACTTATACGGATAAAATAAAAGAATACGGCATCGAACCCGGCAATGTAGTTATAACCGGCACCAGCGTTCTAAGGGATGCTCCCAACGCGCAGGACGTAAAAAATATTCTTTTTAAAGAATTTGGACTTAAGCTTAGCGTTATAAGCGGGGAAGAGGAAGCGCTTATAACGCTTAAAGGCATATCTTCCTGCTTTAATAACTTGAATGAATTTTATTCCATAGATATAGGCGGAGGCTCTACCGAATATATGTGCGTTAAAAACGGGGCTCCGTTATGGAAATACAGTCTTAATATGGGCGTGGTTCATCTGACCGAAGAAATTATAAAATCAGACCCCGTTTCAAAAGAAGATTTGCGGATATTAGAGAGAGAGATAGAAGAAAAACTGTCTTCGTTAAAAGCCCAAATTCTTAAAAGCGGATATTCGTTTGAACCTTTGCCGCTGATAGGAACCGCCGGAACCGCAACCACGCTTGGCATGGTAGATTTAAAAATGTGCGGGTATGACAGGCTTAAGATAAACGGGTATTTTTTGAAGAAAAAAAATACGGCGGAAATTTATAAAAAATTTATCGATACAAAAATTTCAGACAGGCTGAAAATTAAGGGCGTAGAACCCGGAAGAGAAGATCTTGTGCTTGCGGGGACGGCTATAATGTTAAGGAGTATGGATTTTTTCGAGGTTCAGGGCTTTACTGTTTCCGAGTGCGGACTGCTTGAAGGACTAATTGCCGGCTAGCGAGGGGTTTTAAAGAGGACAATTCCAAATGTTAAACAATAATTTTAAATAGGAGAATTTTAAAAATGAAGGAGATTATAACCGAATCATTAAGTTTCGACGACGTTCTAATAGTTCCCGACTATTCGGAAATACTTCCAAAAGACGTCGATTTAAAAACTAAATTCTCCCGCAATATAAATTTGAATATACCGTTAGTCAGCGCCGCTATGGATACGGTCACGGAAGCAAAAACCGCAATTTCGTTAGCCCGGGAAGGCGGGATAGGCGTAATCCATAAAAACTTAACCGTCGAGGAACAAAAGGCGGAAGTCGACAGGGTAAAAAAATCCGAAAGCGGAATGATTACCGACCCCATAAAAGTCAACCCGGACGATAAAATTTCGCATGCGTTAGACCTTATGAAAAAATTTATGATTTCAGGCGTCCCCGTAGTAAAAGGAGATAGATTAGTCGGCATACTTACCAACCGGGATTTGAGATTTTCCGTTAATCTTAACGAAAAAGTAGCCAATGTTATGACTAAGGAGCATCTTATTACCGTTCCGGTTGGAACGACGCTCGAGGATGCAAAAAAAACTCTGCATGAGAAGAAAATAGAAAAACTTTTAGTCGTAGATAAAGATTTTAACCTAAAAGGTTTAATAACGATTAAAGATATAGAAAAAATTAAAAAATACCCTAATTCGTGCAAAGACTCTTTGGGCAGGCTCAGGGTTGCGGCGGCGGTAGGTATTTCCAAAGATACCGAAGACAGGGTAGAAGCGCTTGCCAAAGCCGAAGTAGACGCTATAGTTATCGATACTGCCCACGGTTATTCTAAAGGTGTTATAGATATGATAAAATATTTAAAGAAACGTTATAAAATGGATATAATAGCCGGCAATATCGCCACTAAAGATGCCGCAAAGGCGCTTGTTAAAGCCGGAGTAGATGCGGTAAAAGTCGGCATAGGTCCCGGCTCTATATGCACTACGAGGGTAGTTGCGGGAGTAGGCGTTCCGCAATTGTCCGCAATTATAGAATGTTCCGAAGTATATGACGAAAGCGGAGTTCCGGTAATCGCAGACGGCGGAATAAAATTTTCAGGCGATATTTCCAAAGCTATAGCCGGAGGCGCAAACAGCGTAATGATTGGCAATCTTTTTGCCGGTACGGAGGAAAGTCCCGGAGAAACCATAATTTATCAGGGAAGAAGCTATAAAGTATATAGAGGCATGGGTTCTCTCGGCGCAATGGTAAGCGGTTCCAAAGACAGATATTTCCAGTCGCATATAAGAGACGAGTCCAAGTTTGTCCCCGAAGGCATAGAAGGAAGAGTTCCATACAAAGGAACGCTTTCCGATGCGGTAAACCAGCTTATCGGCGGTTTGCGGGCTGGAATGGGCTATTGCGGCGTCCGCGGGGTAGAAGAACTGAGAACCAAAACAAGATTTATAAAAATTACGTCGTCGGGACTCAAAGAAAGTCACGTCCACGACGTAATTATAACAAGGGAGGCGCCTAATTACAGGTTAGACTAATCTAATGGAAAAAAGCCGCTCCAAAATTCTTATAATAGATTTCGGCTCGCAATATACGCAGCTTATTGCTAGAAAAATAAGGGAAAGCAGGGTTTATTGCGAGATATATCCTTTTAATTCGCCGCTGAATAAAGTAAAAGATTTCGATGCCGACGGGATTATACTTTCCGGAGGACCATCTTCGGTTTACGATAAGGATGCCCCCGTTATATCTAAAGAAATATTTAAATTGGACGTTCCTTTTCTGGGCATATGTTACGGTATGCAGATTACGGCGCACCTTCTCGGCGGAAAAGTAACGCCTGCAAAAAACCGCGAATACGGTCACTCTAATCTTAAAATTATTAAAGAAAGCAGACTTTTTAAAGGATGCGAAAAATCCAGCCCGGTTTGGATGAGCCACGGCGACATTATAGAAAAAATACCGCAAGGTTTTGCGATAACGGCGCAGACCGAAACCTGCGATACGGCGGCTTTTGAAAATCCTGAAAAAAAAATATACGGTCTGCAGTTTCATCCGGAGGTTATTCATACAGCCTGCGGAACGAAGATATTGAATAATTTTTTATTCGATATCGCAAAGGTAAAAGGCGACTGGGAGTTAGACGATTTTATTACCGGCAAAGTCAAAGAGATAAAGGATGTCGTGGGCGGCGGAAGAGCCATATGCGCCCTTTCCGGCGGGGTAGATTCGACCGTTGCCGCAGTTCTTACGAACTTAGCTATTAAAGACAGGCTGAAATGCATATTTGTCGATAACGGCTTATTGAGGGAAACGGAGGCAAAATCCGTTATGAAATATTATAAAGAAAACCTTAATCTAAACGTCAAGCCGGTAAATGCCTCCGGTTTATTCTTAAAGGAATTAAAAGGAGTTGTCGATCCTGAAAGAAAACGTAAAATCATAGGAAAACTTTTTATAAAAATATTTGAAAAAGAGGCTGAAAAAATAAAAGGAGTAAATTTTCTAGTTCAGGGAACGCTTTATCCCGACGTTATCGAATCGGTAAAAGTATTCGGGGCTTCGAGTATCATCAAAAGCCATCATAACGTAGGCGGACTCCCCAAAAAATTAAATTTAAAATTAATCGAGCCGTTGAGGGAATTATTTAAGGACGAGGTCAGAATAATAGGAAAAAATATTGGAATCCCTGATGAAATAATAAAAAGGCAGCCGTTTCCGGGGCCGGGATTAGCCATAAGAATAATAGGCGAAGTCGATAAACGGCGGCTCGATATTTTAAGAAAGGCGGACGCTATTACGACCGAAGAAATAAAAAAAGCCGGATTATACGATAAGGTATGGCAGTCTTTTCCGGTACTCGTTCCCGTTAAAACCGTCGGAGTTATGGGAGACAAAAGAAGCTACGAGTCGGTTATAGCCCTTCGCGCGGTAACTTCGGCGGATGGAATGACTGCCGATTTTGCAAAACTTGATTACGATATATTAAGGATATGTTCCTCGAGAATAATTTCGGAAATAAAAGGAATCAACAGGGTGGTTTACGATATTACTTCAAAGCCGCCTTCGACGATAGAATGGGAATAAAATTAGGGGAATAAAATTATGAACGAATTTGTCCATCTGCATCTTCATTCGCATTACAGTCTCTTAGACGGGGCTATTAAAATAGACGATATTATAAATAAAGCTATCGAATTTAATATGCCTTCCGTCGCGATAACCGACCACGGCAATATGTTTGGGGCTATCGAGTTTTACGAGAAAGCCGTCAAGAAAAAGTTAAAGCCTATAATCGGTTGCGAAATGTATGTTTCGAAATCGGATATGAAACTTAAGAACGCAAACGAAAAATATTATTACCATCTTATACTGCTTGCCAAAGACGACGAAGGTTATCAAAACCTGTCTAAATTAGTATCTAAATCTTATATAGACGGATTTTATTACAAACCCAGAATAGACAAAAATATTCTTAAGGACAACCACAAGGGTTTAATCGCATTATCCGCCTGTATAAAAGGTGAAATACCTTACAACATAGTTCAGGGGAAATACGATGCGGCGGAAGAAAGCCTTAAATATTATTTAGAGCTATTTAAAGACGATTTTTATTTGGAAATGCAGGTTCAGGGCATGAAAGAGCAGATAACGGCGAATAATGGATTGATAGATTTGTCTAAAAAATACGGCGTCCCCCTCGTCGCTACCAACGACTGTCATTATCTTCTTAAAGAGGACTATGAAGCCCACGACGTCCTATTATGCATACAGACGGGTAAGACGGTGGAAGACAAAGACAGAATGAGATTTTCGACGAAAGAACTTTATTTTAGATCTCAAGAAGAAATGAAGGAAATTTTCGGCGCATACCCCTCCGAAGTAATCTCAAACACTAAAATGATAGCCGATAAATGCAACTTTTCTTTTAAGCTTAAAGAGGGACATCATTTTCCGCAGTTTAACGATAAAAAAAATAAAGATTCCGGCATGGTTTCGGAAGCCGCCGCCGCCGATCTTTTTGAACGCGAAACAAGGGAAGGCTTTGAAGAAGTTTTCGTAAAAAATCCCACAAAAGCCGCCGCCGAATCTTATTTAAACGCTCCTGAAGCTTATAAAGCAAGATTAGATATGGAAATTGAAGTAATTAAAAAATCTAATTTCGCAGGATATTTTTTAATAGTTTCCGATTTTATTAGATATGCTAAAGAACACAATATTCCGGTTGGACCGGGCAGAGGTTCCGCTGCCGGAAGTCTTGCCGCGTACTGTTTAAAAATTACCGAAATAGACCCTATTAAATATGACTTAATGTTCGAGAGATTTCTTAATCCGGAAAGAATAAGCATGCCCGATATAGACTCCGATTTTTGTATAAACGGCAGGGACGAGGTAATTAAATACGTCGCCCGCAAATACGGCGAAGAACAGGTTTCTCAGATAATAACTTTTGGAACTATGCTGGCAAAAGCGGTAATAAGGGATACGGGGAGAGCCTTAAATATGCCTTACGCCGAGGTCGATAAAATAGCCAAACTCGTTCCTAACACGCTCGGCATTACCTTGGAAGAGGCGGTAAAAGAAGAACCTAAACTCCGTGATTTAATAGAAACAAATCCTAAAGTAAAAAAATTGATAGAAATAGCAAAAAGGCTTGAGGGTCTTGCAAGACATGCAAGTACCCATGCCGCAGGGGTAGTCATCTCGAACGAACCTATACATAACTATATGCCCTTATATAAAGGAACGAAAGAAACCGATGTTATTACCACCCAATATACCGGAACCGATTTGGAAAAGTTAGGATTTATAAAGTTCGATTTTCTTGGACTTAAAACCCTTACGGTAATGAATGAAGCCATCGGTCTTATAAACGATTCCAAAACAGATGCTTTATTTAACATATATGATATAGATTTAAACGACAGGGCGACTTTTAAACTTTTATCCGCGGGCGATACGACCGGAGTTTTTCAGCTCGAAAGTTCCGGCATGAAAGAATTGATAAAAAAACTTGCGCCTAATTCATTTGAAGATTTGATACCGCTTGTTGCGCTATACCGCCCCGGGCCTTTGGGCAGCGGCATGGTTGACGACTTTATTAAGGCAAAACACGGCAGGGTTAAAATACATTATATCCATCCGTCGTTGAAAGATATTCTCCATGATACATATGGAGTAATATTATATCAGGAGCAGATAATGAAAATAGCCACCAATCTTGCGGGTTTTTCTATGGGAGAGGCGGATGTTCTGAGAAAGGGCGTGGGAAAGAAGCAGACCGAGCTTATAAATCAGATGAAAGATAAATTTATTGCCGGATGTAAAACAAACGGGATAGAAGAAGTAAAGTCCGAAAAGATTTTTTCATTAATAGTAAAATTTGGAGAATACGGCTTCAATAAATCGCATTCTACGGCTTACGCATATATTGCATATATGACCGCCTATTTAAAGGCAAATTATAAGGAACATTTTACGGCGGCGCTTTTATCCAGCGAGATGTCCAATACCGATAAACTGGCAAAGATAATAAACGAGGCAAAGTCGGGTATTAACGCCTGCGAAATACTTCCTCCGTCCGTTAATGAATCCGCCGAAAGATTCGCGATAGTAAAAACAGGAGCGGAAGTAGGCGCAAAGCTTGCAATCCGCACGGGGCTGGGAGCCGTTAAAAACGTTGGAAAAGCGGCGATAGATTCTATTATGCAGACCCGTGAAAACAAAATATTTAAGGATTTATCCGATTTCTGTTCAAGGGTGGATACGCGCAGAGTCAATAAAAGAACTATAGAAAACCTTATAAAAAGCGGGGCTTTGGATATCTGCGGAGAGTCAAGAAAATGGATGCTGGATAATTTAGAATCGATAATGGAAGAAGCCGTCCGCAAAAAGGAGAAAGAAGATTCGGGGCAGGTCGATTTATTTGCATCCTTAGAAGAAAACGTTAATTACGATAACGGGAAAGACGATTCTTATTTAATAATTTCAGGGGAAAAGGACGATAAAAAAACTATACTTTCCTTTGAAAAAGAATCCTTGGGGTTTTATCTTTCGGGACATCCTTTAGACGGTTACGAAGAAAAGATTAAACTGCTCGGCATAAAATCGGTTGCGGATATAGTTTCGGAATATATAAATGCCGCAGGTAAAGGCAGGCAACCCCGCCCTTCTGCGGCGGATAATATGTATAAAATGGTGGGGGTTATAAATCAGCTGAAAGTGCATAAAACAAGAAACAACGATAAAATGGCGTCGTTTATACTAAACGATAAAAATTCAAATGTCGAAACCGTTTTTTTTCCAAAAAACTTTTTAAAATACGAAGAAATACTGGGGACTAATCAGCCCGTAATTTTAACGGGAAGAATCGATTTTTCGGGATTAAACGCGGCAGTAAATGCCGGAGGCAGGGGATTTGAATCTGCGGAAGGGACTATTGAAGATAACGATGGAATAGAGACGGATAAAACAGGTAAAAATAGAGCGGAAACCGGAAAGCCGGGATACGAATCCGATTATGACGACTTAGATTTAGATATTAAAGTTATAGGCGAAAATATTGAACTATTGGACGAAGTTAAGATAAAAAGACAGTTAAAACCGGAAGAAGAGGTATGTATTATAGAAATAAAAGAAAATGCGGCTTTCTTCGCCGCCGGAGAATTTAAAAACTTTCTTTCGGAGATAAAAAACAGCTTGTCGGATTCCAGAGGAAACTCCAAAGTAATATTAAAAATGTCCGGATACAATATAGTGTTTAACGAGAGTCTCGGCGTGGATAAGGCGCTGCTGAAATCCAAACTTTTGACGGACTACTTGAATATTATATAATCGGTGATATAATAAAAAAACCGGTATAAGCCGATTTAGTTAAAATAATAATAGTAATATAAGATAAAATAAATATTTATGGCGATACAATATCTCGAATTTGAAAAACCTATAATCGAGCTTGAGCAAAAGATAGAAGAGTTAAGGACGTTTAATCTTGGAGGCTTTGCCGACGTCAAGGACGAAATAAAAAACCTTGAAGCTAAAAAGGACAAACTTACTAAGGATATATTTAAGAATATAAACAGCTGGCAGATTACCCAGTTGTCAAGGCATCCTTTGAGACCTTATACTTTAGATTATATCGATTTAATGACGGAAAATTTTGTCGAACTCCACGGAGACAGGCTTTTTATGGACGATAAAGCCGTGGTCGGGGGTTTTTGCTTTATTAGAGATAACGCCTCGGGCTATAAGCAGAGAGCGCTTATCGTAGGACAGCAGAAAGGACGCAATACAAAAGATAAGATGTGCAGAAATTTTGGTATGCCCCATCCCGAAGGTTACAGAAAAGCGCAGAGATTATTTAAACTTGCCGAGAAATACTCAATTCCAATAGTTACTTTAATAGATACGCCCGGCGCATACCCCGGTCTGGGGGCGGAAGAAAGAGGGCAGTCCGAAGCGATTGCGGAAACAATATATACTCTGCTGAATGTTTCGGTTCCCGTCGTATCGATAGTAATAGGAGAAGGCGGAAGCGGCGGAGCGCTTGCTTTTGGAACCGGAAACAGAGTTTTAATGATGGAGTATTCGGTTTATTCGGTAATATCGCCCGAAGGATGCGCGTCTATCCTTTATAAAGACACGTCCAAAACCGAAGATGCCGCTAATTCTTTAAAGCTTACGGCACAAGACCTGTTAAACGATTCTAAAGTTATCGACGGTATTATACCGGAGCCGCTCGGCGGAGCGCACAGAGATATTAAACTTGCATCCGAAAATCTAAAAAAAGCTATTTTGGAAAATATCGAAGGACTTAAAGGACATACCGGAGAAGATTTAAGAAACGAAAGAATAAAAAAATTTTCAAATTATTAATTTAACCGAAACTTGCCGATTGAAATTATTAAATATAATTCAAAAGCATAAAAACTCTGGATTCCCGTTTGCACGGGAATGACACCCAAAGGGTGAAACGCTTTAGTATCTTCAATGTCATTCCCGCGTAGGCGGGAATCCAGTCTTATTTATTTTAATCGGCAAGTTTCAGTTTAATATTAAATTTATCTTTTTTAAGATGGTAGTAGAGTATCCCGATATAGCATATTTTTTATCTAAAGACCTTATCTCTAAAAATACAAGGGACGAAATTTACGAAAAAATTTCCGTTACCGCCGCAACTTTTATAAAAAGCGATATTATAACTATATTTATGCTTAACGAGGATACCGAGAAGATAAATTGCGTTAAATATTATCAGGACGGTAAATTTATAAAGAAAGATTTAGAGATACTTCTCGGGGAAGGCTTGATAGGATCGGTAATAGAAAACGGAGAGCCGTTGGTCAGCGGCAATCTTAAATCCGACCTGTCGGATATATATTATGAATTAGAAAGGCAGTTTACGGGAATGTCTTCCATGTTAAGCGTTCCTATCTATGCCGGTTCTCTTGTTCTGGGAGCGTTAAACATTTACAGAAAAGAAATCTACGAGTTTTCCGAAGAAGAAATTAATATTGCAAAATTTATAGCTATGATGGGGGGAATTTTTATATACAGCCTCACTTTATATGAAAATGCCAATCTTTTATACTTAAGACAGAAAGAAGAAAGCCAAAAAATCGCAAATCTTCTTGAGGTTTCAAAGCTTGTTTCGTCTTCTTTAGACCTTTCCAGCATTATAGATTATTCCGTAAAAAGATTGATGATTTTTACTAAGACCGAGCAGGCTTTAGTATATCTCAAGGATAAAGATAAAGAAGAAAATAAATTCTGCTATGAATTTTTTAACTGCAATATGACCGGATGTTCTATATTCGGCGGCAATTCAAACTGCTATAATATGACCGGATTTGAATGTCCTTTCGTAAAATGTCCGCCGGAGTCTAAAATATTGCATAAATGCACAAATTGTCCGCTCTTTAAAAATATGACTCTTAAATTATTTAAAGATTACGATATGGACGGCTCATTCTACGGACACGAGGTTATGAAATTAGACGACTGCAATTGTTTAAAAGCATTAAGTTCGGATTATCCTACAATTAATTATTACGACGAAAACAATACCGGAAGCGTAGATAAAGCATGCGACTGTTTTTTTAAGGACATTGCGAAACAGACGTTTATCGGGATACCCGTTAAAACGGACAAGGATTTTTTAGGTTTGATATTTCTTTTCGGTAAAAAAAGGATAGAATATTCGGTTGAAACCGTGGATTTTATTTCCAATATTTCAAATATAATTTCCGTCGCGGCATATAATGCCCAGACGCTGAATTATATCGAAGAAGAGCATTTTGAAACCATAAGTTCTATATCGGAGGCGATAGAAGCCAGAGATACATACACGAGAACCCACGGCGACAGGCTGATAGATTACGGAGTCGCGGTAGCCAAAGAACTGGGACTATCCGCAAATGAAATAAAAAACATCAGATATGCGGCGGCAATGCACGACGTCGGGAAAATCGGCATAAAAGATTCCATATTAAACAAACAAGGAAAACTGACCGACGAAGAATACGAAGAAATTAAGAAGCATCCTGAAATAGGCTACAATATGCTTAAAAAAATAAAATTTTTAAGCCATATAGCAAACGACGTGCTTCATCATCAGGAAAGATACGACGGAAAAGGTTATCCGGCAGGAATTTCGGGAGAAGATATACCGGTTGCCTCAAGGATAATCGCGGTAGTGGATACTTTCGACGCTATGACTACCGACAGGCCATACAGAAAAGCTCTCCCCGTGGATACCGCTTTAGAAGAGATAAATAAAAATTCGGGAACGCAGTTCGACCCAAAAGTCGTAAAAGCGTTTTTGAATGCGGTAAAATCCAATAAATTGCAATAATCCCAAATCATATGATAAACGGCAAAACAAAATTTTTAATGATTCAGGGAACGTCGAGTTCTGCAGGAAAAAGCGTCTTGACCGCCGGATTTCTCAGATATTTCTCGGGCAGGGGCACCCTCTGCTCGCCTTTTAAATCCCAAAATATGTCGCTTAACAGTTTCGTTACGGAAGACGGTTTTGAAATTGCCGTGTCGCAGGCAGTCCAATCGGAAGCTGCTTTTAAAAAACCGTTAAGGCAGATGAATCCCATTTTAATTAAACCTTCGTCAGATAACGAAATGCATCTTGTAGTCGAAGGAAAACATTTCGGAAATATGAATTTCAAGCAATACAACCGAAGAAAAGATTTTTTTCTAAAAAAAGCTGCGGATTCTTTTGAATTTTTAACCGGACTAAATGATCTTATAATCGCGGAGGGAGCCGGAAGTCCGGCGGAAATAAATCTATTTAAATACGATATTGCAAATATGGGCTTTGCCGAAATTTACGATATTCCCGTAATCCTGACCGCCGATATAGAAAGAGGAGGGGTTTTCGCTTCTCTTTACGGAACGGTCAAACTTCTTCCGCCAAAGTGGAGGAGGCTGATAAGGGGCTTTATTATAAACAAATTTAGAGGCGATGCGTCTATACTCGAACCCGGAATAAAACAGATAGAAAATAAACTTAAAATACCCTGCCTGGGGGTTATTCCGCATATTAAAAACCTGCATATCGAGGCGGAAGACAGCCTGAATTTTAAAAGCGCCGGCGTTAACGACGGAAGGGAGTGCGGGGATAAAGCCGCGGACGGAAGAATTAATATCGGAATAGTCCGTTTAGAGCATATTTCCAATTTTAACGAGTTCGACCCTCTTTTTTTCGACGAAAGGCTGACGGTAAGTTTTTTCGACGACGTTCCTTTAAAAATCGATGAATTCGATATGATAATAATCCCCGGGTCGAAATCTACCGTTGCAGACCTAACTGCCGTTAAAAAATCAGGAATTTTTGATTATATAAAACGTTTCGAGAAACACGGAATCATTATGGGGATATGCGGCGGGTTTCAGATGATGGGGGAGCGGATAACCGACCCTTATAATTTGGAACCTGCCGCCGGTTACGTATCCGCAGACGGCGTGCGGGGCTTCGGTTTTTTTAAAACGGAAACGGAATTATTGAAAGAAAAGGTATTGATTAATCAAAAATACAAATTTAAAGTTAACGGTAATGTCCGCGGGCATTTTTTGGGCGGATACGAAATCCATAACGGAAGAACGTTTTTTTCAAAGAATTATTCGGGCGGCGATATTGCCCCGGATATATCGGATATATTAGAACCGGCTGAAACCGCCGCCGGTTTTTCGCCGGAAACAAACGCCTCGATAGGCGTCTTATCTAAAGATAATAAGAAAATAGGGACGTATGTTCATGGATTATTCGGCAACGAAATATTTAAAGATTTTCTAATAGAATTGATAAATAAAAACATTCCCTGCGGATCAAAATCGGGCAACCGTTCCTATGAAACTGTTAAAAACGACGGTTTTAATCTATTATCGGAAAATATAGAAAGGCATATAAACATTAAAATAGTGAAAGAAATAATCGGGATTTAAAAGAATTTTTTAGACGACAGATACGTTCCGGCGATACCCGATATTACGGCTATTAAAAATACTAAAGCTATTTGCGCCGGATTTAAAAAAATTATTTTTATATGGAAAAATTCCAGAAAACTGTCAAATTTATAAAATATAAATATTTCATAAATTGCAAAAAGAAGCAGGATAGAAACTAAAAAGGATAAAACGGTACCTATTTCCCCCTCTATGAACATCGGTATTCTGACGTAATTGTCGGTAGCCCCTATAAGCTTTAATATTTCTATTTCGTTTTGTTTCCTAAGAATAACTAACTTTATAGCGCTGTAAGATATAAAAATAGATAATATGAATAAAAATATAAAAAGAATAAGCCCTATAACCTTAGTGAAAAACATAAACTGGGTGATTTTATTCTGAAGCATTTTATTATAATAAACTAATTCAACTCCTTTCATCGATTTTATACGCAAATATATATTGCTAAAAAAAATACTGCCGGACGCGTTTCTTTTAAAATTAATTTTTATAAAAGCGGGCATATTGCGCGGGTCAACATTTTTTAAAATAGATTTTAAATGTTTCACTCTTTTCTCTAAAAACTTCATAGAAGATTTATCGTTATAATATACCGCGCTTTTAACGCCGTGAAGCTCTTTGATAAAATTCAGAACGCTTTTTTTATTTGAATTATTTTTATTTTTTAAAAAAACTATCATTATGTTGCTTTTTTGAAAAATATTCATATAATTATAAATATTTATATAGCAGAGAATCAAAAAGAGCATTATAAAAAAAGAAAAAGACATTATCAGAAAAGCGAAGACGTTGCCTGAAATATTCGATTTAATATTTAAGACGGCAATTTTAAAATAGTTCAATAAATAATTAACTCTTTGTGATATCAATTACCCTAGCCCTTCCCATATTTATAAGATTTTTATCGTGCGTAGCCAGCATTACGGTAGTGCCTTTATTGTTGAAAGATTTTATTATATCTATTATAATTCGCGAAGTTTCTTCGTCGAGGTTTCCGGTCGGTTCGTCCGCAAGCAGAACCTGAGGATTTTGGACGAGCGCCCTTGCGATAGCCGCCCTTTGCTGTTCTCCGCCCGATAGACTTAAAGGAAATTGGTCTTTTTTTGTATAAAGTTCCACGCCTTTTAATATTTCGGAAACGTTTTTTATTATTATATCTCCGAAAATTCCGGAAACCTCAAGTCCGAGAGCGACGTTTTGAAAAACCGTCCTATTGGGAAGAAGTTTAAAATCCTGAAATACGAAACCTATCTTTCTTCTTAAAAAGGGTATATCGCGCCGCTTTAAATTCTGAAGTTCCGTTCCTAAAAATTTTACAGCTCCGTGAGTAGGTTTTTCGAGAGCTATAAGCATTTTAAGAGTGGTTGTTTTACCTGCGCCGGACGGTCCGGTTATAAAGATGAATTCGCCTTTATCGACGGTAAAATTTAAGTCCCTTAAAATATAATTTTTATCGTAGTTTTTATATACGTGGCTGAATTCTATCAAATTTGTTAAGACCTTTATTGTTTTAAATATTCGTCTATATTTTTTCTAAACTTTAAAGCTTCGTTCAAAGGGTTTTCGGCATTTGAAACCGCGCTTATTACGGCAACTCCGCTAACGCCCGATACGGCAAGCTCTTTAATATTTAGTTCGGTTATACCCCCGATAGCTATAACCGGTATTTTAACGGTTTTGCACATTTCAGTTAAAGTTTCGCGTTTCATTGAATCTCCGGCGTCTTGTTTCGACCCCGTAGGGTAAATCGGACCTGCGCCTATGTAATCCGCGCCGTTTTTTTCGGCTTGGACGGCTTGTTCGATGTTTTCGGAGCTGACTCCTATTATCATACCCGGAAAAAGTTTTTTTACGTCCGCCGCCGGAATATCGTCCTGTCCTATATGGACGCCGTCCGCTCCGGTCATATATGCAATATCCGGTCTGTCGTTTATTATTAACGCCGGTCTATTAATGTTGTTAAAACCGCCCAATATTTTTTTTAAAAAAAGAGCTGAATTATATAAACTATGCGCAGAAATTTTTTTGTTTCTAAGCTGTAGAACGCCGGCGGAACTTTTAACGGCAACGTTCGCTATATTTTCGAGATATTCTATTTCTTCGTTTAAATTAAAATCTTTGGTTATTATTTGAAAATTTAACGTTTTCATTTTATTTAGTTAATATATATGATATTATATTATAAATTTTTTTCAATAAAAATAAAAATTTCTCTTGACAAAATCCTTTGCTAAAAATAGAATAAAAAATGTTAAAGGAGGTGATAAATTTTGAAAAAGCTTACAGTATTAGTTTTAGGAGCGTTTTTAGTCGTATCTGCATTAGCATTCTCAGGTTGCGCAAAGAAACCGGCTCCGAAACCGGCCCCTAAAGCTCCGGCAGCAGTAACTGCTCCGGCAGCACCGGCAGCAGCTTCTGCCGCTAAAGCTCCTGCTAAAAAGGCAGCTAAAACAACCGCAGCCCCTAAAGCTCCGGCAGCCCCTAAAGCAAACAGCTAAGATTTTAGAATTCAAAATTTTCTACCCGCTTTTTTATGCAAATACAAATCGGCATAGAAAAGCGGGATTTATTTTATAGATGAAAAAAAAGACGGTATATTTTATAGTTTTCTCGATAGTAATTTTAACCGCTTCCTGTTTCAAAGCGAATTCGGCATATCCTCTCAACCTTCATATAAAATCAGATTCAAATTATTCCGCTATATTAAAAAGACTGAACTTTTACAAAAAAGACCTCGCATTTTTATCGGACAAAATTTCTAAAAAAAAGAAGGAAATTAATGACTTAAAAAATAAAATAAAAAATGCCGAAAATAAAATTAAAAATTTAAAAAATAAAATAAAAAAAGACGGTCGGCTTATTAAAGGTCTGACTATGAGAATTTTTGTAATCCATACAGAGTCGGGTTCGTCCAAACTATCGTCTTTTAAAGACGGCGTCGACAGTTTTATTATAAACTACCAGCTCAAAACTCTCTTGCAAAAAGAAGAAATGAAACTCTCTAAATTAGTTAACCGCAAAAATAAATTTTTAAAACTTAAGAGATTTTTAAAAAAAGAAAAAAATATTTTGGTTAAGGCGGTTAAAAGTATAAACGGCACAAAAATAAAACTGAAAGATTTAATCGGTGGAATAGATAAATATATAAAATCGGTAAAAATAAAACATAAGCATAATAAAAATAATAGACTTTTAAAGCGTAAAGTTATAAAATTAATTCATAATTTAAACGAAGGTTCTAAAAAGAACGATATAAAATTTATTATAATGAGGTAAGTAATGGGCAGACTGCAGTATTCTTTAATTATTATACTTTCCGTTTTTCTGGCTTCGGCATTTGCGCCGAAAGTAAATAAATGCTTTGCCGTCGGCAAAAACAGCCAAAAAAATCTGAAGTACACCATAAACAAAGAGAAGTTAAACGAACAAACGCTCAAAAATTTAAGGCTGTTTTCAAAAGTTTATTCTTTAATAAAAAATAATTATATTAAAAAAGAATCTTCTAAGAAGCTCGTATTCGGCGCAGTGGAAGGCATGGTATCGACCCTGGATCCCCATACGTATTTTCTTACTCCTTCAGAATTCAGACAGATGAGGTCGGAAACTTCAGGAGAGTTTACGGGCATAGGCATTAAAATTTCGACAAAGAACAATTATATAGTCGTTATAGCTCCTATCGACGGTTCTCCAGCCGTTAAGGCAGGGATTAAAGCCGGAGATATTATCGAAAAAATAAATAATATCTCAACTTACAAAATGAATATAATGAAAGCGGTAAGCCTTTTACACGGCAAAACGGGCACTTCGGTAAATCTATTAATCGAACGAAAAGGGTTCGCGCATCCGAAGATTTTTCGGCTTATGAGAGAAAAGATAATTTTAAAGAGCGTTAAATATATGATACTTCCGCATCATATCGGCTACGTAAGAATTTCGAGTTTTCAAGAACATACTAATTCCCAGCTTTTAAAAGCATTAAAAATATTAAACTTAAGAGAGCATAAAATTAAAGGACTCATACTCGATTTAAGAAACAATCCGGGCGGGTTATTGAACGAAGCCGTCAAGGTATGCAGCGATTTCATAAAAAGCGGAGTAATAGTTTATACGAAAGGAAGAGTAAAATCGCAGGACGAAAAATATTATGCGCTGGGAAAACATATAGTTCCAAATTATCCTATAGCAGTTATAGTTAATGCCGGCACGGCAAGCGCCGCCGAAATAACGGCGGGAAGCCTGCAGGCGCATAAAAGGGCGGTAGTAATCGGAACGAGAACATTCGGGAAAGGTTCGGTGCAGACGGTTTTTACCCTTCCCGACGATACGGGAATGGGTCTTACCACGGCTTTTTATTTTCTTCCAAACGGCGTTTCCGTGCAGGATACGGGCGTCATACCTAATTTTGACATCCACAGTTCTAAAGATTTTATATTCGTCAAGCCCCTTAGGAAATTAAGAGAGGTTAATTTAAGACATCACTTTCAAAATCCAGAAAGCAAAAAGCTGAAAAACAAGCCAAGTTATAAGGCTTTCAAGGTTTATTTCAAAAAAGACGACCAGTTCAGGTTCGCTTATGAACTCTTAAAGAGCTGGGACGATATTAAAAGCATAGGAGTAAAGGAGTAAAAAGGGATTGGCTGAAAAAAAGATCAATAAACTTTTTTTAATAATAACGATTATTTTAATAGTTATTATTTTTTCGGCAGTCGTCTATTATGAGTTTTTTTACCTTAAGACATCGAAAACTATTTCAAAAAAAATTTATCGCGAGCAAAAACTTCTTGTCGAACCCGCTTTAAAAATAAAAGAATATAAAAAGCGCCCGGTAAAAAACTTTAAGAAGTTTTTTAAAAAAGTCCTGATAAATCTCAAAATATCTAAGACGGATATTATAAAACAGCATATCGATTTAAATATTAAGGCGCCGGTTAATTTTAAAAACAATTTAAAACGAATCAAGGTAGATTTTTTAAAATACAATATTCTTATATCGCAAAACGCCGGATTCGACCGGATAGAAAATATTTTTAACGATGAATTTAAAAATATTATAATTCCATCGAAAGCGGGTTTAAAGTTTTATTCTTATTCTGTTAAGAACAACTGTCTGTGCCTATATTTTTATTTCAGATCAAAACTATTTTTAAAAGCGGTATTCATAGTAAAAGGAATTAACCACAGCGGATTTACGTCTATAAACGGATATGTCCAATCTCCTAAAATAGCTTTAGATATAGACGACGTCGGATACCGCAGATATTATATAAACAGTTTGATTTCTCTTAAAACCCCGATTACTTTCGCTATATTTCCGTATGCGCCTTATTCGAAAGACATCGATTTAAAACTTCATAAGCTCGGATACGAAACGATTATGCACACTCCTATGGAACCCGTAAATACCGCTCTTTTTCCGGGCGACGGAGCGCTTTTCATATCTATGGATAAAAAAGAAATAAGGCGGAAAATATTTACCGATATACATAGGATTCCTTATATCGACGGCGCTAATAATCATGAAGGGTCTCTGTTTACGTCCGATAAAAAGAAGATTTGCGATGCCGTAGCGGATTTTAAGAAAAAGAATATGTTTTTTGTGGACAGCTTGACGGACGATAACAGCTATGCTTACAGGTGCGCGTTAAAACAGGGTATTCCGTCGGCGCAGAGAGATGTTTTTATCGACGATAAGCCTTCGGACGGTTATATCGGAAATCAGATTAAAATTGCGGCGGCTTTAGCGAAAAAGTTTAAAAGAGTCATAGTAATAGGTCATCCCAGACGGGACACCGTTAAAACCTTAATGAGCGGGATACCGGCACTTAAAAAAGAGGGATATAAGTTTGTTCCTCTATGCGAGTTTTTAAGGTAATATATAATGGCAACCGAAAATTTTAAAGATAAGGTTATAATAGCTTTAGATTACGACGGTTTGAAGCCTGCCAAAGAACTGCTCGAAAAACTTAAAGACAGGGCTTGTTTTTATAAAATAGGGTTTGAACTTTTTACCGCCTGCGGAGCAGAAAGCGTCGATTTAGTAAAAAGCTACGGATGTAAAGTATTTTTAGACCTTAAATATCACGACATTCCCAATACCGTTTATAAAGCCGTCAAATCTGCCGGTAAATTAGGGGCGGATATAATTAACGTTCATGCTTCCGGAGGTATGGATATGATGAAAGCGGCAAAAATGGGAGCCGAAGAAGCTTCATTTGCGGCGGGCAGACATATCGACGTCATTGCCGTTACGGTTCTTACCAGCCTGTCGGACGCCGACGTCCAACAGATTTTTTACGGCTTCGAAAAACCGCCCGTATCACGCGATTTAGCCCTGCATCTCGCGGAATTAGCCAAGACCTCCGGTTTAGACGGCGTAGTATGCTCGGGACACGAATCGCTTGAAATAAAAAATACATTAGGGCAGAATTTTAAAACGGTAACTCCGGGTATAAGACTGAAGGCAAAAAATACGGAAAAAACCGCGGGCATAAAAAGGCTGAACGATGATCAAAAAAGGGTAATGTCGCCTTCCGAAGCTTTCAACGCGGGCGCGGATTATATCGTAGTAGGAAGGGAGATAACGGGAGCGGAGAATCCGGCAGACGCCCTTGCGGACATTTACTCCGATATAGAAAATAACATAAACATAAACACGTCGTATAAATAAGATGAAAAATATGCGGCTTACGGTTTACGGCGCAAATACCGTCAGAGAAGCGATCCTTTCCGGAAATATAAAGAACGGAGGCAATGTTTCCGTCAGCGAAAAAAAATGGAAAAGCGGAACTATAGACAAAAATCTTGTCGGGCTTCTTAAGGAAAAAAATATTAATATTATCGTCAAAAACGACGCCGCTTTTATAAATGAATACGGTAAGGAAGCATTTATAAAAGGCATAGCGGTTAACGTCGAATATATGGAGAAAGATTACGAGGATTTATTTGATAAGGCAGGCGGGGATAATTATATGCCTCTGTATTTAATATTAGACGAAATAACCGACCCGCAAAATTTAGGTTCTATGATTAGAACGGCAAGCGGAGCCGGAGTTTCAGGGATAATAATGCCGAAGTCCAACTCCGTTTTTATAACGCCTTCCGTCGCCTATGTTTCGCAGGGGGCATTATTCTACGTCGATTCGGTAAGGGTAGCTAATATTTCGAGGACGATAGACGATTTAAAAAAGCGCGGCATATGGGTCGTGGGTCTTTCCGGAGAAGCGGACGAAACTATATACGATATGGATTTTAATGTTCCGTTGGCAATAGTCGTCGGTTCGGAAGGCCGCGGATTAAGAAGGCTTACCGCCGCTAATTGTGAAAAGGTATTAAAAATTCCCATGGAAGCCGGTGTAAACTCCCTGAACGCATCGATAAGTTTTGCCGTTGCCGCATATGAAATTTTGCGCCAGAGAAGGATAAAAAAATAGCTTGACATTATTCATTCGGTAGTTTAAACTTTGTAGAGTGGCTTGTTTATCTAGTTGTTTAGATAAAAGCCTAATTTATTAATTTAGAGGCTGCTATTATTTGAATGGCGGCTCAAGATTCAAGGAGAAGTAGAGTATGAGGTACCAAGGGAAAGTGAAATGGTTTAACGACAGTAAAGGTTTTGGTTTTATTGAACAGGAAAACGGACCTGATGTTTTTGTTCATTATTCTGCAATTTCGCAGGATGGTTTTAAAACATTAACGGAAGGACAAAAAGTAGAGTTCGAAATAACCAACGGCGCAAAAGGCCCACAGGCTATCAACGTAACTAAGGGTTAATCCCGTTTATTGCTTTAAACGGCATATGCGATCTACTTGCGTTAAATACATATTAAATAGTTCACTATCCTATATAATTTAGCAAGCAAAAAATAGCATACCGTTTTAAAAGTTTGACCGTTTCAAAAGTCATTACCCCAGTAAATAAATTAAATTTATTGGGGTATTTTTATTTAATAAATAAAGAAAATCGGAGGTATATATAATTGAATTTTCAAGAAAAAATCAGAAATATTGCCGTAGTCGCGCATGTTGACCACGGAAAAACTACGCTTATCGACAAAATGCTTAAAGAAAGCATAAGCAAAAGAGATTTTGAAGCTCTTTCCGAAAGAGCTATGGACAGCGACGAGCTGGAAAAAGAAAGAGGAATAACTATTTTATCGAAGTGTACGGGAATAAAATATAAAGATTATAGAATTAATATCGTGGATACTCCGGGACACGGAGATTTCGGAAGCGAAGTCGAAAGAGTGCTTGCCATGGTGGACGGCGTTCTTCTTCTCGTGGATGCTTTCGACGGTCCTATGCCCCAGACGAGGTTTATCCTTAAAAAATGTTTTGAATATAATTTACACGTCCTTCTTGTAATAAATAAAATCGACAGACCCGGAGCCAGACCGGAGGAAGTTTTAGAAATGGTTTACGACCTTTTTCTCGAACTCGGCGGAGAAAACGTAAATCTGGATTTTCCGGTTATTTATGCTTCAGCTAAAGAAGGCTATGCTATCAAAGATTTAAAAATTCAGGGAGAGGACAGATTTAAAGACAAGCTCAACCCTTTGTTCGATGCAATAATAGATTTCATACCTCATCCTCCTATACTGAATAAGCCCGAACTTGAATTTTTAGTTACGAGCATAGGACACGACGATTTTCTCGGCGCTACCGCGATAGGAATAGTTAAATCCGGCAAACTCAAAGTAAACGATTCGGTATATTTATATAATGCAAAAGACGAATTAGTAAAGACAAAACCTAATAAGATGTTTTTATTCGACGGACTTAAAAGAACGGAAACCGCTGAAATTAATGAAGGCGATATCGCTTTGGTAGCCGGACTTACCGGAGTGAACGCCGGCGATTACATCGTAAGCGATAAGCCGGTTTCTCCTCTTCAGAGAATAAAAATCGACGAGCCGGTTATTCTCGTAAATTTTATAGTTAATAAAAGCCCGTTTTCGGGAAAAGAAGGAAAACTTGTTACGACGAGGCAGTTGAGGGAGAGGCTTTTTAAAGAGGTATCCAACAACGTCGGACTAAAAGTCGTGGAAACAGGAGACGAAACGGTATTCGACGTTTACGGCAGAGGGCTTCTACATCTTTCTATCCTTATAGAAAAAATGAGGAGGGAAGGATTTGAATTTGCCGTTTCCAAACCCAAAGGCGTAATAAAAGAAGTCGACGGAAAAAAGATGGAACCTTACGAGCTTTTATATATTACGGTCAAAGACGAATTTACAGGCGGGATACTTGATAGGCTTTCTTCTATGAAAGGCAATTTATTAGATATGACGAAAGACGACAAAGGCAACACGTATCTTGAATTCGTAATACCTTCGAGAAGCATAATGGGTTTTCATAACGAGTTTTTGACTATGACCAAAGGCACCGGAACGATGAACCATAATTTTTATAAATTCGACGAATACGCTTTCGATATATCTCCCAGAAAAAACGGAGTAATGATATCTATGGAAAACGGCGAAGCTAATTCTTACGGACTGTTTAACCTTCAGGACAGGGGCAGTTTATTCGTAGCTCCTCAAGATGAAGTTTACGAAGGTATGGTAATAGGAATCCATTCTAAGCCCGGAGATATTACCGTAAATCCAACTAAAAAGAAACAGCTTACTAATATGAGGTCTAAGGCTTCAGATGAAATGATAACGCTGACGCCCCCTATAAAACTTACGATAGAATATGCCCTTGAATTTATAGAAGACGACGAACTCGTTGAATTTACGCCCAAATCTATACGTCTTAGGAAAAAATTATTATCGGAAAACGACCGCAAAAAAGAATCGAGGGGTCTTCTCAAAACATAAGATTCTAAACAAATATGGATTTTAATTATATAATTATTATATAATTAAAACATCGTATATAAAATAAAAACAGGATTAGACCGCCGTATGAGAATCAAAGTTTGCGCCGTACAGATGTCGCCTTCGAAGGATATCGATTCGTCGGCAGTTAAAGCGATGGAATTTTTATCCATGGCGGCGAAGAACAAAGTCAACATCGTTTGTTTTCCGGAACTTTTTTTGATGAGCTGGTTTTTACAGGATAAAAGCCCCGAAAAAATACTGGAGAATATTAAAGCGGCAGAAGATTTAAACGGGAAAACCGTAAGTTTTTTCAGAGAACAGGCTAAAAAATTTAATACGGTTATTATACTTCCTTTTTTTGAAAAATACGAAAATAATTATTATAACAGTTCCGTCGTAATAAGCGAAGAAGGCGGCATAATCGGGGTTTATAGAAAAGTGCATCTACCCGACGTTGAATATTACTACGAGAAATCCTATTTTTTAAGCGGAGACGGTTTTCCGGTTTTTAAAACAAGTTTCGGAAATATAGGAATTCAGATGTGCTGGGATAATTTTTATCCCGAATCTGCCAGAATTTTAGCCATTAAAGGAGCGGAGATTATTTTCGCTCCAACCGCTTCGGCTTTTAATACGAACGATAAATGGTTTTTGTCTATTTCGGCAAACGCTTTTTTAAACGGTTTGTATATATTGAGAGTTAACAGGGTAGGCAAGGATAATCCGCTGGATTTTTACGGAAAATCTTTTTGCGTAGCGCCCGGCGGAAATATAATAGACGATTTTGCCGGAATAAATGAATGCGCCCTTATTTATAATATAGATACCAAAGAAGTAGAGAGAGCCCGTGAAAATTGGCCTTTTATCGAAAACCGCTCTAAGGACGCATATAAGGATATTATTAATTATTAACTTCTTATTATATATAATGCCGTTAAGATTAAAATATCGTTTCGTATGAAAATAAATTTTTTAGACCTTAAAGAATTTGCTTCGCAATCCTCTTCGCCGGAATTCCAAATTTTGACCGAATATGTTATCAGAGAAATGTTCGACCTGCACAAACAGGCTTCGAAAACCGTATGGGAAAGAAAAATGTTCGACGATGAACTGAAGCGTGGAGGGTCGGGTTTTTTAATATGTTATTCGGATGCGGCGGCGGGTGCAGCGGCAGGGATTGGCGGCGGCGGTTCTCCGGAAAAATTTACCGTAAAAGATATAGACGTTTCCATAAAACTGGACCTGCAATCGCAAATCAACGGTTTTTTTATATTTTATAACGTTTTGGATGAAATGCATATACTCGATATTACCGTTGCAAAAAATATGCAGTCTAAAGGCATAGGCTCGTTAATGCTTGATAGGATTATAAAGATAAATGCGGAAGGGGGCATAAAATATTTTTTTCTTGAAGTCAGAACTTCAAATTTAACGGCGGTAAGCCTTTATAAAAAATTCGGTTTTAAAATATTTATGCTTAGAAAAAACTATTATGAAGATAACGGAGAAGACGCTTTATGCATGGTAAAAGAATTGTAAGCGAAAAGTGCGGAATAACCGTCAACAGAAAAATAAAAGATACCGAAGGAACTTATATTTTAAGAATTAAAAACCGATTTATCGCATCCAATTATAAGCCCGGACAGTTTGTTATGATAAAAGCGAACGAAGGAGGGCTTAATCCGCTTCTAAGCAGACCGTTTTCTATTTTCAACAAATTTAGCGATGACGAATTTGAAGTGTTGTACAGAGTTTTTGGCGCGGCTACCGAAATTCTCAGCGGGGTTAAAGAAGGCGGTTTTTTGGAAGTTACCGGTCCTTTGGGAAACGGTTTTAATCCCGCCGAAAACAAAACGCGGATATTGGTTGCGGGAGGCATAGGCATCGCCCCTCTTTATTCTATTCCTTTATATTCGGACGCGTCGTTAACTGTATCGTCCGCTTTATCCACAGGCAATAAAACGATTTTATATTATGGGGCAAGAAAAGCCGAAGAGTTGTATTTCAGACACAGTATTCACTCGAGATTCGACGAAGTATATTTTGCCACCGACGACGGTTCTTTCGGATTTAAAGGCAACATAATCGATTTGCTTTATGAAAACATGGGCGGTTATGGAGATGGAAACGCGTCTTTTTATGCCTGCGGTCCAAAACCTATGCTTAACGCCCTTATTTCCAAGTTTTCGGAGTCGGGTCTTTCAGGCAGGCTTCAAGCGTCGTTCGAAGAAAGTTTCGGCTGCGGCATAGGGGTTTGTTTAGGATGCGTAATAAAAACCAAGGCTAAGACTAAGACCGTCGGAAATAATGAAAACGTAACGGATGCCGATGCTGCCGCTGACGGAGACGGAGATGGATACGGTTTTGAATATAAAAGAGTATGCAAAGACGGTCCGGTTTTTTATGCCGACGAGATTTTCGATGCCGCTCCCGTCCCCGCCCCGGTTTCCATAAAAAAGCCGGAGGCGGAAAAAATAAGCCTGTCCGTAAAACTCGGAAATTTATTTTTGGATTATCCGGTTATGCCGGCTTCCGGAACTTTCGGATACGGAGAGGAATTTTTTGAAATTATCGATTATAATTATTTTGGAGCGCTGGTTACTAAAGGTATATCGTTAAAACCTTCTAAAGGAAACGAAATGCCGAGGATATGCGAAACCTCCTGCGGAATGATTAATTCCATAGGACTTCAAAACGTTGGTTTTGAAGCGTTCAGGGATGATAAAATGCCTTTTTTAAGAAATTTTAATAAACCGGTCATAGTAAATTTTTTCGGAAGTAATATCGACGAATATGTCCTGCTTGCGGATAAACTTGCAAACGTCGAGGGTATCGGCGCGCTCGAGGCGAA
>DAHWHJ010000110.1:0-3964 GCA_027335745.1 bacterium | reverse complement strand
GCGCCATCCCGAACCCGGGAAACGGTTTGAATAAAACCTTTGCAATATCGACATCTTTAGGCTTAATATTTGTTGTAGTTCTGATTTTCATAATAGGTCCGAAAAACATACTTCAGATGATAGGACATCTGAGTTTTTTGGATTTTATCGCGCTATTCTTTCTTTCTTATCTTGCGCTTTTTTTCTCTGCGCTTTCTTTCGACAATGCTTTAAACGTATATGACGCTAAAATAGGGTTAAAGCATATTACCAATATTAAATTAATAGGATACAGCGCAAATTATATCGCTCCGTCGGGAATATTTGCGGGATTCATAGGCGGCGATGCCATAATGGCTTTGATTCTTAAAAAAAGAAGCGGGCTTGAATTTAAAAGAGGGTTTTCTGCGGGTCTTGCCGCAAAAGTAATAGAGTTCGCGATGTTCTTACTTTTTATTTATCTTGGGCTTATACTTGGATTCAGATATTTTTATCTCCCTACGGAAATATGGTATTTACTGCTTATAGCGGCTATATTCGTCGGTGCGGTTACACTCGTTTTTTTAATTAATCCTATTATAGACAACAGGTTTTTTACAAAAATTTTAAGATATTTAACCAGATTTAAAATCCTGAATAAAGTTATTTTTAAAATTCTTAAACATATAAACAACTTTGAAAAGGAGCTTCATCTGTTTTACGTTAAAGGAAAAAAATATCTTTTTTTAAGCCTTTTTTTAAGTTTAATCGAAACGGCGGTGCTGGTATTTCAAATATGGCTTTTAGTCCATTATCTCGGTATAAATATGGGATTTTCTAAAACGCTTTTAGTATTTTCGGTATCTATGCTTGTTTTTGCGCTCCCGCTGGCGCCGGGTTCGGCGGGGACTTACGAACTTTCGCAGGTGGGTCTTTTCGATATACTGGGGCTTGGTTCCGATGTCGGGCTTGCTTTTAGTTTAATTATGAGGGCGATAAATCTGCTTATGGTCGCGATCTCATTTTTCCTTGTCCCCCATTACGGATTTCATTTCTTCAAAAAACCGGAACCGGAAGAGGAAGAAATATGAAAATAATATATTCTCTTTGCAGTTGGGGACTCGGACATGCGACCAGAGGGCTTCCCGTAATGAGGCGGCTTATAAAAGACGGACATGAAGTTATCGTTTATACTTCGGGAAGAAGCCTCGAATTGCTTAAATCGGAACTCGGAAAAGGCGCAAGGTATATCGCCGCCGTGCCTTATCCTTCTCCCTATTCGGATAAGATAGGATTTGCGTTTAGATTTCTTAAAACCGCTCCTAAAATAATGAAGATTATCAAAGAAGAAACTAAAGATATTGCCAAGATAGTGCAGGAAAACAAGATAGACCTTATAATTTCCGATTCGAGGTTCGGCTCTTACAGTAAGTCGGTGCCGTCTTTCCTGCTGTTCCACCAATTAAGATTTATAGCCCCTTTTAGACTGACGCCCGCCGAGATGGTTACGGAATATTATAATCATAATTTGCAGGATAAATTTGAAAAGATAATAGTTCCGGATTACGCCGAAAATTCGCTTTCGGGAGATTTGTCGCATAACTTAAGATATTTTAAGAAGGAAAAAGTCGAATACGTAGGAATTTTATCCGACTTTGAAAAAATTGAAACAGTTGAAGATATAGATTATCTTTTTTCGATTTCGGGACCCGAACCTACCCGGACGGCGCTTGAAGAAAAACTTCTTTCCCAAATTCATCTTTTAAAAGGCAATATTGCCGTTTCGCTCGGAAAACCGGGTAAGTTTACCCAAGAGGTAATAGGGAATACCGTAATATATTCTTTTCTTGAAAAAAAGAGGAGAGACGAGCTTATGAACAGGGCAAAGATGGTCGTTTCGAGGTCGGGCTACACTACCGTTATGGACGTTGCAGAAATTGATAAAAAAGCATTTTTTATTCCGACGCCCGGGCAGACCGAGCAGATTTATCTGGCGAAGCATCTTGAAAAGGCGGGATATTTCCATTCGATAAGGCAGGGTAAGCTTAGACTTGACGCCGACACGGAAGAGGCATTAAAATATAAAGGGTTTAAACCTCCTTGGAAAACCGCCGAAAGCGTGGAAAAGTTTCTTAAGGTAATCGGCGTTAAATGATTTTTTAATATTAATAATAAAATAATAATTAAATTAAATAAATAATATATATCTCAGACAATATGGTTTCTATAATTATACCGGCGCACGAAGAAGAAAAATATATAGGCGCTTCGATAGAAAGGCTTTTGGGTCAGAAAGGGATAGTTTTTATTAAAAAAAACGAAAATCGGGCAGATTTCGGCGGGACTGAGACAGAAGGTAAAACCGTCTGCGAGCTAACGGTAGTCGTTACGCACGGCGAAGACGATACGGAAGGAGCGGTATCTAAATATGCAGATCGGGGCGTTAATCTTATATCGGATAATTTCAGCGGAGTATCGGAAGCAAGAAATATAGGCGCTTCAGTTTCGAGGGGAGACGTTTTTTTATTTTTAGATGCGGATACTCTTTTAAACGACGGTTTTATAAAGAGGCTGGACGATTTTAAAGATAAACGGGATTTTATAGGGACTTCGAGGCTTTTGCC
Source organism: bacterium (assembly GCA_027335745.1). Lineage (GTDB taxonomy): Bacteria > SZUA-79 > SZUA-79 > Acidulodesulfobacterales > Acidulodesulfobacteraceae > Acidulodesulfobacterium_A. Next base: position 1,382 of record DAHWHJ010000110.1, on the reverse strand, counting down.
CGATATTAATACGGCTAAAGCACGGATTTTTATGTTCGGAAACAATATAGCCCATATAATATCTAAAACGTCGATGGCTTTGATATTTTGTCATAAAGACGTCTATAAAAAGGTCGGCGGTTTCGACGAAAGAATGCAGGCGGGAGAAGACCTCAAATTTATAAACATTGCCTTAAAAAATAAATTCGGAAAATTTAAGTACCTTGGCGGCATAAGCGCAGTTACGTCTATGAGAAGGTTTGAAATAAACGGCTATTTTAAAACTGCAATGGAATGGATGGGCGGATATTTCTTCAAGCCGCCGGAGCATTACGACGTGGTAAGGTAAAATATTATCTTAGGATGGCGGCAGACCATGGAGATAAAGCGAGGGAGCAGGATTTATATATTGCGGAGCATAACAGAAACGGAAATTTTGTTATCCATTTTAGGTTAGCCAAAGAGTATAACCGTTAGGAATATAAAACTATACGCGATAGTACATGCGGCATTCTTGCTCTTTTAAAATTTACAATAGATATTTTACTATAACATTAAAATGTGAACATTATGAAAAAATTATTAACAATCTTATTTATTCCTTTATTGATTATAGGTTTTACTTTATCTGCCGCCAATGCTTTGTCGTTAAATAAAATAAAGAAATTAGCAAAGGAAGGAAATGCGGAAGCGGAACATAAATTGGGGGTTGATTATTCTACGGGACATGGCGTCCCCAAATCTTTTAAAAAGGCCTTTTATTGGTTTAAAAAATCCGCTGGACAGAACAATGCTGAGGCGGAATATGATTTGAGCATGTGTTATATCTTTGGTTACGGCGTTTCAAAATCCGACGCAGAAGCTATTTACTGGGCTAAAAAATCTGCCAAACAAGGTTTTGCTGCGGGGGAATCTGTCTTAGGCGTTTTATACTACAAAAGCCATTCCTACGCCAAAGCTGCCTATTGGGATAAAAAATCGGCAAAGCAAGGTTTTGCCGCCGCGGAATACAGTTTAGGATTTCTATATCAGTTTGGACGCGGCGAACCACAGTCTTACACTATTGCCGCTTATTGGTTTAAAAAATCGGCAAAGCAAGGTTTTGCCGGCGCAGAATACAATTTAGGCCTTTCATATGCCAAAGGCCTTGGCGTTACGCCATCCTATGCAAAAGCCATTTACTGGTTTAAAAAATCTGCTAAACAAGGTAACGTTATAGCTGAAGCTAACTTAGGTGCTTTATACTACAAAAGCCATTCCTACGCCAAAGCTGCCTATTGGGATAAAAAATCCGCCAAACAAGGCAATGCCGGCGCGGAATACGATTTAGGAGTTCTATATATGTTTGGACGCGGCGAACCACAGTCTTACACTATTGCCGCTTATTGGTTTAAAAAATCGGC
>DAHWHJ010000085.1:0-16106 GCA_027335745.1 bacterium | reverse complement strand
TATGTATATTTTTATTTCCTTTTTATTATTTATTTTATTCCTTATCATTTCATCTATTTTTTCCATTTCTGAATCTTCCGTATTTTCTCTCACGCAGGCGGATATAGATGAATTGAATATAAGAGGAAAAAACAAGGTGATTTTTTTAATAAGAAACTCGTCCGTATTTCTTATTATAATTTTAATTGGAAATATGGCGGCAAATGTTATAACGGCAAGCATAGGTTCTATAATTTTAAACAGATATTTTCAACATATGCCCGTTATTTATTCTATTATAATTATTTCGCTTATCCTTATCATTCTTGCAGAGATATTTCCTAAGATAATCGCCCTTAAAAAACCTATAGAACTATCTTTATTAGTATCTAATATTTTTTTTCATACCGTCTATTTTGCAGGATTGTTAATCGAAAAAACGGGCTTTGCGGGAAAGAGGCTTCAATTAAAAAAAGAAGAGTCGATATCAAATGAAGAATTGAGAACGATTATCGAGATAGGCAAAAATGAAGGGGAAATAAAAGAAAAAGAATACGAATTTATAAAAAATTTTTTAAAACTTTCATATTTAAAAGCTTCTAATATTATGACTAAAAAAGATAATGTATTTGAGTTGGATGTTAACACCCCTGTTTCTTCAGCCGTAGAATTTATAGAAACCAACCATTTCTCGCGCATCCCGATATATTTCAGAGAAAAAGACAATATAATAGGAATAATTCTTGCGAAGAACATCCTGTCCAAGGTTTACAATAAAAGCGAAGAAAAAAGAACCCTTAATTCTTTTTTGATAAAACCGTATTTTATTCCCGGTTCAAAAAACGCGCTCGAACTCTTTAGGGAACTTCAAAAGAAAAAAATACACATCGCCGTCGTGGTCAACGAATATGGAAAAATGGCGGGTATCGTAACTATGGAAGACCTTTTGGAAGAAATTTTCGGAGAAATAGAGGACGAATACGATGTCTAACAACGTATATGTTTATATCGTCATAATAATTGCCGCTATATTTTTTGAAGGATTTTTTGCGGGTTCGGAAATAGGCATTATCAGCTACGACAAAATAAAAATTAAACATAAGGAAGCTAAAGGAAGCAGGCTTGCCAAATTTTTGCTTTTAATGACGAGAAAGCCGGAAAGTACTTTTTCTACTTCCTTAATAGGAAACAATATTGCATATACCTCTGCGACTATTCTTGCAACCGCTATTATATACGAATATGCAAAATCCTACACTCCGTTTGTAGCTGCGGTTATTCTTACGCCGGTCATGGTTATTTTCGGAGAAATTATTCCAAAGATGATATATAGGCGTCACGCAAACAGCCTTATGTTGAAGAGCATTCCGTTTATAACCCTCTTTTCCGTCATTTTTTTTCCTATAAATATAATTTTTATAGCCCTTTCTAAACTATTAAATTTAATTTTTAAAAGTAAATCTAAAAATGTTTTTTTAACGAAAGATGAACTTATTAAAGTTCTTACGATTAGCGGAAATATCGAAGAATTTAAAGAATACGATAAAAAAATAATAAAAAGGATATTTGAATTTGGAAATAAAACTTCCAAAGATGTTATGATACCGCTTATAAGCGTGATAGCATTGAACGAAAACGACAGCGTAAACAAAGCAAGGCAGATTTTCGGAAATTCTAATTATTCAAGGATACCGGTTTATAAAGACCGTATAGACAACATATCCAGCTTAGTTTTTGCTTTCGACATATATAATCCGGAAAATACCGATAAAGTCGTTGGAGAAATTGCAAAACCCGTTCTATTCATACCGGAAACTTTAAAAATATCCAGTATAATGCTCAAAATGCAAAAAAGCCGTCAGCAGATGGTCGTAGTAGTAGATGAATACGGCGGCGCTTCCGGAATAATAACATTTGAAGATATTCTCGAAGAAATAGTGGGGGAAATAAGGGACGAAACGGATGAAGAAGAGGCGATGTATAAAAAAATAGGCAAAAATACTTATTTAATAAACACAAGATTGACTTTAGACGAGCTATCAGAACTTTTCAACATAAGCGTAATAAACCACTCTGAAGCTGATTATGAAACCGTATCCGGATTAATAATGGACAGGCTCGGTAGGATACCTGTTGCGGGCGAAAAATTTATGATAGATAATATAAACTTTACCGTGTCCAAATCCACAAGCAAATCTATAAAAGAAGTGATCATAAGTTTTTAATATATTGCGCAGGATAAACCGCAGTCGGTATTATAGCATTATTTTCTGTTGCGGTTTATCCTGTTTTTTAATTTAATTGCCTATGACCTTGTCAATCATCTGTTTAAAAGATGCTTTTGGAGCAGCTCCGACTATTTGGTCGGCGACTTGTCCTTTGTTGAAGAGAATGACCGTAGGTATGCCCCTAATTCCGTATTTTCCCGGGATAACCTGATTCTCGTCAACATTGACTTTACCCACTTTTATTTTTCCGTCGTAATCCGATGCGATTTCATCGACAACGGGAGCAACCGCTCTGCACGGAGCGCACCATACAGCCCAAAAATCAACAAGAACGGGCTTATCCGATTTTAAAACCTCGGCATCGAAATTTGAATCCGTAAACGCCAAAACTTTTTCTGAAGCCATTTAGTAAATCCTCCTTAATAGATTTAATAATTTTTTTATGTTTACATCATTTACTTTTAAATATCGATTTATACTCCTGTCTTCTGCTCCGACCTTAAAATCAAGGAATCGGATATTTTATTAAATACCGATTTTACCTCAGGATGTATGTCTTTGGTCATTATTGGTTCGCCTTTATCGGACAGTTCGCATATATCTTCGACTATGGGTATTTCGCCTAAGAAATTGACTCCCAATTTTTCCGCCGCGGTTTTTGCTCCGCCGTGTTTAAATATATCGGAACGCTTATCGCAGTGCGGACATATGAAATAGCTCATATTTTCGACTATTCCGAAAACCGGCACGTTTACCTTATCGAACATCGCAAGAGCCTTCTTCGCATCTATAAGCGAAATATCCTGCGGGGTTGAAACTACTATCGCAAAATTTATCGGAACGGTTTGCACCAGCGTAAGCTGAATATCGCCGGTTCCCGGAGGAAGATCGACTACGAGAAAATCTATTTCTCCCCATTCCACGTCTTTTAAAAACTGAGTTATAACCTGCATTACAACCGGTCCTCTCCATATAGCCGGAGCGTCTTCGGGAACTAAAAACCCGAGAGACATAAGTTTAATCCCAAACTTTTCTAAAGGAATTATTTTGTTATTAGACGTAAGATCCGGCCTTTTGTTTATTCCCATCATAGTAGGAACGCTGGGGCCGTAGAGGTCGGCATCTAAAAGTCCTACCTTTTTCCCCTGATTTGCAAGAGTAATAGCCAAGTTAACGCTGAAAGTGGACTTTCCTACTCCGCCTTTGCCGCTTGCAACGGCTATGATGTTTTTAACGCCGCTAATAGGCGTTTGTTCGTCAAACGGATTTTTGCTTCCGTGTCCGTGTTCATGTCCTTCACCGCCTCCGCCGCAACCGCAGGAAGAGCCTTCGTCTTCTTCTCCGCCTCCGCACCCGCAGGAATCTGCTCCTTCTTCGTAATAATCTTTATTTCCGTCCATTTCGTTTTCGTTGTTCATAATAACCTCTCTTTTGTTTTAAGTTAGAAATTTATTTAACTGGATTAGCTTCGCTCTACTGGATTTATATTTATATAGATATATAAATATTTATATATTATATATGATAACATAATTTTTATGTCGTTACAACCTTAAAAGCATCCATAAATGCGCTCACGGAAAATTCTGCTTTGCCGGCTCCAGCGGCGCCGTAGCCTTCAGGAATAGGAAGATTATACTTATAATGAAGTTCATGCCATTTGAGCAATAGCTTTACGTAATATTCCAACGGAGCGGATGAATTGCCGAGTTTTCCTAACTTGCTCGTCTTTTCCGGACACCACGTGGTATATCTGGGAATAACGTTTTTAGACATAAAAAATTCAACCCCTTCGGCGGTTGAATTTACTGCATCGTCTATATCCGTAAAACCGTAAGGTTTTGAAAGTTCTATGCCGGCGACAAAGTTAGGAATCACCCTATATTCGCCGAAAACCGCAACGGCATCCACGATTCTTTTAACCCATTCGTCCCTTCCGATAAATTTTGATTTGCCGGGACATATTTTTTCAAAGAGATTTTTATCCCAGACCTCGAAATTCGTGTGATAGATATATGCTCCCGCATCTTTAAGCTTTTTCAAATTTTTTTGGGTATGAGCCTGCACGACGACTTTACTGAGCCACTTTCCGCGGAACTTGTCTTCTATAGCCTCAAGAAATCTAACGTAAAAATCTATTTCGGTGTCCCCTTTAAATTTAATTTCGTCTATGATGCTGCCGCCCGTTAAGGTATATGCTCCCGCTTCGGAATCTTCGGAAGATTCTATTATAGACAGCGCGCTTATAATGTCTTCGACCGATTTGACCGCGGAATAATTTTTATTGGCTTTTTTTTGATTTAAGTAATTTGAGTTCATATCGCAGAATGCGCATTCCGTATGATTTTCAAAATACTGGCACATCCTGAATACCGCAAGATATATCAAATAACCCCATTCTATCGTAGGCGCGACATCCCTGACGGATTTTCCGGAATCGGTTTTTTTAAGCATATAAGATTTTTCCGGTGAGAAAAAAACATCCCCCATAAAATTGTTTCCGAGATAGAGCTTATATTCTTTGGAATCCGGTTCGAATTTAACGCTGTAAGGCGAGGTTTTGTTGATTCTAACGGATATTATAGTCCGTTTTAAATTATAAGGTCCGTTTTTAACGGATATTTCTTCAGGATATTTTTTATTAATTACGTCGCTGTCGTTATCGACGTTAAATGAAAAAATAAAATAAGATTTACTCGAAAAATTATCTTCCCGCTGAACGTCGTCGAAGGAAATGCCCTGCCTTAAAATATCTTCTTTTATTATAGATTCGGGACTTAAAGAGGCTCCGAATTTTTCTATAAAATAATCCAGACCCGACATTGGGTTTTTATTTATATTCATATATTTATTCTATTATATCCTTAAGAAAAATTCAATTTTTTCTTTACATTAATAAAAGAAAATAATATAATAGTAAAAAATATATTAAAGCCTAAATTATCCAAAATTGATTTATTTATTTTTTAATTTTATAACATTAATGTAATTAATAATAAGTAGGAGATAAAAAAAATGAAGACTCTTCAGGCAAAACTTTACATTCTTTTCTCTCTTTTTTTCTTAAGCAGGGAAAAATTAATAAAAGATACGATAACAAATATTCCGAGCAATTATAAAAACGTGGCATATCTATCGGACATCGAATTTACCATTTTCGCATATTTTGCCTATAAATATACCCATTCAACCGCTAAAGAAAAAAAAGAATTTGAAAAAAACGGAATTACGGTTTCCTATAAAGAACTTAACCGATTATATGTTTCTACCCCTCATCTCGCCACGGTTCTTAAAAAACTGCAGGATGAAAAACTCATTAAAAAATCCACCCTAAGCGAAGATAAAAGAAAAACCAATTATATTCTTCCTTTCGCAGAGCTTAAAAAGTTCAACGAAATAAACATCATTGCCTTGCAATTTTGCGGTTTTAACGATTCGGATACTGCCGTTATAGATAATTTAATCGAGGGCACTATTAATCTTTTAAAAAGCAATAAAATTATAACCGACGTTCAGGAAAAAAATCTTGAAGAATTTTTATCGAAATCGGACAATTATAATAAATTTTATTACATTGCGCTTGCTTTATGGACAAGCAGGTATCTCATTACAAACTTTCAGATAAAATTAATGGGGCCGTCGGAATTTATGGTTTACGCAATGATTATAAAATATTATATTAATAGTGAAAAAAAACCTATTACGACAAAAAAAGTAAAAGAAGAAACCGGACTTGCGCCGTCTATTATAAGCCAGAGCTTCAAAAAATTTATCGACGAAGGCATAATAACCAGAAAGGAAATAAACAAATTTAAAGTATATTTCTATATAAATAAAAAAAGCCTTGAAAAGAGGCTTGAAAACGATACTATTTTAATTGAAGAAATCACTAAAAAGTTTAAAAAAGGCGATGAAAAGAAATTTGAAAAATTTGTAGACAAGTTAAGTAATGCCGTAACTAATAAATTAAACAGTTTGGAAACAAATAGAATATGCCCGAATAAAAAATGCGGAATGGAAATACCTTTGATGCCCGGACTTAAATTTTGCCCTTATTGCGGTCAAAAAATCGCCTAACTCTCGAGGATACGGTCATTTTAAAGGAAATATTTTTTATATTCGGAGCATATCTAATAGGAAGTTTTCCGACTTCTGCAATAATTGCAAAATTAAAAGGCGTTCCCGACCTCACGAAAGAGGGAAGCGGCAATCTTGGAGCAACTAATGTTTCCAGAGTTATAGGGAAAAAGTTCGGACTGATTACGCTTATAATAGATTCCGCCAAAGGATTTTTGCCGGTATTTTTTGCGATGAGGCTGTTTCATTCGCAACCGGCGGATGTCCAACAATCGGCTTCATACTTAATATTTCTGTCTTTAGTTATTATAGCGCCGGTTGCGGGACACTGTTTCTCTATATTTATAAAATTTAAAGGCGGAAAAGGCGTTGCTACGGGACTCGGGGTTTTTTTAGCCGTTTCTCCGGAAGCCGTTCTAATCGCCCTTTTAATATTTATAATAATACTATTTTCTTCTAGATATGTTTCCCTTGCATCGATTATAAGCGCATTTTTTACGCCGTTTTTAGTGTTTTATACATTAAAAAATATTTATGTGTTTGCCGCATCGATGATTATATCAATATTAATAATATATAAACATTCTCCGAACATAAAAAGACTTATAAACGGAACGGAGCATAATATAAAAGATAATTATCGATCCAAACGATAATTGATATATTTATGCCCCATTGCACATTTTAACATTTTTTATTTTACCGTTACCAATCTTGAGCTCAATGCCGTAATAACGTTATTAACCTTGACTATGGCTTCATAAATATAAATTTTTGGCGTCTTTTTAGGAATAGTTACCGAAAGCGCCGTTTTATAAAAACCTTCTTTAGAAATATTTGTAGTTGAAGTATGGGTATAAAAAATCTTTCCGTCCAATCCTTCAAGTATTCTTGTTTCCTGAATAGAAGAATTTTTAATATTAACGGTGGAACCGATAACGTTGTATTTCATATTCAAGCTTATCTTGCCGCCCGCCTTTGCCGATTTTGGAACGGTGTAAATTTTTAAATTAGATATTAATACCCCTTTAACTTTATTAAAATTAATTTTAAAACTGCTTGCCGGGTCATATATAAATTCGTTACTCGCCAGTTTATACGAACTGGTAAGCATAGATACGCCTCTAATCCTTCCTTCGCGGGTAACCACATACTTTCCGGTAAGATAACCGACTCCGTAACCTATGGATAAGCCTGCCGCCGTTCCGATTATAGCTCCTATCGGTCCTCCGGTTAATGCCCCTATTACGAAACCGGTTCCGGCTCCGAACAGAGCTCCGGTAGTTCCGCTTGCGGCGGTAGCCCTCGAAGTGGCGCATCCGCTCAGCGACGATGATGCAATAAATATAGAAAGCAGAAGAATTATAGATATTGCAAATTTTTTACTTATTTTCATTGATAATGCCTCCCTATCTACCTTTTATATTATATATAATATCGTACAAATACAGCTGCAACTTTAATATATCAGGTTTCATTCTTTTTGTAAAACCTTTCCTTTTCGCTGTAAATACAGCCGCAGTAATTCTGACGGTATAAACCGTATTCTCGAGAAAGGCTTATACCCTCTTTATAGCCCTGCCTGAAATCTTCGTAATAAAAATTTACTCCGTATTTTTTCTGCAGGTTAAAACCGGTTTCTTTAATGTAATCGTGATCCTGATGCTTGCTGTATAAAAGCGTCGTCGAAAAATGGGTAAATTTTGAAGACTTCGCAAGAGCGGCGGTTTTCTCGAGCCTGTTCCCGACGCAGTAGTAACAGCGGTTTTCTTCACGAAAAACGACGTTTCTGATGAAGCCTTCCATGTCGTAATTTTTTTCGTATATTACTTTAAAGCCTACCTGTTCGGCAAATTTCTTTAACGATTCTTCCCGCTTTAAATATTCGCTATAGGGATGAATGTTTGGATTATAAAAATATCCGACGACTTTATCGAATTTATTACCGGAAGCGGAAGAGGCAACAACGGTGTAAGGATACATTAAACAGGGCGAACAGCATATATGCAGTAAAAGTTTATTTTCGGATTCCATAGGATATATTATACAAAATCCGATTTAATAAATACAATAAGGAATAATATAAAAAATTATACAAATTTATTCGGAAGAATAAATCGGGAAAATAAATAAATCTGTCCCCTTTAATTTAAAGCGGTTATTACAAAACCATCGTCGTTTAAATCTTTATATATGACCGCTACATTCTTTTAAGCGGTGCGAAGCATATTTTCTTTTGTTTTGCAAAGGTCGTATTTTGACTGTAAATTCATCCAGAATTCAGGGGTAGTCTTAAAATATTCGGATAATTTTAAAGCCATTAAGGGACTTACGCTTCTTTTTTCGTTTGCAAGTTCGTTTATAGTCCTGAAAGTAACATTTAAATCTACGGCAAGTTTTGTCTGCTTTAGGCTTAACGGCTTCAAAAACTCCTCTCTTAAAACTTCTCCCGGATGTACCGGCTTTCTTTTAATATCTAAAATATTCATTTTATACCTCAATTATGATAATCGGTTATATAAACATCATGCGCATTTCCATTTTTAAACTTGAAAACTATTCTATAACGGTCGTTAATTCTAATGCTGTAAAATCCGTTCAAATCGCCTTTTAAAGATTCAAGCCGATTAGCCGGAGGAGATTTTAAATCTTCGAGTTTTTCCGCCGCATCTATCATATCCAATTTGCGAATCGCAACTTTTTGTATATTATTCGGAATCCTTCTGCTAAAACCGCTTAAATAAGATTCTTCGGTTTCTATATTTAGAAAGTTTATTATCATTTCAATATTTTATTATTCTAATGTTTTTATTATAACGCTTAGTGTAATAAAAATAAAGAATAATCTATTGGACTTTGAGGTTTTAAATATATTAAAATAAAAACTCCCGGCCGCGTCAAACGCAGTCGGGAGTAAGAGAATAAATAAATCTGTCCCCTTTAATTTTATTAATTCTTTAATTTATTAGAAATTCCAGCTTACGTCCGTTCCAAGGGCAGTTATATTTTTATGAGTAGCATTCGCTAAGGGCATAGACACTGAACCATTACTGTATGTGTAACCGCTAGTTCCAGTTCCATCATTTTTAGTATTAGTAGGCACATTATCATAATTAAATGAATCTACGCCTGCCCCTGTAGCAACATATGAAACCCATGCCTCCCAAGCTAATGTCTTAGTAAAATGATGCGTGAAATTAACGTCAAACTCTGTGCCTATATCAGCCCCGCCAAACATAGAAGCACCTGCTATCTGAGTTTGTAGCCAATTTGCATGAATTATGGATTCTTGGATCGTGTTATTAGACGGTAAATATTCCTTTGCATCCACCATTAAAACCCATTTATTGGCAAGATTTGGCCCGATAGCTTCACCGGCGGCACCGCCATATATATAATTAATACCGGGTGCGCTAAATTGTATCGGCTGCCAAGAAGAACCTATAACATCGCCGAATAAAGTTCTTGTATTTTGAACGGTAGAATAATATGTGAAGTTATAATCACCTTGCGCAATAGGTGCGCCCGTACCAAACTTTACTCCTAATTTTATCGGAGTTGAAGTTTGAACAAGTTGTGAGCCCGTCAAATAAAGATCATAGGAATTTATTCCGTCATATTGATTACTGCCTGAAGGCGAAACCGGCAGCATATACCCGTAATTAGTATATGTACCGGCTGAATTAGGAACCCAAATATTTGGATAATCTGTTATAGCGGCGCTTGATGCTACGATTCGACCTCTAAAATAATCGAACTCACCTGCAAGTTTAGTGCCTTGATTTGCATATTTTATTGATAAACCGCCAAAGGTGATATTTGCGGTAGGGTTTAGATCACTAATACTGCTTGTCGCAGAATAATTTCCTGAAGCAGAACCGCCGGTATATGCCGTAGTAGATGAAGATAATCCTGCCTCAAATTGATTAAGATGCGCTTCAGTAAGCCATGCACTGTAACTAACGTCATTAACCGGTTTCATCGTCATTACTTCTATAGTCGGTATCGTCCCCATCTGAACATGAGTATAACCAACTGTAGCTGGAGGATAGTAGCCTTCTGTTGTGCCGGTAATTGATGTTTCATTTGCATTTGAATACGCGCTTACCTCGCTTCCGAACAATGTCCCAGCAAATACCCCAATATTTCCGAGCGGCAGGAAATCTCCGAGGCCGTCCGCATTCGTATTAACCGCCACGCCGAGACCGAACTTAACCGGCATACGACCGAACATGATGGCGCCTATCGGGGTAATTAACCTGATGTAAGCCTGCCTCATACCAAATGTATTAAAATCATTGTTAAAACCGGTAGGTGCGGGGGTTCCGCCAAGCAAATAATATCCATTAGTACCGTAACCATTTGTAATGCCGTTATACGCGTTCGTCAAATCCATCTGGACGAATATGGCGGCAAGCGGCATACCATGCGCCAGCTTATCGTAACTGATGGACGAATTAAGCCTTAACCTCTGGATGAATGCCTGATAGGTATTCTGAGTAGGCATTCCTGCTGTAGTGCTAAACGCCTGAGCCTGGTTCTGCGACCATTCGCCGATACCGAGATACTGACCGCTTAATGAGAAACTGACTCCCGCTTTGTTTGCCTGTGAAGCGGCAAAAGTCTTAGGAGCCGTAGTTAACGTTAAAAAACCGGCAATTGCGACTGCGACGACTAATGCCGGCAATGAAAATCTCTTCTTCATCTTTACCTCCCTTAGTAATTTGATTTTTAATTTTTGAAATCTTAAATAACTCGATAGTCCCCCTATTGAACTATCTTGTTTAACGCTCTAAACAAAAACGTAAATTAAAAGTTATCATATATATGATAATATTGTCAAGAAAAATTAATAATTTTTAAGAAAAATTTATTATATATTAAACTATTCAAATATTCTAATATACCCATATTTATTGTTTTTTAAGCAAAAACCGTCGCCGTTCTACCTGCAGGTATAAAATTATTTTCTTCTTTTTTATCTTTCGCAGTCTGCCGGACGTTTAAATGCTCTCCTATTTTTTTTACTATTTTGGAATTCATATCATGACCGGTCTTTTTTGCAAGTATCCTGCCTTTAATCCTGTAGCCGGACAGATATAAATCGCCGATTAGGTCTAAAACCTTGTGTCTTATAAACTCGTCTTTATATCTCAATCCTTCCTTATTAAGCACGGAGGTTTCGTCGAGCACGAGCGCGTTATCCAAACTGCCGCCGAGCGCAAGCCCGTTTTTCTTTAAATATTCGACGTCTTTTAAAAATCCGAAGGTTCTTGCCTTGGAAATTTCATTATAAAAATTAAACCCGTCGATTTTCATATCGAATGAACCCGACTGCACTAACGGATGGCTGAAGTCCATATCGTAGGATATTTCAAAATTTTCTGAAGGATAAACGGCTATCGAAACGCCGCTTCCTTTTTCTTCGCTTTCGACGGTAATAGGTTTAAGTATTTCGATATATTTTCTTTTTGCATTAAGTTCTTTAATGCCGCTCTCGTATAAAGATTCGTAAAATACCCTTGCGCTTCCGTCCATAGCCGGAATTTCGTCTCCGTAAACTTCTATTACGGCATTGTCTATTCCCGCGCCCCACAAAGCAGACATAAGATGTTCCACCGTGGAAATACAGCCTAAACGGCTACCTGCGTCTTTTCCTTCTCTTTCGGCTTTTTTAAGTCCTATACTCGTTCTTAACATAGTCGAACATACGTTGTCGGCTTTTGCTTTTATTATTACGCCCGGGTTTAAATCTTTCCTTATAAACATAATGCCCGAATCGGCTTTTGCAGGTTTAATTATCACGGACGATTCTTTTCCCGTATGTAAGCCTATTCCTTTAAAATAAAGTATGCTTGAAACGGTGCATTGAGATTCCTTTTGTTCTTCCGTTAATACTGCGTAAGTTTCCATAGTTAATGTTTACGTAACCTCGATAATTTTATAAAAATAATATATAAATTTATATTATGTCATAGCAAAAAATATGCCGCGCCTAATTTTCTAACGTTGATTTTTTTTATTAATAAATTAGATAGCTTAGATAGCTTAATAATGGGGGAGGTGATAAGAAGGTTTTATCTATATGCGAATTGTTTTTCGCATATAGATATTAAGGTGCGCAAAATTGTTCTCAAAATCTATTTAAAAAACTTAAAACAAAGAGTTTTCCTTGATTAATCCAAAGTGCTTATAGGCAAGTTCCGTAGCTATCCTGCCCTTTTTGGACCGCTGTATAAAACCGCAGGCAACTAAATATGGTTCTATGACGTCTTCGAGGGTATTTTTTTCGTCGTTCATAGCCTGAGCTATGGTTTCGATACCGACGGGACCGCCTCCGAATTTTTCTATGACGGTTTTCAAAAAAAGTAGGTCGCCGGCATCTAATCCTATTTCGTCGATACCGAGACTTTCTATGCCGAACTTCGCCACCTCAAGCGTTATGACGTCTTTTTTAAGATGAACCATATAATCCCTCAGCCGCCTTAAAAGCCTGTTGGCTATTCTGGGAGTTCCTCTCGAACGGCGCGCTATTTCTAAAGCGGCTTCGCTTTCTATGCCGATGCCGTAAAGTTTTGCGCTTCTGACGACTATGCTTGCAAGTTCTTCCGTATCGTAAAATTCCAAACGCGCGGTAAAACCGAATCTGTCGCGGAGCGGAGAGGGAATAAGCCCCGCCCTCGTCGTTGCGCCTACGAGCGTAAAGCGCGGTAAACTTATTCTTATGGATTTTGCCGTCGCTCCTTCACCGATTACGATGTCGAGCTTAAAATCTTCCATAGCGGGATAAAGCATTTCTGCCGCGGGTTTCGGAAGTCTGTGAATTTCGTCGATAAATATGACGTCGCCGTTAGAAACGGCGGATAATAAGGCGGCTATATCTCCCGCTTTTTCTATCGAAGGACCCGACGTTATTTTAATATTTACGCCGAGTTCTTTTGCTATAATTCCGGCAAGGGTAGTTTTTCCCAAACCCGGAGGTCCGAAAAACAACAGATGATCGAGGTCGTGATGCCCGATATGCGCGGCTCTTTTTTTTGAAGCGTTTATAAAAATAAGAAGGTTTTCTTTAAGTTTAGCCTGCCCTATATATTCGTCGAAAGACAGCGGTCTTACCGGATTGTCGAAACTTTCTCCTTCCTCTCTTTCCGGAGAAACGGGAGAATCGCAATCGGAAGCGGCGGCGGTATTATCGGATTTAATGTCCGTATCCGCCGAATTTTTATTAAACTCTTTTTTGAACGATACCATAGTCGGCTAATTTTGATTTTTTATTATATTATTATATCTTATATGTTTTTCTGCGAATAAATATGCTTAAGACACTCCTTAGTTAAATCTTCCGTCCTTAACGGAATATTTCCGGCGTTTTTAAGCGTCCCGAAAACCTTACTTGTAATATTAAAAGAGTCTAATTTGGAATAGCCGAGGGCTTCAAGCGCCTGTGCAGATTCGATTATCATATCGGAAGACTGTTTAACGTTTGACGCCGCCGCTTCGACCAAAATTTCGGCAGTTTTAAATGAATCACGGTTAAATTTACGCTTCTCCGATTCTTTAACTCCTTCAGCTTCTAATTCGAACTGCATAAAAGGTTTCGTCCAAATATCGTCGGCTTTTATATCGTTAAATGCCGCCGCCTTTTTAAGTATTTTATTTTTTAACTCCATTATTATACGTTCCGCTTTAGACTGTCCTATACCTTTAATGCCGCAGAGGGCGGATATATCCTGCGTCGTCAAAATATTTATAAGGTTTGTCGCGTCTATGCTCGAAAGAATCGTAACGGCAAGTTTAGGACCTACGTCTTTTACGTTGAGAAGAAGAGAGAAAATTTCTCTCTGAAGTTTAGTGTTAAAGCCGTAAAGGGTTATTCTGTCTTCCCTGACGTAAGTGTGGATAAAAAGATTTAGTTCCGAACCTTCGCTCACGAAAGCAGAATTTTTTTCAAAATTCGGCATAGGCATATATACTTCATATCCGACGCCGTAGGTTTCGAGTATAATAAGGGATTTTTCTATATCTCTTAAAATTACCTTTCCGTGAAGATAAGCTATCATATTATTTTAATATATTAAATACTCACAAAATTTGTCATATCGGTAGCACAGCATACCGCAATAGCGATAGCGTCCGATATGTCGTCGCTTATATTTTCTTTTAAAAAGTCTTTAACGTTGCGGCTTTTGGAGGAACATATCAAAACAAGCGCATCTTTCATCCGGCTTTTACTTGCAGCTCCATAGCCCGATATGCTTTTTTTAACGAATCTTGGGGAATATTCTTTAAGCCTGATATTCAAAATGGATGAAAGCAGGCATATAACCCCCCTTGCCTGCGAAAGTTTAATTAAAGATGCAGGATTTATTCCCGAAAACACCGCTTCCAAAGACATAATATCGGGGGAATAAGTCAATGCTATCTCTTTGAGTTCATCATATATTTTATTAAGATTAGAGGGGAACTTATTTTTTCTTGCGTCTATCAATCCGCAGGATATTAGATCGAACGGCTTACCGAAAGAAGGCAGATCCAAAACCGCCCAACCTGTCAACCGCGAACCCGGGTCAACCCCTAAAATCTTGTAGCCCATAACTTAAAGCCTGCAATTTTTTAATTTTTAATATATTTAGAACTGATTCATTCCACTGCTTCCGGTATATCGAAATTAGCATAAACGTTTTGAATTCCTTCGATTTCTTCTATCGCATCCATAAGCCTGAGCATCTGATCAGCTTCCTTGCCCTTAAGTTCAATATTTGTCTGGGGTATATACGAAATTTCGGAAAACTTTTCTTTCATTCCTTTAGCCTCGAATGCCGACCTTACCTTTTCAAAATCTTTTACGTCGGTATAAACCAATATTTCGTCTTCTTCGGTTTTAACGTCTTCCGCTCCTGCATCTAACGCGGTTTCCATAACGGCATCCTCCGTATTCTCCGCCGTATCGAAACCGATGACGCCCTTTTTGTTAAACATCCACATAACGCAACCCGATTCGCCGAGGCTTCCGCCGTGCCTCGAAAGAGCATGTCTAACCTCCGAAACCGTCCTATTTTTATTATCGGTAAGAGTTTCTATAAGAAGCGCGACGCCGGCTGGACCGTAACCTTCGTATATCAATTCTTCGTATGTTTCTCCCTCGAGTTCTCCGGCTCCTTTTTTCATAGCCCTTTCAATATTTTCTTTAGGCATATTATTAGCTTTCGCTTCGTCTATAGCTAATCTCAGCCGTGGATTAGAAGAAGCGTCTTTTCCGCCTATTCTGGTACTGGTAATAATTTCGCGTATAATGTTAGTAAAAATCCTTCCCCTCTTTGCGTCCAACGCCCCTTTTTTTCTTTTAATAGTACTCCACTTGCTATGTCCAGACATATAAAGAACCTCCCAAAGTAAAATAAAATTATTACGCTCTATTAAAATAATATTTGTGGTGCGAAAGGGGGGAGTTGAACCCCCATGGGTTGCCCCGCTGGATTCTAAGTCCAGTGCGTATACCAATTCCGCCACTCTCGCAAAATATATAATTTGATAATTATATCAAAAATTAATTAAAAGTGGAAATTTTTAATAAACAATGGAATTAAGAGATTTTAAAAAGTGGCGGGGCCGACGGGGATCGAACCCGCGACCTCCGGCGTGACAGGCCGGCGTTCTAACCGTCTGAACTACAGCCCCGTATATATATATAATTGTTTAATGATAAACGAATAAATGGAAAAAGTCAAGAAAATTACGTGTGCTTTATGCCGAACAATGGTAGGCGGAACAGGGTTCGAACCTGTGACCCCCGGCTTGTAAAGCCGATGCTCTAACCGGCTG
>DAHWHJ010000060.1:0-6408 GCA_027335745.1 bacterium | reverse complement strand
AACCTTAGTGATGGCAGCGGTTAATGTTGTTTTGCCGTGGTCGACGTGACCTATGGTTCCTATGTTGACATGCGGCTTTGATCTGTCAAATTTCTCTTTGGACATTTAGTTCCTCCTAATAGTATCTATTTACCTTGCGATTTAGCTATAATTTCTTCGGATATAACCTTAGGCACTTGCTCATATTTGAGAAATTCCATAGTATAGTTTGCTCTGCCCTGAGTTTTTGACCTTAAATCAGTAGAATAACCGAACATTTGAGCTAACGGAACTTCGGCATTTATAACCTGAATTCCTGCACGGGCTTCTAAATTTAAAATCTTCCCTCTTCTTGAATTCAAATCCCCTATTACGTCGCCCATAAATTCTTCAGGCACTAAAACCTCTACTTTCATTATAGGTTCTAGAAGAGCCGGGGATGCTTTTTTAGCTCCATCTTTAAACGACATGGAAGCCGCAATTTTAAAGGCCATCTCCGACGAATCCACATCATGGAAAGACCCGTCAAAGACCGATACTTTAACGTCGACTACCGGATAACCCGCTAAAACGCCTGTAGTTAAAGCCTCGGTAACTCCTTTATTTATTGCCGGTATATATTCGGCTGGAATAACCCCGCCTTTAATTTTATTAACGAATTCATATCCGGCGCCTTTCCCTAACGGTTCTATCTCAAGCCAAACATGTCCGTATTGACCTCTACCGCCTGATTGGCGTATAAACTTACCTTCCGATTCGACTTTTTTATTAATTGTTTCTTTATATGCAACCTGAGGTTTGCCAACATTTGCATCAACCTTAAACTCGCGGGTCAACCTATCGACTATTATTTCAAGATGGAGTTCGCCCATTCCTGAAATTATAGTCTGTCCTGTTTCTAAATCGGTTTTAACTCTAAATGATGGATCTTCTACGGTCAATTTTTGAAGCGATAAACCTAATTTTTCTTGATCAGCTTTAGTTTTTGGCTCTATTGCAACCGAAATAACCGGATCCGGAAACTCCATAGATTCAAGAACTACAATGCTTGATTCATCGCAAAGAGTATCTCCGGTAGTCGTATTTCTTAACCCGACGGCTGCAGCTATATCGCCCGCGTGCACCTCTTTTATTTCTTCTTTTTTATTTGCATGCATTTTCAATAGCCGTCCAATTCTTTCCTTGGAATCTTTTACGGAATTATAAACATATGAACCGGAAGCAAGTATGCCCGAATAAACTCTTATGTAAGTTAACTGACCGGTATAAGGATCCGATGCAATTTTAAATGCTAAAGCGGAAAACGGTTCGTCGTCCGAAGCATGCCTGACTTCTTCTTTTTCGGTTTTAGGATTTATTCCCGTAACCGGTGGAACATCAAGCGGAGACGGTAAATAATCTATTATTGCATCCAGTAACGGTTGAACCCCTTTATTTTTAAAAGCCGAACCGCAAAAAACAGGAACTACTTTAAATCCTAAAGCAGCCTGTCTTATTGCAATTTTAGCCAACTCAACATCTACTTCTTCGCCGGCTAAATATTTTTCCATTAAACTATCGTTAAAATCACACGCTCTTTCAATAAATTCATCATGATATTTTTTTGAATCAGCCTTATATTCTTCGGGGATTTCTATAATATCGTATTCCGCGCCTAGAGTTTCATCTTTGTATAAATAGGCTTTCATGTTAGCTATATCGATAATGCCTTTAAAATTTTCCTCTAATCCCATGGGGATTTGCATAACCACGGGAACTGCGTTAAGCCTTGTTCTTATCATATCGACGCATCTGTAATAATTTGCTCCGGTTCTGTCCATTTTATTGACGAAGCATATCCTGGGCACTTTATATTTATCTGCCTGTCTCCAGACAGTTTCAGATTGGGGTTCGACACCCGCAACACCGTCAAAAACCGCAACGGCTCCGTCTAACACCCTTAAAGACCTCTCGACTTCAATAGTAAAATCGACGTGACCGGGGGTGTCTATTATATTTATTCTATGATTTTTCCAGAAACATGTCGTTGCCGCAGAAGTAATCGTTATTCCTCTTTCCTGTCCCTGCTCCATCCAATCCATAGTGGCAGTTCCTTCATGGACCTCGCCTATCTTATAGTTAACTCCGGTATAATACAAAATTCTTTCGGTAGTAGTTGTTTTTCCGGCATCGATGTGCGCCATTATACCTATATTTCTGGTCTTGTCTAGAGATATTTTATCTGCCATTTATAAACCTCTTACCATTTAAAATGAGCAAAAGCTTTATTCGCTTCAGCCATTTTAAAAGTATCCTCCTTCTTTTTAATTGAACTGCCTCTATTGTTTGCCGCATCCAATATTTCGAGAGCTAAGTTTTCTTCCATTGACTTCTCGCTTCTAGACCTTGCATAACCGATAATCCATCTGATTGCCAAATATAATCTTCTGTCGGCTCTAACCTCTACCGGAACCTGATAGTTTGAGCCGCCGATTCTTCTGGCTTTAACTTCTAAAACAGGCTTTACGTTTTCTATAGCCTGCTTAAAAATCCTAAATCCGTCATCCTTGGTTTTTTCGGAAATTATGTCAAGAGAACCATAAAATATTTTCTCACTTATGCTTTTCTTTCCGTCATACATAAGTTTATTTAAAAACTTCTGCACTACTTTATCATTGAATTTTGGATCGCCTTCAACGACTCTTTTAACAGCTCTTTTTCTTCGAGACAATTTTCCGCTCCTTACTTTAACACGTTATTTTTCTATGCTTTATTTTTTGTTATTTTTCTTTTATTTACTTGGCTCTTTTAGTGCCGTACTTTGACCTGCTTTGCTTTCTTCCATTAACACCCACACAGTCAAGCGCTCCCCTTATTATATGATACCTGACGCCGGGCAAGTCTTTTACTCTTCCGCCTCTTATTAGAACAACCGAATGCTCTTGTAGGTTATGCCCTTCTCCCGGAATATATGTAGTAACTTCCATTCCGTTGGTTAATTTGACCCTCGCCACTTTTCTGAGAGCGGAGTTAGGTTTTTTAGGGGTTGTAGTATAAACCCTGACGCAGACTCCTCTTTTTTGAGGCGAACCTTTTAATGCCGGAGAAGATGTCTTTTTGGCGACTTTTTTCCTTGCATTTCTGATTAACTGATTTATGGTCGGCACTTTTACTCCCTTTATTTTTTAAAATTTAACAATTACAATTTTATGTTTATAATTAATTAGTGGAATTAAAGATTTTAATATTTAATTAATTTTTTGTCAACATATTTTTTGCTTTTTTTTATATTACGTCAACATCGAGATGCGAATATTTTTCAAAGCCCGTTCCTGCAGGTATTAATCTTCCCATAATAACATTCTCTTTTAAGCCTTTTAAATTATCGACCTTGCAATGGATAGCGGCTTCGGTTAAAACCTTCGTGGTTTCCTGGAAAGACGCTGCAGAGATAAAACTTTCAGTACTTAGTGATGACTTTGTTATGCCCATGAGTTCAGGCTCTGCAATAGCCGGAATTCCGCCTTCCCTGATTACCCTTTCGTTTTCCGCATCAAAAACATTTTTATCAATCACTTCGTCTTCGAGAAATCTAGAATCGCCGGAGTTTTTGATTCTAACGTTTTTAAGCATCTGCTTAACGATAACTTCTATATGCTTGTCATTAATTTTAACGCCTTGAAGTCTGTAAACCTCCTGAATTTCATCAACCAAAAACTTTGCAAGCTCTTTTTCTCCAAGAACTTTTAATATGTCATGTGGATTAGGAGATCCGTCCATCAGCGGTTCCCCCGCATTTACATAATCTCCCTCATGAACGCTGACGAGTTTTCCTTTGGGAATAAGATATTCTCTCTGTTCTCCGTGAGGGGGCGTTATAACGACACGCCTTTTACCCTTGAAATCGCGCCCAAAGGATACCTTGCCGCTTATCTCCGTAATAACCGCCCATTCCTTGGGCTTTCTTGCCTCAAAAAGTTCCACGACTTTAGGCAGACCGCCGGTAATATCTTTGGTTTTTGTAGTTTCTCTCGGAATCCTTGCGATTATATCTCCCGCAAAAACTTCGTCGCCTTCCTGAACGGACAAATGTGCTCCTATAGGCATTAAATACGATTTTTCCTGATGCGCCGATTTGATTACTATCTTGGGTCTTAAAGTCTGGTCTCTCGATTCGATAATTACCTTTCTGGATAATCCGGTAGTTTCATCAACCTGTTCCTGCATCGTTTCACTTTCCCTGATATCGTCGTATTTAATTTTACCGGATATATCGGAGATTATAGGATTAATATATGAATCCCAATCTGCTAACAGAGTATTTTTTTTCACAACAGACTCAGGCTCGACTTTAATTTTGGAACCGTAAGTCAGTTGAACTTTTTCTAATTCTCTTCCTAAGTCGTCAACTATAATTATAGATCCGTTTTTATTCATTACGACATATTCTTTATCCCTATTTTTGATAACGTTAAGATTCTGAAACTTAACTATACCGTCGTATTTATTTTCTATGCTTGTCTGCTCGGTTCTTCTTGATGCCGTACCTCCTACATGGAATGTTCTCATTGTAAGCTGAGTCCCCGGTTCTCCTATAGATTGCGCTGCCATAACGCCTATAGCTTCACCTATGTTAACTAAATGACCTCTGGCTAAATCTCTTCCGTAACACTTTACGCAAACACCGGTTTTAGCTTTACAAGTTAATACCGATCTAATTTTAACGCTCTCTATATGGGCGTTTCCGATTTTACTCGAATGAGATTCTTGAATCTCTTCATTAGCCTTGATAATTAACTCGCTCGAAAACGGATCAATAATATCCTCTAAGGCAACCCTCCCTAGTATTCTCTCTTCTATCGGCTCTATTGTTTCTCCGCTTTCGACAAGAGTGGACACGATTATGCCGTCCATCGTGCCGCAATCCTCTTCCGTTATAATATTATCCTGAGAAACATCTACTAATCTTCTTGTTAAATAACCGGAATTAGCAGTTTTTAAAGCGGTATCCGCCAAACCTTTTCTTGCTCCGTGAGTAGATATAAAATATTGCAAAACAGTTAATCCTTCCCTAAAATTTGCAGTTATCGGGGTTTCGATAATCTCACCCGACGGTTTAGCCATTAATCCTCTCATACCTGCCAGTTGTCTGATTTGGGTTTCTGATCCCCTGGAACCGGAATCGGCCATTATAAAAATCGAATTAAAACTTTTCCCAAGCATTTTTTTCTTTTTATTCATGTCTGAATATTCGCTGGTTCCCAATTTATTCATCATGACCCCGCCGATTTCATCCGTGGCGTTAGCCCATGTATCCACGACTTTATTATATCTTTCCCCGTTGGTTATTAAACCTTCTTTATAACTATTTTCAATCTCTTCTACTGCTTTTGTCGCAATTTTAATAATCTTATTTTTTTCCGCCGGAACCTCCATATCGCTTATACATATTGATATGCCGGATTTAGTCGAATATTCATAGCCCATAGATTTTAACTTATCGGCAAGGATAACGGTCTTCTTTGGACCGCATACCCTGAAAGCATAATCTATTAAATTTGTAATTTCCTTCTTAGTCATTACGTTATTTATTAAATCAAAGGGGATTTCGCCGGGAATTATTTCGTAAAGTATAACTCTACCGACTGTAGTAGTTTCAATTTTATTATTAATTCTCGCCTTTATGCGGGCATGCAGACTGGCATGTCCGTTATCGTAAGCAAACTTAACTTCGTCAGGGTCGGAAAAGACCTTATCTTCTCCTTTGACGAAAGGCATTTCGCGTGTCATATAATATAAACCTAAAACTATATCCTGAGACGGAACGATAATCGGCTTACCGCTTGCAGGCGACAATATGTTATTAGTAGCCATCATAAGCACTCTTGCTTCTACC
Organism: bacterium; assembly: GCA_027335745.1. Taxonomy (GTDB): domain Bacteria; phylum SZUA-79; class SZUA-79; order Acidulodesulfobacterales; family Acidulodesulfobacteraceae; genus Acidulodesulfobacterium_A. The sequence continues at coordinate 554 of DAHWHJ010000060.1, read as the reverse complement.
TGCGCCTCTATAGAAAGCGGAACATGCACCGCCATCTGGTCTCCGTCGAAATCCGCGTTAAACGCGGCGCATACAAGGGGATGCAAATGAATTGCCTTTCCTTCTACCAATATCGGTTCAAATGCTTGAATTCCAAGTCTGTGTAGGGTAGGCGCTCTATTTAGCATTACCGGATGTTCTTTAATAACCTCTTCTAAAACGTCGAAAACTTCCGGCGCTTCTTTATCTACAAGCTTCTTTGTAGTCTTAAGAGTATCGGTAATTCCTTTTTGCAATAACTTATTAAATATAAACGGTTTAAAAAGTTCTATAGCCATCTTTTTAGGAAGACCGCATTGATGTAGTTTTAATTCAGGACCGACTACTATAACCGACCTTCCGGAATAATCTACTCTTTTACCGAGAAGATTAAGTCTGAATCTGCCTGTCTTACCTTTTAACATATCGCTTAAGGATTTAAGCGGCCTTCTGTTAGACCCCATTATAGTACGTCCGCGCCTGCCGTTGTCGAAGAGGGCATCGACGGCTTCCTGGAGCATTCTTTTTTCGTTTTT
>DAHWHJ010000038.1:0-4648 GCA_027335745.1 bacterium | reverse complement strand
CCTCTTGCATAATAGCCTTTAAATTTTTTGTTTTTTTCATTTCGCTTCCTCCAGTTCTTTAAGTTTTTTGTATTCTCCTTTCACTGTTTCTATCTCTTCCATTAATAGTTTTTTATACTTATTCTCCTCTTTTAATAAGTCGACGCCGGCAGCGGAAAAAAACCCCATATTTAAAATAAAGTCCGTCCGTTTTCTCATGCTTTCGCGCAACACATTCACTTCGGACTTTGCGTTGCCGATTTCAGTTAAAATGGCATCCATAACCCGCTGATTGTCTTTTATAAGTTGTAAATAAGCACTCTGTCTTTGCTGTTCTTCGTAAAAATATTTACCCAGGGCGGCATTCACAATATCCGAAAAATTATCCCCCGGCCGAAACTTCCTTTCATACTTTTGGTCCATCGAAAAAGTCTTTTTCACCTTAGCCATAAAACCTCCTTTTTTTACGCCTTACGCGTATGGTATTTTTATACCGCTTTCGCCATACTGTTAATTTTTATATTTTATGCGTGTTTGTGATACGCCCGCCATACGACGCCATACAAACGCCCCACGCCGTATCCGTGTTTCCGCCGCCGCCGGTGCGTAGGTGTAACCGTGTAGCTGCCGTTTATATTTAAACGTGCGAAGCACACTATATTTACTTTTAGTTTTTACTATAATTAATAATTTTTTCACTATATAATCCTTTAGTTTTTACTATAATTAAATATGTATTTTTCTATATAAGTTTTTAGTATTTACTATAAACAAATTATGCGAAGCATCACTTTATTACCACTCGGCGGTTTTTTGCCGAGTGGTCGTTGCTTATACCGATATAATTTCCCGACATCAATGTTTTTTTGCAATCTTTTTTTCGGATTTTTTATCCGGTTCTTTATTAATTTTTTCAGACGGAATTTTCTCTTTGGGCTTATCCTGTTTTTCCTTAATAGCGTTTTTCTCTTTTTGGCTTTCCCGCTCATTCATTCTTTTAAATCTCTCTCTAATCTCTTTAAATTTTTCCCCGATATCCGAAATAGTCGAGACTATATTCTCATATCCTTCCGCCAGGTTAAGAACCGTATATGGGCGCCAGTTTCTTTTCTCAACATCAAGCGAGCTTATTTGCTTGCTATCATTTTTTGCAGTCTTAAATAATAGCTCTTTTGAAAGCGTCCATATCTCCGCAACGATTTTAGCCCTCGACAGGTTAACGTATATTTCGTTCTTGGTAGTTTCAGCGGCATAAATAAAAGCCTTAAGTACGGTTTGCCCTTGCGATTTAAAACTCGTTATTGCGTATCCGTGGGTAAAATAATTATAATCTTTAGTTTCGAAGCTTATCGTTTTTCTTTCACCAATATTTGCATCTATTTTATAATTGCCGTTTCCTAAATTTTCTATATTTTGGATAAAACCACTCACCCCATTTTGAACTCCGTATTCGTCTTTGTCGTTTTTTATTCCGGTTATTCCAATGTGATAATCGTTTTTTAAAAAAATGACTTTATCCCCTTTTGAAAATTTTCTTTCCGTTTCAATGTAAACCTGATTATCTTTTAATTTATTTCCCGACATCGTGATTTCTTTTCCGGAATAATTGTCCACGACTTGAAGCATTTTATTTTCAAAATCGACCGACTTAACCGTATAGATATGTTTGCCTCTTACAATAATATTTCCGGCTTCATAATTCCATATGTGCTTTTTGTCCTCGTCGCTAATATTTTTTCCTTCGCGGATATCCATCATAAAATCTTCCGCCCCGACTATACCCATGTCTTTTAATTTATTTCGCGTAATTTTATTAAGTTCGCCGCGGTCTTTATTTTGGGCGGCAAGAATAAGATTATTAAGATTTCCACTCTCTATATACGCATTAGTTATTTCCTGGTAAAGTTTTTCTTTAAGGGTTTGGGCGTCCGGCGCTTCCATTTCCTTTTCTGTATTTTTCGCGGTAATCTCGTGTATCATTTTTGCATTATCGAGCATATTCAAACCGTCGGATATATGTCCCTCAGATATCGTCTTAACCACTTCCTTAAAGAAAGGATCTACCTGTCTAATAGACTCCTTCATCTCCACGAATGTAACGTGCTTTGACTTCTGTGCCCTTTCGAACATGCCGCCGGACTGGATGGATGGATGCTGTTTAATGTCGCCTATTAAAATTGATCTGGCGTTTTCTTTTGCACCCAAATCCATAACGTCGTAAAGCTTGCCCGTCGCATTCATAGACGACTCGTCCACGATATCTATTACTTTACCGTTCGAGTCCGTAAAATCTTTTATCCCCTTGCCTCTTAAGATATGACTGTCTATCGTCATCGATTCGTCTATCTTGCCCTGTTCGATTATCTCTATGACGGCTTTGCCCATCGTGGAAAGCCCTCTGAGTTTTATCCCTTTGTCCAACGTTATTTCCTTAAGTGCCTGCAGCAGGGTCGTCTTGCCCGTACCGGCATCGCCCTGGATTATTATGACCCCGTCTTTTGAGGTTAATATCGCCAATAAGACTTTTTTCTGGTCCTTTGTCAAATTAAATTCCCTTCCCTGTTCCACCTTAAACTTTCTTTTCATCTCCGCCTCCCATGACTCTATGGCGGCAATGGCATCGGCTTTTGTCATAATTTGCTCGTATTTCCCGTGCGTTTCCTTGGCGTGCCTCTCTATCCATAATTCCTTCATCCTGAGCTCCTTAGTCGTAAATATCCTATTCCCTAATTTAGTTATTTGAATCAGCTCCTTTTTTTCGGTTTTTTTTTTAACGCTGCATGTAAATCTTTTTCGTTAAATCTTAAATTCTCATAAATGAGATTCTGGCGTACCGCGACCATTAGATTAAGTTCGGTAAAGGAACTGCGGTTTTCCGAAAGCTTGTTCCATGCACTGGCGAAAGCATTGTCTATATCCTCAGCCGTAGCCAGGTTGACTGATTGCTTCACGACGGATATATTCTTCTGCGGACTTTCGGCCCGCCATATTTCGCGGAGCTCCTCTATGGTTTTGCCTTTATCTTTTTTTCCCCGTGTTTCCGTTGCTATTTTTTGTTTCACTTTGGCTTTTTCGGATTCCGCGTAATCATCTTTCACTATTTCATATTCAGCCTTAATCGTGTTAGACCTTTTAGAGAATTGTTTTGCCGTCTCTTCAGATACCCCTGCCACTTCATAAAAGAAATTCTTATAATCGCTTATATTGACTAATATTTCCTTTTTTTTGCGCACCTGATTGACTACGCTCGCGCGATAGAACTTGCCAAGGGCTATTTTCGTGGAACTGTTAGGTTTTAACAAGTCGGCCGGTTCCATAGCGTAGTCCTTACCGAATACTTTGATGCGGTTAGGCACGACGACGTGGGTGTGTACATCGGGGTCGTTATCCTGGCTCGTGTGATGCGTGAACGCGGCCCATTCGACTTTACCTGGATAAACCGGGTCGATTATCTTTTTGCCGGCTACCCTATGGGACAGTCTCGTATAAGCCATTTTTTCAAATTCCTGCATGGCCTCACAAACGGCGTTATTGTGTATTTCTATTAACTCTTCCCTTAGTTTTGGGTCATCGGTCAGTTCTATTAATACGGAGAGCGATTTATCCACGGTAAAGACCATGTCAAAGCAAGCTCTTTCGCCTTTACCGTCTGGAATAAAATCCATGAAGGTTTTTCCGGATTTTAACTTTACAAACTGGCCGGAGGATTCCAATACGGGGTCGCCGGCAAATTTACATGCCTTGCCGCCATAAAAGGTTTCGGTAGCCTGGCCGAGATAATATTCGTCCTTCTGCGTCTGAAAATAATCTTGCGCCCAGCCCTTGGAGCGCGCCACCACGCTTAACATTGCTTATTCTCCCTATTACTTACTTTAAATTAAATTATCCTCTACGAACTCGACGAGCTTCTTTGAACCACAGATGAATACGCCGTGCGAATTAGTATGAGTGTCTATAAAATCAAGAAAGCTGTCTTTTACCGCCCTCTTTAATACTTCCGGATCGTAACCCGCTTTGCGTGTTAATCTGGACGAAAATTTGTTTAAATCTATAAACCTTAAATCTGGATGGGATAAATCGTTTTTTAAATTACACTTTTCCATAAGCCCTCCTGTTTTTAAGTTATGTTTATTTTTACTTTACCGTTACTGTCCGAATTTCGGACAGTTGACTAAAAGTTTTATTTTTAGTTGAATATTTTACCTATCGCGTCCACTATCTGCTCCGCGGTAGCCGGGGTCGCTACGCGGACATTAAGATGATAACCGTCGGCATCCTCAGCCATTTTTAGCTTAATGCTTACATGGGCATCATTAAATATTTTCATCGATTTATTAATTGCTTCTATTGCTGCTATATCCCTCGGATTTTTTGGCTTAAGATCCGCCGGGGGCTCTTGATTTTTACCGGAAGCTGGGGGCTGAGTCTCGGATTTTCCAGCCGTATTATCCCCGCCGCCTTCAGCTGTCCGAAATTCGGACAGTCCCTTTTTATCTTTATTTTTATTGACTTTCTGGGGTTTGGAATTTTTTTTAATTTTATCTATGCCCGACCGAGTGAAATTTCCTGGATTAGACTGGACCTCGTTTTTTTTAACCGGGTCAATTATCCCTTCCGCTGCGGCCAATTTCCTGAATTCTTTATTGCCCTCTTCCCCTGACGGAAGATC
>DAHWHJ010000025.1:0-2882 GCA_027335745.1 bacterium | reverse complement strand
AAAGAATATATCTCCTTGCCGAAGGCAGGCTCATAAACCTTGCAAGCGCGCACGGGCATCCCGCCAGCGTTATGGATATGAGTTTTTCCGTTCAGGCTCTTTCGGCGGAGTTTGCGGTTTTAGGGAAGACCGTTATGTCGCCCGGGGTTTACAACGTTCCTAAAGAAATAGACGAGCGTATCGCTTCCTTGAAGCTTAAGTCTATGGATATAGAAATAGATACGCTTACGAAAGAGCAGATAAACTATTTAAAATCATGGCAGGAAGGAACATAATATTGAATTTTAGGTAATATTAATATCGTAAAGATATTTTATCCCTTTAAGCGTGCAGTGTTCGTCAAGGATTTTTTCGGCATTTACGTATATTTCATCAAAAACAAGGCTTGATTGTCCTCCGGTAAAAATTACGCTTAAATTTTCTGTGCCGTAAATATTATAATAATCGCAGATATTGTCTACGAACCCTTTTATTAAAAATAAAATACCGTGATATATTCCTGACAGGATTGCCGATTCGGTATTTGTTCCTATTAATGTTTTCGGCTTAGCTATTTTAACTAAAGGAAGTTTTTCGGTATATTCGTAAAGACTGCCTGCAAGCGTAGATAATCCCGGATAGATAATCCCGCCTAAAAAATCTCCGTTTTTATTAACGACGTCTATAGTTAAAGCAGTTCCTAAATCGACCACTATTTGAAACTTACTATTTGAAAAATGGGCGTAACTAATATTTGCGATCCTATCGGTTCCTAATTTTCCACTGTTCTCTATGCATATCCTTATGTTTAGTTTTGCGTCGGTAGAAATCAAAAAAGGTTCCAGTTTCACTTTGGCAAAGAATTCTTTATAAAGGGGGTTCGCTGAAGGCGTTACGGACGAAATTGAAACGGCTTTTACGTCTTTTAAGTCGATATTTTTAGATATATATTTTTTTAAATCCTGCAAAGACGATATTTTTGCCGTATCTATTCTAAAACCTTTAATTACTTCATAGCCTTTCTCCTCGAACAGCCCGAAAGAAGAAGAAGAATTGCCAATATCGCACGATAGTATCATAAAATTTAAAAATATATTTCGCCGGAAACAACTCTTTCCAGTTCGTTTTCGCCTGTTTTTAAAAGAAGCGCCCCTTTGGAATCTATGCCCACGACCTGTCCTTCGACCCTTTTATCCTTAACATTTATCTCGACCGTTTTTCCCATCATTCCGAAGTATTTTTGATAGTAAACGAGAACGGACGATAAGCCGGTAGATAAAAACATTTCGTAATATTTATCGAATTTGTTTAAAATAGATGCGATAAGCCTGTTTCTGTCTAAAAAGGCGCTTGAGCCGTTTGTTTTTTCGGATTCTATTAAGAGCGAGGTTGCAATATTTTTTATATTTTCGTCCATATTTTTTTCCGTGACGTTAACATTCATTCCTATCCCGACCACCATGTATTCTATAGTCATGTTTTGCGTGCTCATTTCCGTTAATATTCCCGAAACTTTTTTAGAGTCTATAAGGATGTCGTTAGGCCATTTAATCTGAGGTCGTAAAGAAGCAACCTCGACTATTGCGTCCGCCACGGATACTGCGGCTAAAATCGTCATTCCTTGAGCAGTTTCAGGGGAAAACTTAGGTCTTAAGATTATAGACATATAGATATTACTTCCGCAGGGAGACGTCCAGAATTTTCCGTTTCTGCCCCTTCCTTTTTCCTGACAATCCGATATCACTACGCTTCCGTTTTTTACGCCTTTAGACGCCAGTTCTCTCGCAAGAGTATTTGTAGAATCGACTTTCTCTTCATAATAGAGATTTTTTCCTGCAAACGGCCCTTTTAGCAGTTTTTTAATTTCAAATATATCGATATAATTTATTTCTTCCATTTTAAGCCTCTTTAAAGTTAAAGGTTTTTATCGATCTAAGAGGAGGCAGGCTTAAGTCTGTCCCTGATTCTTTTTATTTTATATCATTTCGATAAAAAAATTAAGCTAAATTTATTTAATGAAATTTAACGAAAAATCGGCGGGAATTACGGAATTGGTAAGCGACCCCATAGATATATAATCTACGCATGTTTCAACGGCTATTTTTCTAAGATTATTTATAGTTATATTGCCGGAGGCTTCCGTGACGGCTTTTCCGTCTATAATTTTGACGGCTTTTTTCATTGTTTTTATATCCATATTGTCCAACATTATCACATCCGCTTTCGCCTTTACAGCTTCTTTAACTTCTTCTAAAGAGGCGGTTTCAATTTCTATTTTAAAGTTTAAACCGGAATAATAGTTTTTTACGGCATCCATGGCGTTTTTTATTCCGCCGGCAAGTTTAATATGATTGTCCTTTATAAGTATTCCGGAAGAAAGGTCGAATCTGTGGTTTTCTCCTCCGCCTATTTTTACGGCATATTTTTGCAGTATCCTCAGTCCGGGAATAGTTTTTCTTGTATCTAAAATTTTCGTTTTAAGTCCCTCAAGCTCTTTTGACGCAATGTTAGATATTGTTGCAATGCCGGACAAGTGTTGAAGGAAATTAAGAGCGGTTCTTTCTCCATAAAGTATGTCGCTTGCTTTTGTTTTAAGCGATATTATCTTCTGCGATTTAACCGCCTTTTCTCCTTCACGGCACAAAAAGTCTATTTTATAATTATTTTTTGAAATTATATCGAATACCATGGAAAATATTTGCAGTCCGCACACGATAGAATCTTTTTTTGCGATAACCTCGCATCGGATAACGGGGTCATTTTTTAAAGTGACGGCATCCGTGGTAATATCGCCGCCTTTAATATCTTCATTCAGCGCCGCATATATAAGAGGTTTTACCTGTGGCTCAAAAATACGCATATCTTAATCGTTATTGTTGTTTAATCTTTTCTATTTCTTCTTT
>DAHWHJ010000118.1:0-4528 GCA_027335745.1 bacterium | reverse complement strand
CCCGCCTACGCGGGAATGACTTTTGAAGAATTTAACCATTCACCCATCTGTTGTCATTCCCGCGTAGGCGGGAATCCAGACAAATTTATTTTTATCGGCAATTTTATAAAGTTTATAAATTATCGTGAACGTCTTCTTTGTGCCACCTTCTTCCTTCTATCATATAATAAAGCACCGGAATTACGACAAGCGTTAATGTAGTAGAAGCCAGCATTCCGAAAATGAGAGCCCATGCCAGACCGTTCCATACCGGGTCGGTCACGAGTATAGCCGAACCGAATATAACGGCAAGCGCCGTAATTATTATCGGTCTTGCTCTCATAGCTCCCGCTTCTACTAAAGAATCGGCGATATTATAGCCTTCCTTTTTTCTTGTGTTTATAAATTCAAGTAAAAGCAGAGAATTTCTTATAACGATACCTGAAAGGGCTATAGCCCCTATCATAGAAGTAGCCGTAAAATAAACTCTTATTAAAGCGAACCCCGGCATTATGCCTATCATTTCAAGCGGAATCGCTCCCATAAGTATTAGCGGAACAATGAAAGAACCTGTATATCCTACCAAAAGAATATAAATAAGAAGGATTGCGATTCCCATTGCCGCGCCGAGCTGTGCAAACACCTTTAAGGTAAGATGCCACTCGCCGCCCCATCTTATATGATAACCTGCAGGAAGAGGATGTTTTAAAAAATGCAGAAAAAGGTCTAAATTTGCATACATAGGGCTTCTTTTGACTACCTTGCCGTAAACATAAACTAAAGGTTTCAAATCCCTCTCGTAAATCATATTATTTAAATAGCTATGCTTTATTTTTATTACGGAATTCAGCGGCACTAACCTGCCGGCGTAAGGAGCATATATCCAGATGCTCGACAAGGCGTTTACGTCCGTCCTGAAAGAAGCCGGCATACGCAAAAAAATATCTTCCTGATGCAGATGACCTTTTTTATGAATTGTGCCGACGGTCATTCCGTTGTTTAAAAGATAAAGGGACTGCGCAATCATTTCCGTGCTGATTCCCAGCATAGACGCCTTTCTTCTTCTCACGACGACTTCCGTCTTTTTTATCCGTTTTTTATATGAAGAGTTTACGTCCGTAACCCCTCTCGTATTTTTCATTCTTGCTTCCACGATTTTAGAAAGTTTTGCCTGTTCCCGGTAATTTTTACCGTAAATCTCCGCTACTATCGTTGATTTTACCGGAGGTCCGGGCGGACTTTCAAGAACTTTTACCGTAGCGTTATATTCTTTTCCGATTTTATGCACCTCTGGCAACAGGCTTAAAACAAGTTGATGGGATGACGTGCTTCTACTGTCTTTGTCTATTAGATTGACCCTTATTTCCGAGTTCCAGCTGGCATTTCTAAAATTTGCCCCTCTCAAAAGCCCGGAAAAATCGATAACCGAAGGCGTTCCCACCGTAACCACGTAGTTTTTTACCTGTTTTATACGTTTTAAATAATTTACTATCTGCATAGTCGCAATATTGGTATCTTGAAAAGTCGAGCCCGGACGTTTATTTATAGTAATCAAAAAGGTATTAGTATTTGCAACCGGAAGCATTTTAAATTTTACAATCTTTAAAACCGGAAGCGACATTGCTAAAATAAATAAAATTACGATAACGGATATAAATATATATCTTTTCTTTTTATTTAAAAGCAAAGGCGTTAATATTTTTGCATATAGACCTGTTTTGCCGTCTTTATTATGTTCTTTTAACTCTTTTTTGCGCAGAAGCGCCATTCCCCTTTCGTTTGCCATAAGTTTAAGATAAAACCACGGAACGACTGTAAGGGCTACGAATAATGAAACGAGCATGGCGATAGGCACGTTAAAAGGAATAGGGCGCATATATGGACCCATCATCCCCGTTACGAACAACATAGGGATAAACGAAGATATAACCGCCAGCGTAGCAAAAAAATTAGGGTTGCCTATTTCGTTTACGGCATCTACCGCATAGGTAGGAAGTATATTCCTTTCTTTCGAAAAAACCCTTTCTATATTGTCGATGACTACGATAGCGTTATCGACTAAAAGTCCGAGCGAAAGAATCAGCGCAAACAAAGTAATTCTATTTAAAGTCTGATGAAAAATGTAGGCTATGCCAAGGGTAAGAAACAGCATTAAAGGAATCGTAAATGCTACGATAAAAGCTTCTCTCCATCCTAATATTATCAAAAGAAGTCCGATAACGATTATTATGCTTATTATTAAATGAAATAATAATTTATTCACGGCATTGTTTGCCTTTTTTCCGTCGTTTCTCGTAATCGTCCAATGAACTCCCGCCGGCAGGCTTGTTTTAACTATTTTATGAAATTTTGCGAGAACGTTATCGACCACCGCGACGGCGTTTTTGCCTCTTCTTTTAGCGACGGCTATGGTTACCGCCGGATAAATACCTTTGGATGCCCCTATAATTCTGCCGTTTACGTTAGCTTTCGCATAATTATTCCCAAACCCTATTTCCGAAAGAAAATTTAAAGGCTTATAAGAATATTTAATCGAGGCGACGTCTTTCAGATAAACCGGCTTTCCGTCGTAAACGGAAATAATGAAGTTTTTGACCGAACTTACGCGGTGAAAATATCCGCCGGCGGTCAAAAATGTTTTTTTGTTGTTATTCTGAAGAAATCCTGCCGGAATGTTTATATTAGTTCCTTTAAGTTCCTGAGCTATCATTAACGGAGAAACATTATATCCCGCCATTTTTACCGGATTAAGATAAACGTTGATCTGTCTGTATCTTGCGCCGTTTAAATAAGTAACTCCCGTTCCTTTAACGGAATCGAGTTTGTCTAATATTCTGTTCGCAATCGTCGTAAGATATCCCGCATTATATTTTTTGCTCCATAGCGTAATATTGAGTATCGGAACATGATTTACGTCTATCGGTTTAATAAGCGGTCTCATTGCGCCTTTAGGGATTTCGTCGAGGTTGGAAAATACTTTATTGTATATATCGACAAGACTCTTATCGCGGCTCGCGTTAACGTGAAACTGAACCGTAACTATGGATTCGGAGTTCATAGATATGGAATAAACATGCTTCACCCCGGGGATTTGCCACATTTTTCTTTCCAGGGGTTTCGTAACTAAGTTTTTAACCTGCTCGCCGCTCGCTCCCGGAAATCTAACTATTACGTTTGCCGCAGGCACGATTATTTGGGGATTATATTGTCTCGGCGTAAGAAGAACGGCGATAATTCCAAAACCTATGCTGAATAAAATCAATAAAAGCGTTATTTTATTTTCTATAAAATATTCGGTAATTTTAGCGCTGAAATTTTTATTCATTTATCTTTTAAAACTCCTTATCTTATATTGAAATGCCTTAATTAGAACTTAGGACTGACGTAATTTCCGGTTTTAATTTTATTTAATCCGCTTGTTATTACCGTCATACCGGGTTTTAAACCGTTTGAAATTACTATGAAATTCTTTTTATAAACCCTGCCCCTTTTTACGGGCTGAAACATAACTTCGCCCGCATTGTCGGCGGTATAGACCCCGGTTATACCCAAACGCCTTACGATCGCGGTTTTAGGTATGATAACGGCTTTTCTTTTCCCTATTTTAAATCTTGCCGTCCCGTACATTCCGGGCATCAGCCCCGATTTTTCGGCTACTTCTACGGCAATTCTTACTAAAACTGAATGAGAGTAAGGATTTGCAGACCTTACGACTGCTATGACCTTTCCGTTAATAGATTTATTTATAGAAGAAAAATTTAATTTAACGGTTTCCCCATCTTTTATTTTATTAAAATATTTAACGTTAACAGATGTTTTGAATTCCAAATTTTTTAGGCTCTGAATTATTAGCAACATCTGCCCGGGTGCGGCAAGGTCGCCCATAGAAACACTTTTTTTCGTTATTACCCCGTTAAAAGGAGAATAAATATCTTTATAATTGAGATAATTTGCGGCTTCGTTTAAGCGGGCCTTAGCAACGTTATACTGCATTAGAGTATTATCGAACATTTGCCTTGAAACGGAATTTTCTTTATATAATTTTTTTATTCTGTCGTATGTCTTTTTCGCGTTAATAAATCCTGCTCTTGCGGCATAATATTTAGAGCCTATTTCAGGGGCGCTTAATTTTAATAAGAGCTGCCCTTTGGAAACCGCCTGACCCTGATGAACGTTTTCAAAAACTACATATCCCATAATATGGGCGGAAATAACGGTATTATTCAATGAATCGATATTTCCCGGGGATTTAAGATAATCCGGAATAATTTCGTACTTGGTTTTAAATGCTCCGACGCTAATCTTGGACTCGGTTTTTCCTGTTAAACCCTGTTTTTTTGCACAACCGCTTAAAGATAATGATAATATTGTAAAAAATACCGCTAAAACGGCGTAAAATGTACTGTTAAGTTTTTTCGTTTCCTTCATTTACCGCACCCCTTGTATGTCTTAAATAGCTTAAATATTAATTATTTACGGCTTTTCTTATTACAGGCTGTTGCAGGCTATATTTATATATATAACTATTGATATATAATAATATTATCAT
>DAHWHJ010000011.1:0-6393 GCA_027335745.1 bacterium | reverse complement strand
TTTTATTTTTTATTTTATAATATTCACAGTAATTTATTGATTTTATCATAATTGTTAAAGTAATTCCATATTAAAATTATAGGAAATATAAATGAAATTTAACGATTCCCCTATAGGAATATTTGATTCCGGTCTTGGAGGATTAACCGTTTTTAAAGAAATAAGAAAGATTCTGCCGTCCGAAGATTTGATTTATTTTGGCGATACGGCAAGGGTTCCATACGGAAATAAATCAAAAGAAACTATAATTAAATATTCGTCCGAAATTTTAGAATTTTTATCCGCTAAAGGGGTCAAGATTGTGATAGTAGCCTGCAATACCTCGTCAAGTTTAGCCTTAGACGATTTGCGGAACAAAGCCGCCATTCCGGTATTCGGCGTTATAGAGCCCGGAGCCAAAAAAGCGGCGCAGGTATCGCCGCTCGGAAATATTGCGGTAATAGGTACGTCCGCAACGATTAAAAGCAGAGCTTATTCAATAGCTATAAATAAAGAATTTGCTTTTTTAGACGGCGATAATAACCGCCGGTTTAATAATTATAATTATCCTAAAATTATCGAAAAAGCTTGTCCGCTTTTTGTTCCAATAGTCGAAGAAGGGTTTTTAAACGAAGAAATAACAAAAAGCGTTATAAAGTATTACCTGTCTTCATTAATTGCGGAAAGACCATCTTGCCTCGTCTTGGGATGCACGCATTATCCTATGCTTAGAGACTTAATATCCGCCGAAATCGGGAGTGGCACGGATATAATAGACTCCGGCGTAGAAACCGCCGCAGTCGTTAAAGATTATTTAGAGAAAAATGGAATGTTAAAGGCGGGAGAGGAAAAAGGCGGCGAACTGTTTTTCGTCAGCGACGACATAAATAAATTTAAGGAACTCGGCGGAAAGTTTTTGGAAAGACCTATAGAAAATGTTTATTTGGCAGACGGTGTAAACATATAAACGAATTATAACTTTAATATTATGATAAAAGATTTTAGAGCGGAATTGCAAAAAAGATTGATACTTTCGGACGGAGCTATGGGGACAGTTCTTCAACTTAAAAACCTCCTGCCCAAGGGACTTCTTCCGGAAAGTTTTAATATTTCGGAAAAGATTAAATATATAAAGGAAGTTCATAAAAGCTATTTTAAAGCCGGAAGCGAAATAATAGTCACAAATACTTTCGGCGCCAATAGAATTAAATTAGCCGAGTACGGTTTGTCGGATAAAACATACGAAGTAAATTTTAACGCCGTTAAAGCGGTTAAAGAAATTGCGGACGGTAATGCGTTGACTGCCATGTCTTTGGGTCCTACGGGAAAATTTATTTATCCCGTAGGAGAAACGACTTTTAAAGAGAGTTTGGAAATATACAAAGAGCAGGTAAAGGCGGGATTAGATGCCGGAGCCGATATTTTTCAGCTTGAAACAATGATAGACCTGCAGGAGATAAGAAGCGCCGTTATCGCCGTTAAAGAATTATGCGACAAGCCGGTTATAGCAATGATGACGTTCGACGGCACTTATAGAACTATACTCGGAACTACGCCCGAGGTTTTTGCGATAACCGCAGACAGCTTGGGAGCCGATGTAATAGGCGCAAACTGTTCCGTCGGTCCGGCAGGAATTTACGAAATTTTAAAAAAAATGGCTTCGGTTACGGATGTACCTTTAATTTCAAAGCCTAATGCCGGAATACCTAAATTAAAAAACGGAATTACTGTTTTTCCCGGGAAGTCGGAAGATTTTACGTCTTTAGTTTCGGAACTTGCGCTGATAGGTGTTAGGGTAGTTTCGGCATGTTGCGGAAGCAACGAGTCTTTTATTTCAGCCTTAAAAAAAGAGATAGACGCGGTTAATGAAAACGGTTTGCCTCCGAGAGGCATAAAGCGAGAGAAAGGACTGTTTTTAACGTCTAGAACCGAATTCGTGTCGTGCGGCTATAATCATCCGCCGGTTATTATAGGGGAAAGAATAAATCCGACGGGCAAAAAAGATTTCATAGAAGAACTGAAAAACGGAAAAACTAACTATATCAGGAAAATTGCGTCAAGACAGGTGGATGCCGGCGCCACGGTGCTTGACTTAAATGTCGGAGTTCCAGGCACGGATGAAATAAATTCGATGAAAAAAGGGATAATTGCGATAACGGGCGTCGTTCATACCCCGGTATCAATCGATTCTTCAAACCCGGATGTTTTAGAAGAAGCTCTTATGCTGTATCCGGGTAAGCCCTTGGTAAATTCGATAAGCGGAGAAGAAAAGAAACTGGCGAAGATTATGCCTTTAATAAAAAAATACGGAGCGGGCGTTTTAATTTTAGCTCTGGACGACGACGGCATCCCCGAATCCGCCGAAAAAAGGCTTGAAACGGCTTACCGGGTATATAAAAGGCTTGTGGATTACGGCGTAAAGCCTTACGATATAATAATAGATTTTCTCACTCTGCCTATAAGCGCCGGACAGGAAAAGTCTCTCGTAACAATCGAAGCCCTTTCTAAAAATAAAGCGGCTTTAAACCTTCCTACGGTTTTAGGGGTCAGCAACGTATCATTCGGTCTTCCCAAAAGATCTTATATTAATTCATCTTTTTTGTCTTTATGTTTACAAGAAGGCTTGAGCGCGGCCATAGTAAATCCAGAGGACGAATATCTAACCGCAAATTTTTATGCCATGAATGCGCTTCTGGGAAAAGACTATCTCTTTAAAAATTATATAAACAGATATTCGAGCGAAGCTAAAGAACATTCCGCAAGCAATGAAAAAAAGTCTGATTCCGGCTTGGTAAAGACCGCCGGCGAACTTTTATACGATGCCGTCGTTCGCGGAGAAAAAGAACATGTAACGCAATACATAGAAAAACTTTTAGTCGATGGGGAATTGCCGTTAAATATAGGCAATAAATATTTAATTCCCGCCTTAGAGGAAGTAGGGAGGCTTTTCGATAAAAATATTTATTTTCTTCCGCAGGTTATGGAAAGCGCGGAAGCAATGAAAACGGCATTTAACAGAATTAAACGCGAAATTCCCAAAAACGACGCGGTTTCTTCGGGGCCTAAAATATTAATGGCTACCGTCGAGGGCGACGTGCACGATATAGGAAAAAATATAGTTACTATGCTTCTCGAAAACAACGGTTACGACGTCATAGATCTTGGTAGAAACGTAAAGACCGAAAAAATAGTTGAAGAAGCATTAAAAAACAAAGTAGATTTTGTTGGACTTTCCGCATTAATGACTACGACTGTTACTGAAATGGAGCATGTCATTAGAGAACTTAAAAAACATAACGTGAAGGTTTTTTCTATGGTCGGCGGAGCGGTCGTTACCGAAGACTATGCAAAATCCATTAATGCCGATATTTATGCCAAAAATGCCATGGAAGCCGTCGAGAAGATAAAGCAATTTATTACGGGTTTATGAAGATAATGTTACAGTAATGTTACGTTTTCATTACGTTTTTATGACAATTTTACAACCGCTGTTAATTTCTTGGACGAAAGCCTTTATATAGCAAAAAAGACTTATATAAAAATTAAGCAGTTAATCAAAATGATTAATTTTTAAGCAGTATTAAGCCTTTGATATATAAAGAAAAATCAAATAAGTTATTTAATTAATTATGTTATTTAGAAAAAAAAATAAAGCCGAGATAATTTTTTATATTTTTTTAAAATTCGTGTTAAATAAAATTTTTAACAGGGAGGGGGATGTTCTCCCCGCATATATTTTAAAAAAAATAGACAAAAATATTTTTGATGATTTTGCCGGATATGTTGCCTCCTCCGGTATTCCCGTTATTATGGTAACCGGTACTAACGGAAAAACCACGACGGCTAATCTTATAGCCGAAGCTCTTAGGGCATCAGGAAAAAGCGTTTGTTCTAATTCAAACGGCGCTAATATGGCTAACGGTATTTTTGGGGCGATTATAGGCGCCTTTAAATTTTCGGGATTAAGCGGCTTGGCGGGTTCTATCGTTAAATTTCCCTCTGATTTTATTGTTATCGAGTCGGACGAAAAAGTTTTTCCCTACATTGCTCCAAAGCTGGACCCTGATGTAGTAGTTATTACTAATTTTTACAGGGACCAGTTAGATAGATATGGGGAGGTCAACTCCACCGTTTTTGAAATAAAGAAAACCGTAAAAAATTTACCGGGCGACCCCGTTCTTATTCTGCCGTCGTTTGAACCGTTAGCATCGTTTACGGGCTACGGATTAAAAAACCGTAAAATATACTATGGTTTTAATAAAGACTTTTTTCAAGAAACGTATTTAACGGAAGGGGTTCTAACGGACGCTTTAACGTGTCCCGAGTGCGGAGCCGTGCTTTCAACCGGAAAAGAATTAAACAAAAATGCTCTTTTGCTAAATTTTAAATGTGAAAAGTGCGGTTTTGCAAATCCAAACTCCGATGTTTACGCCGCATACAATAGTCCTGGCGTGATAAAAATAATATCGCATAACGAAATTGGCAGCGGCGCATTCGTTTTTAAACCGGTTTTAACCGGGGATTACAATGTTGCAAATTATCTTGCGGCATATTCGGTTTTAAAGAATTTTGAAATCGGCGGCGATATAATAAAGTATTCATTTGAAAATTTCGAGACTAAATTTGGCAGGTCTTTTAAAAAAACCGTAAAAGATTTTGAGATAAACATAGACCTTGTAAAAAATCCGACTGGATTTAACCGCGTTCTTGAAAAGATAACCGGAAACCGTGCCGCTTGCACTTATCCCGTAAATATTTTATTCGCGTTTTCCGACAGGGATGCTGACGGCAGGGATGTTTCATGGATTTGGGACGTCGAATTCGAAAAATATATTCACAATATCGGAAAAATAGTGATTACCGGTCTCAGGCCGTTTGATTTAGCCGTAAGATTAAAAACAGCCGGCGTCGATAAAAGTAATATTACCGTGGAACATAATTTAAAAAAAGCGGTTAAAAAAATTTTTCAAGTCGCGGAAGAGCGGAAACGAAGTTTCAGCGAAGCTAATCCTGCCGATAAAAAAATTTATATTCTGCCTACTTATACGGAACTGCTAAGGCTGAAAAAATATATAATATAATACTATGGCTATAATTTCTTATATTTTTATGGGTCTTGCCGTAATATTCACTTCTATCGGTCAAATCCTGCAAAAAATAGGTTCTGGCAAAGTTAAAAAGGAGCATTTAAACATAGGTTTCAAATCTATTTTTGTATTTTTAGACCCGTTTATATTCGGCGCGCTTATAATGCTTTTTTTTGCGACGGTCTTTTATCTTTTTGCATTATCTAAACTTCCGCTCTCTATTGCTTATCCTATGTTATCGAGCGGCTATGTTTTAGTAGTTCTTCTGTCCAAAATATTTTTAAAAGAAAAGGTAAACTTAAGAAGATGGTTGGGCGTGTTTATTATACTAATCGGAATATTTATAATATTTAATTCAGGCAAATAAAGGTTCTAATTTTATGAAATTTCTTTCCACAAACGGCTTTGTTATTTATGCAAAAAAGATGAATGAAGCAGACCTGCTTTTAAGTTATATTACCGAAGACTACGGAAAGATTACCTGCTTTGCCAATAATGCAAGAAAGAGCAAAAAAAGATTCTTAGGCAAATTAGAACCGGCAATGCTCACTAATATAAAATTTTATGAAAAACCGGGTATGACCCTCGATATTTTATATGAAGTAGATTTAGTAGAGGATTATAAAAATTTGAGAAAGAATATCGATATATATCTTTTTTTAACAAAGCTGGTAGAAATTTCAAGAATTTTATGTCAGGAGAGGGATAATAATAAAAATATTTTTTACCTGATAAAAAATATTTTTAAAAGCCTCAATAAATTAGAAATCGAATCCGGTGCAGGACATCTGTCTATTTCGGTAAATGTCGTCCTACTAAAGTATGAGATTTATTTTATTTCCAATCTTCTTAAATTTACGGGGATTTACCCTAATTTCTCGAACTGTATAGACTGCTCGGAAAGTAATTTGCATAATTCTTTCGATTTTAGCTTAAAAAAAGGAGGGGTTATTTGTAAACATTGCGGAGAAGATAAAAATAAAGGACATAGATATTCCGAAATTAAGAAATTGCCGGTTAATTTTATAAATTTATCTAATTTGATGATAGAGTCGGATTTGTCTATAATAAATAAATTAACCGTAAAGGAAGAAATTCTAACGGACTGTTCGATATTTTTGAGGGATTTCTTGTCTTTTCACACAGGGAAAAGGCTTAAATCCTTTGAAATTATGTAAATCGTAAATTATTAAATTATGGAAAATAATAAAAAACATGATATTCTAAGACGGTTTCCAAGCGTGCAGTCTATCCTGCAGGATAATGCGGCAGTCAAGCTCGCCGAATCGTTCCCTTTTGAATTTATTAAAGAAAAAATCGAAGATTT
>DAHWHJ010000094.1:0-26673 GCA_027335745.1 bacterium | reverse complement strand
TAATTAATTTTATACACTAATTCATATAAAAAAACAATTTAAAAAAATTAATTCATTTTTAAAAGTTTGTCCGTGATCCCGTAAAGCGCCCCTCTTGTTATCTCCCCGTCCCAATGAAACATAATGCGCCCATTTTTTGATATAAAAAACGTCTGCGGTATTTCGTTAATACCCCCATAATTGCTAATAACTCCCGAACTTGCATATACTACGGGATACGCAATATTATAATTTTTAATAAACGACCTTACCCCTCCAAGACTATTATTTACATTTATTCCTAAGACTATAACGCCTTTAGATTGTTCCGATTTATAAAAGTTTTTAAGCATAGGTATCTCATGCCTACAAGGCTGACACCAAGTAGCCCAAAGATTAATTATAACGACATGTCCCTTAAAATCTCTAGCCGAAAGTTTTTGTATCCCGACGAAACCGAATTAAGAACTCTTAAATTAAAATCGGGAGCCATTCTCTCGCCTGCCTCGGTTATCGAAATAGAAGAAAAGTTAACTATAAAGATAAAAACTAAAAATAAAGCAGTTAGTGTAAAAATTTTAATTTTACGATTTTTTACGATTTTAACCATTTAAATCTCCATTAGTTTCATTATGGTTACAGTTATATAATTATTTAATTATTATAATCGACTAAAACATATCAAGCTTTTGATCTGTTTTTAACGGCTCTTTCAACTTCTCTTTTATTTTCTTTTTCCTTAATGGAATTTCTTTTATCGTAGAGTTTTTTGCCTTTCACGAGAGCGATTTCTATCTTAGCCCTGCCCGTCTTTAAATACATTTTTAATGGAACCACCGTAAGGTTTTTTTCTTTTATTTTCCCTAAAAGCCTTAAAATCTCATGCTTATGCAATAGCAAAACTCTGGTCCTAAGAGGGTCTTTATTTTCTCTAGTGGCTTTTTCATACGGACTTATGTGAACATTCAACAGAAACGCCTCTCCGTTTTTTATAACTACATATCCGTCCGAAAGATTTACTTTTCCGGATTTTATAGACTTTATTTCCGGTCCGTAAAGCGAGATGCCCGCTTCATATTTTTCGATAATTTCATACAAAAAAGATGCTTTTCTGTTGTCTGCGATAATTTTTATCTTATGACTCTCAGTCTGATTAGACATAGTTATATTTTATTAAAAAACGGAGTAAAAATGAATTAAAATAAATGGTGGAGGCGGCGGGAGTCGAACCCGCGTCCGAAGATTTAAAACTAAAGCATCTACATGTTTAGTTTATTCTTTAAGTACGGCGTCAAAAAGCAAAGAATAAACAAAACCTTTTTTCAGCCGTCCTTTTTAGAGGTTCTACATAAACGAAAAGGAAACGTTTACGCTATACCCTGCAATTGTCGCCTTTGAATTTTGCAGGTAGAAATTTCAAAGACGTCAGCCGATCAAGCGGCTAATGCGTAATCGTAGTTATCTGCGATTATGTTTTGCTTCGAATGATTAACGAGCCTACAAAGCGTCCTCGACATGCAGCTTATAGCCGTAATATCACCGTCGAAACCGTTGCGCCCCCATTTATTAGATACATTATACCATTTTTTTAAAATAAAATATATTTTTTAAAAATAAATTGCTATAATGACAAAAGATATGCGGAAAAAAACGGAATATTCAAAAAACGTATTAGAACTTGGACGTGTATGTAAAATAGCCTTTGACAAAGGTTTCCTCGATACCCACAGCGGAAATATAAGCATGGGAATAAATAGAAACATACTAATTACAAAAACCGGAAGAAGCCTTATAGATTTAAAGCCGCGCGATTTCACGGTAGTTCCGCTTAGCTCTGAAAATGAAAGCCGCAGATGCGGTTTTACCGAAAACGGTCCATCCTCGGAACTGGAAGTCCACAGATTTATACTAAAAAGTTTCCCGGGCTCGACGGTTCTCCATTCGCATCCGTTAAATGCGATTGCTTTATCTCTAAGCCTTGATAAAATAAATAAAAATAAATTCGAGCCCTCTACTTTGGCCGTTAAAAATATTTATAAAGAATATCCGGATTTAGATAAAATAAGCCCGGTCGATTTTGAATCGGCTTATTTTTTTCCCGAAATATACGTTCTGCCGCTTAAACTCATAGAAGATATCAAAACCGATAAATTAAAACTCAAATTTGAAGCAAAAGATATATTTAAAGAAAACGGCGTGTTTATGATAAAATCACACGGCTCTTTTTCATGGGGACAAAACCCCTTAGACGCTTTAAGATGGACTATGGCGTTGGAAGCCTCGTCCGAAATAATATTAAAGCGCTCATCCCTTTAATACTTTATCTCTTTAATACCCTGCTGAACTCCCTCATTCTGTCCGTCGCGGAACCCGTTTCTTCCCTTATCTCTTTTCCGACAAGCGAAATAAAAACATCCGAAAGCGTGGGCATTTCTCCGTGCTTGGACTCCGTTAATTTTTTTAAGGCGAAGGGGGAATCTATGGCTATAATTTTTCCGTTGTCTATTATTGCTATTTTATCGCAGTTTTCGGCTTCTTCTATATAATGCGTCGTCAAAAATACGGTGGTTTGCTCTTCTTTTCTAAGCCTGTTTATGAAATCCCACATATTTATTCTGGTCTGTATATCTAGTCCGACGGTAGGCTCGTCAAGAAATAGGACGGAAGGCGAATGAAGCAGTCCTCTTCCTACCTCGAGTCTCCTTTTCATTCCGCCCGATAATAACTTCACCGGTTTATCTTTATAGCCGTATAAGTCTATAAAATTTAATATATAGTCTATTCTTTCTTTAACGGCGCTTTTATCCATTCCGTATAGTTTTGCATGAAAATTAAGATTTTCATATGCGCTCAAATCGTTGTCAAGCGTAGGATCCTGAAAGACAAGACCTATAGATTTTCTGACTTCTTTTTTATCCGTGATAGTGTTATAACCGTTTATATATGCATCGCCGCTCGTCTGACGCACCAAAGTGCATAAAATTTTTATAGTAGTAGTTTTACCCGCTCCATTAGGCCCGAGAAACGCAAAAAATTCACCTTTTTTCACGCTGAAAGAAATATCGTCGACCGCCGTCAAATCTTTGTATTTTTTAACTAACCGCTCTACCGTAACGGCAGATTCATTATCTATTCGCATTAAAGCCCCCCGATTGCACAACGTTTAATAATATTATAAAATATATAGGCAATATAATGAAAGGATAAAATTAAAAGGATAAAATTTATGAAAAAAGAATCGATAGTTCTTCTGGGGCACGGTTCCAGAAGAAGCGAAGCTAACGAAATCCTTAAAAGTATAACGGAAATAATAAAATCTAAACTTAACGGAATAAACGTAGAATGCGCATATTTAGAACATGCCGAGCCTAACATACGGGATATTATCGAAAAACTGGCAGAGGACAATTTTGAATCGATATATGTAATACCTTATTTTTTATACTCCGGTAATCATGTTTCAAGGGATATTCCTGAAATAATCAACGGTTATAAAGAAAAATATCCCCGAATTAATATTAAATTAGGCGATCATCTCGGCATAGACGAAAGAATAGCAGAACTCGTAACCGAAAGGATAGCTTCGGTAAAATTGGCATGAAATATAATATCTCCGCATGACCGGAAACCGTAATTTCAACAATAATATACATAAACTGTATGACCTATATCTAGGATCGGAAAGAAACCGTTTAATAAAACAAGCCGACGCATACTTAAAAGCCGTCATAGTATTTCCCAACTATTATAGAGTCGCAATGTCGAATCTCGGTTTTTTAAGAACATACGAGTTGATAAATAAATCGGGATTTATGTCTTGCGACAGAGCTTTTTTGCAGGATGACGCATCTAAAGGCATCATATCGATTGAAACAAGGCAAAGGATAGTAAATTATGATTTTATATTCTTTTCGCTAAGCTATGAAAACGATTTTTCCAATATTCTTTCAATTTTAGCCGCCGAAAAAATTCCTTTCCTATCGAAAGACAGGGATAAATCATTTCCTCTTATTATGGCTGGAGGAGTTATAGCATTCTTAAATCCCGAACCCGTCGCTCCAATTTTTGACCTGATGTTTATCGGTGAAGCCGAAGCAATTTTCCCTGATTTTTTTAAAATCGTCGAAAACAAAAATAAATATGAAATACTTGAAACCGTCGCGAAAATAGACGGTATTTACGTGCCGTCGGCATATAATTTTATATTCGACAAAAAAAAGCCTACCGTTTTAAATAGAATTGAACATCTTTCATGCTTTTCCGAAAAAATAAAAAGAAAATATGCGGATAAGAGTTTTACATTCTCTTCTTCGCCTATTACCACTAAATTTTCGGAATTAAGTAATATAAATATGATTGAAATCGAAAGAGGGTGCAAGAGGGGGTGCCGCTTTTGCAGCGCAGGCTTTATATACCTGCCGTTAAGAGAAGCAAAATCCGCCGACGTTCTTAGCGCCATAAAATCTTTAAACGAAAACGATAAAGCGGGGTTCGTCGGCTTGGGAACGATGGACAGCAAAAACATAAATAAAATAATGCAATATTCTTTGGATTCTAAAAAGCCTTTTTCGTTATCATCGATAAGATTCGACTGCCTTGACGAAAACAACCTTGATTTAATAAAAGAAACCGGCATTAGAACCGTAACTCTCGGCATAGAAACGGGCTCTTCCCGCCTTAAGAAAATGATAAATAAAGATATAAGCAATGATGAAATAATAGCCGTTCTTAAAAATATTATAAAAAAAGGAATAATAAATATAAAGTTATACTTTATGTTCGGACTTCCGTATGAAGAAAAAGAAGACCTCGACGAAACTATAAATCTTATTAAGGGAATGCGGGAAGAGTTTGTTAAATCTTCTAAAATTAATAAAAGAATAGGGCTGCTTACGGCTTCGTTCGGACCTTTCGTTCCTAAAGCATGGACTCCGCTTCAATGGGAAAATTTTGAAGATTTAACCATCCTTCGCAAAAAAGCCGATTATCTTGCGGATAACCTTAAACGCCTGCCTAATCTCAATGTAAATATAAACTCTTTAAGCGCGGCTTTTACCGAAGCATTTTTTGCAAGAGGTTCAAGGATTTCCAATGAAATTTTGATTTATTCTTTTATGAATAAAATCGGTCTAAAAAGCGCCGTGACGGCAAAAGGGAACAACATCAACGACTTTATAAGAAAATTCGGCGAAGATGAGCTTTTACCTTGGGAAATAATAGATCAGGGAGTTACAAAAAAATATCTTTTGGATGAATATTTAAGAGGGGTTAATTTTAAAACGACTCCTCAATGCTTCGAGGGGTGCAAAAGATGCGGGGTATGCCGGTGATAATCTTTTAAAAATATTGTTTCTTTTCTCAACAATTCTTCATATAAATTCATTATATTTTTTGCATCTTCCGTCAGGATGGATCCTCCGCCGTGCCTGCCCCCTATTCTTTTATCGACTAATTCGAAGCCGAACCTTTTTTCCATAAGATTTATAAAACTCCAAGCTTTCTTATAGGAATATCCAAGCTCTTTTGCGGCTGAAGATATAGAACCGGAGGATTCAATTTTTTTAAGAAGAAGAAATCTGCCCAATCCAAAAACGGGTTCGCCGTCTTTTTCAAGCCATATCTTTGCTTTAATATCTAATTCTTTAAAATCTATTCCGCCCCGCATAAAGATTAATCTGCCTGTTTTCTCATAAACGTCGGAATATCATATCTTTCGCTTTCGTAATCTTCTTCCTCTTCTTTATCGGAAAATCTGTCTATATAAACGGTTTTGGATTCGGTTATATTATTTATATCTAAAACTTCCGGCAACGGTTTGTTTTCGGTATTGCCGTCGTTAATCTGAACAGGCTGCGCGCCGGAACCGTTAACGGAAACCAGAGAAATCGGACGCGCTTCGGCGCCTAATCCAGTTGCTATAACCGTTACCATCATCCTGTCTTCGAGAGTATCGTCTATCACTGCGCCGAATATTATATTAGCATCGGGATGCGCTTCGGATTTAATTTTTTCTGCGGCCTCGTTTACTTCAAAGATACTCATATCTTTTCCGCCTGCGACATTTATAAGAAGACCTCTTGCGCCTTCTATCTTTATATCTTCTAAAAGCGGGCTTGAAATGGCTTTCTGCGCCGCTTCCAGAGCTTTATTCTCTCCTTCTGCTATACCTGTTCCCATAAGCGCCATGCCCATTTCGGACATTATAGTCTTAACGTCCGCAAAATCAACGTTAATAAGTCCGTGAACATTTATTAAATCAGATATACCTTTAACGGCTTGTAAAAGAACCTCGTCCACTTTTTTAAAAGCGTCAAGCATAGAAGTAGATTTTCCGGCAACGGCTAAAAGCCTCTGGTTCGGAATAGTAATGACGGTATCGACGACGGCTTTAAGCTCTCTTAATCCTTCATCTGCCTGCTTCATTCTCCTGTTGCCTTCAAAAATAAAAGGCTTCGTAACTACCGCCACGGTTAAAGCGCCTATTTCTTTGGCTATTGCCGCAATTACCGGAGCGGCTCCGGTCCCGGTGCCTCCGCCGAGTCCCGCTGTTATAAACACCATATCCGAACCTTCTAATATCTCTTTAATCTTTTCTCTATCTTCCAATGCCGATTTTTTTCCTATTTCAGGATTTGCTCCTGCTCCGAGTCCTCTTGTAACATGTTCTCCAAGCTGGATTTTTATGCTTGAAGCGCTTGCTTTTAATGCCTGAGCGTCGGTATTGGCTACTATAAAATCTGCCCCGGAAAGTCCAGCCGCTATCATAGTATTAACGGCATTTCCGCCTCCGCCGCCTACGCCGACGACTTTTATTTTTGCCGATAACTCGTTATTCTCAACAAATTCTAACATCATTCCCTCCTTTTATCCGTCTTATTATATATCGTAAAAAATATTAATTAAATTAAATGCTTTTTATTAATTATTAGAAAAAATATTCTATTAAATCGGAAACCCAATTTTTTATAATAACAAACGGATTATCCCCGTTTTTAGAAGAAAAAGATTTTTTATGCAGCTCGTTTTTATTTTTATAAGCATATTTAACGAGCCCTACTCCCGTAGAATATATCGGAGAGCTTATAACATCGGTTAAACCGCCTACATTTAAAGGATAGCCTATTCTTACCGGCGCGTTAAAAATTTCAACGGCAAGTTCCGCCGAACCGTCGATTAGAGCGGCTCCGCCGGTAATTACGTATCCCGAAAGAATTTTGCTTTCTAAACCGTTTTTTTCGATATTTTTTCTAATCCATGTAAATATTTCAGCCATTCTCTGTTCTATAATATTCCCTAGCAACTGCCTCGATATGGGCCGCGGCGGTCTGCCCCCGAATCCGGGAATTTCTATTATCTCATCTTTTCCGGCAAGCGATTCCTTTGCTATACCGAATTTTATCTTAATCTTTTCAGCTTCCTGAGGAATAGTCGTAGTCCCTTTAGATACGTCGCTCGTAACGCTCTGCCCGCCTTTGGGAATTACAAAAGTATGAACTATATTCCCCATGTGAAATATAGCTACATCTGTAGTCCCGCCGCCGATGTCTATAAGCGCGACTCCCAGCTCTTTTTCGTCTTCGGTCAAAACTGCCTCGCTAGACGCAATCTGTTCTAAGACTATTTCCGAAACATCTATTCCCGCCTTGTTGGCGCATTTTACGATATTCTGCGCCGCTATACTTGAAGCCGTAACTATGTGTACTCTCGCTTCAAGTCTCAAACCGCTCATGCCTATAGGATTTTTAATATCATCCTGATCATCCACGGTAAATCCCTGCGGGATGATATGTATAACCTCATGGTCTATAGGTATCGACATAGTTTTAGCCGCAGATATTACCCTGTCTATATCCTGTTGCGTTACCTCTCTGCTTTTAACGGCTACTATCCCGCGGGAACCGAATCCCCGTATATGCGAGCCGGCAATCCCCACTACGGCTTCCTGAATTTGATAGCCTGCCATAAGTTCGGCATCTTCTACGGCTTTATTAATAGATTCTACCGTATTTTCAATATTAACCACGACGCCGTTTTTAAGACCGGTAGAACCGCTGGTGCCGACCCCTATTATTTCCAAAGAATCGTTTTTGGCCTCCGCGACTATAGCGCACACTTTAGTCGTCCCGATATCTAATCCGACAAAAATATTATTATTTTTTTCCAAATTTAACCTCTATCCCGTTCTACCCATAATAATTCTATATTATTTAAAGACATCCGGCGATATATGGGCATTTTTATAATTTGCGGGCAATACTCTGGAGCCCTCGTTGACTTTTATAACGGCTTCGTCTTTATATTCCAAGTTTATATAAGGCTTATATTTAATATGGAGCCTTTTTATTTCGTAGAACAATTTTTTAATCGTCTTAAGCTTGTCTTTATACATACCCATTCCAAATTTTATATACAAACCGCTGTCGGTATAAACCGCTATTCCGTTATCCTTCTCTATATGTACTTCGCCGATAAGGTTAGAGAGTATAGAAGATTTTACAATTTTTAAAAAATGTAAAGCTTTCCTTAGTTTCCTGAAATAACCATTTGCATTATTTTTATTTAAACCTGTAATAACCGGATAATTATAACCTCCGCCGCCATCGGCTCTGCCTATAACATATCCGTTCGAGCTTATATAATATAGATTATTTTTATAAACTATCATTGCAAACGTCTTCCTTTTTTTTAAAACTATTACAATAGTATCGGGGTATTTCTTATAAACCGTAACATTTTTAACCCATCTATCCGACGCTATTAATCTCGAAACTCTTTTTAAATTAACGTCTATCAAATTTTCATTTTTGTCGAGTTGCGATTGGTTTATAATTTTAATTTTTTCCTTGTAGGTTATATCATTCCCCGTTACTATTATTCTCTTAAGAATAAATACCTTTTTCCCAAAAAATAAATAATTATATGTTTTATATCCTAAATAACCTGACGCAAATATTAAAATAATTGCGGCAGACGCATAAACAGAATTTAAAAAATACTTTTTAAAATTACCTCTATTTGTCCGGTCGGTTTTCTTATTATTTTTCTTTTTTGAGAACCGCATCTTCTATTATGTCTTCTACTAATTCATTAAAACTTATCCCCTTATTTCCGGCGATCATAGGAACCAAGCTCAACTCCGTCAAACCCGGGAGCGTATTAAGTTCAAGAATATATGCGCTGCCTTCGTCGGAGAGTATAATGTCGGTTCTCGAAACTCCGCGGCATCCTATAATTTCGTTTGCCCTGACGGCAGCAGATTCGCATTCCGCATATTCTTCTTTCGTTAACTCCGGATTAACCAAATATTCCGTCCTGCCTTTAGTATATTTTGCATCGTAAGAATAGAAAAGGTCGTTAGGTTTAACCTCTACGCAGCCTAAAGGCTTTCCGAAAGCCGCAGCAAATTGTATCTCTCTTCCCTTTATATATTTTTCTATTAATACTTCATCGTCATATTTAAAGGCATTATTTAAAGCATCCGCAAGCTCTTCTCCCTTGTTGACGATGCCGCATCCGATACTCGAACCGGAAGCGCTGGGCTTAATAAAATATGGCGGCTCGATAGCCTTAAGCTTTTTTTTCAGAGCATCTTCTTCTTCTCCTATCGTAACCGTAATTCCCGGAGGCGTTTTTAACCCGTAAAAGCTAAACAACGCTTTTGATTTTATTTTATCCATAGCGAGCGCGCTTGCTAAAACTCCGGAGCCGGTGTACGGAATACCGAATATATCGAGAACACCCTGCACTCTTCCGTCCTCCCCGTATGTTCCGTGAAGGGCAATAAAGCAAACGTCTATATTCTTTAAATTTTCGGAAAAATTTTCATCTAAATCGAACATTATGACATTATAGCCGTTTCTTTTAAGCGAACCCGCAACGGCATTTCCAGTTTTGACTGAAATCTCCCTCTCCGCAGACCTGCCTCCCGCTAAAATGCCGATCCTCAAATTTTTAATACTTTCACGCATATCTATAAAATATATTATTTTATATTAAATTATTTTTATTTCCGTATTTAGTTTTATACCTTTATGCAATAGAGCCTTTTCCTGAATATTTTTTATTAAAAACATAATATCGTCCGACTTTGCCCCGCCTTTATTAACTATAAAGTTGGCATGCTTTTCCGAAACAAAAGCGCCGCCTTTGGAAAATCCCTTAAATCCTATTTCTTCTATGACTTTTCCGGCAGCAACATCCGACGGATTTTTAAAAATACATCCGAGAGAAAATTCGCCGAGAGGCTGAGACGATTTTCTTTTCTTGAAAACTTCGATATTCTCCTTTATCTTTGAATCCGATGCTATATAAAGATTCAAGTATGCCTTGGTAATAAAATAATTATCCTTAATACCGTTAATATCTAAATTGCGGTATGAAAATTTCAAGTCGTTTTTCTCAATAATATATTTTATTCCTTCATCCGTAACAATTTCTATCGCAAGGGTAATATTTCCTATTACGCTTTCTTTTGAACCCGCATTCATTCTTACGGCTCCGCCGAGAGTTCCGGGAATTCCATAAAAAAATTCGCATCCGCTTATACTGTTTTTTATAGCATAGTTTAGAATCTTGGACAAAGACATACCAGCGCCGACCTCTATAACGGTTTCCGATTCGTTTTTTTTGTTTTCCGATATACCTGCGTTAAATTTTTTAAAAGAAATAACGGGCAGGCAGATTCTGGTATCTTTAAACAGAATATTAGTTCCTCTGCCTATAATATAATAGCTGTATGAATTGACTTTAAGCAGGCTGATAACGGAAACCAGTTCTATTTCGTTTTTCGGAAATATAATCAAATCGGCCAAGCCCCCTATCTTAATAGAAGAATATGCCGACATGCTTTCATTCTCAAGAAACTCTACATTGGAATCTCTTAATCCGTTTAATAAACCTGTATAATTGTTTTTATTCATAATTTTAAGAATTGATTTGAGTGACCGATATTCTCTTATTGTATATCCCTGATGTTTTTCTGCCGCCGGTTCTGCTGTGAACAAAATCGTCACAACTCTTAGTTATGTCGCCCGCTCCGAGAAATATTACCATTTCTCCGCCTCTTAACATATTTTTTAAATTAGATTTTACATCATTTCTATTTGGAACATAAAAAACGTTTTTATAGCCTTCATGTCTCATCTTTTCCGATAACGCCATAGACGACACGCCCTCTATTGCAATTTCCCCTGCGGAATAAACATCCGTTATAATAACGAAATCGGCAAGTTTAAGAGAATTTACGAAATCGTCCATTAAATCTTTCATTCTTGAATATCTGTGAGGTTGAAAAACGGCGACTATTTGTCTGTTCCAGTTTTTAGCAGCTTTTAAGGTAGCCGCTATCTCAACCGGATGATGCGCATAATCGTCTACCACTATGAGCCTGTCGTTAGATTTTTTAATCTGAAATCTTCTTTCTACGCCGTGAAAATTTTTAAGCGCCTTTTGAATAAATTCTGTTTTTATTCCCAACTCTTTGGATGCAGCGATAGCAGAAAGAGCATTCAGGATATTGTGCATTCCCGGAACCGATAGGCTGAATTTTCCTATGAATTTTTTGTTTGAATATGCATCGAAAGAAGACGAATTTTTTTCTAATGCTATATTTAAGGCATAATAATCCGCCTTTTGTTCTATCCCGTAGGTAAAATATTTTTTGTTTATTTTCGGAAAAAGAGAGCTTAATATAGAATTATCTGCGCATAAAACCGCAAAGCCGAGAAAAGAAATATTATTTATGAAATCTATAAAAGATTCTTTTAAATTTTCTATGCCGCCGTAATAACACAAATGTTCGTAATCTATATTCGTAACGACGCAATAATCCGGTTTGAGCTTTAAAAAAGAGCCGTCGCTTTCATCTGCCTCTACGACCATATAATCGCCCTTCCCAACCCTTGAATGCATGCCCAAGCCGAAAACCTTTCCGCCTACTACAAAGGTAGGGTCAACGCCCGCCTCCCCAAGTATAGACGATATCATAGACGTGGTAGTGGTCTTGCCGTGGGAACCGGCAATAGCAATGCCTTTCTTTAAGGAAAGGAGCTCCGAAAGCATTTCCGCCCGCCTCAGCACCGTAAGTTTTTTGCTTCGAGCTTCCATTAACTCCGGATTATTTTCCTGAATCGCCGTAGAATAAACTACGACCTCTGCTTCCTTAATATTTTCGGAACTGTGACCGATGAAGACTTTGCCGCCGATAGATTCAATTTTTTCTATTGTCTGGCTGTTTTCTATATCTGAACCGGTCACGGAATAACCTGAGTTGATGAGAACCTCTGCTATACCGCTCATACCGGAACCTCCGATGCCTATGAGATGAATCTTTTTGACGCCGTTTTTCATCATTATGCTCCTTAAAAGTTTAAATATTATTTTTTTGATCTTTTTTATTTAATATTATTCCGGCTATCTCTAAAGCAGAATCTTTAACCGCAAACATTTTTAAATTTTCATACATACGTTTCAACAAATCTCTATTATAAAATATTTTACGGATTGTTTGTAATAAATTTTTTGAAAGATTTTCATCGTCTTTGAGCATATCAAAACAACCTTTACTTGAAAACACGGAAGCATTTTTTTCCTGATGATTTTTTGCCGCGAAAGGATATGGCACCAAAATCGCCGGTTTTCTTAATAAAACCAGTTCGGACAATGTGCCTGCCCCCGCTCTGCATATAATAATATCGCTTGATAAATAATAATGTTCTATATCTACGGCAAATGAAAAAACTTCGTATCTGCTTATTTTGACGCTCTTATAAAAATTTTCGACCTTTTCAATATCACGTTCGCCTGTTTGATGATATACGATTATACTGCCCAATATTTCTTCATCAATCAGGGACAACATATTCATAACCGCATTATTAATAGAAGAAGCGCCCTGAGAACCCCCGAAAACAAATATGCTTAAATTTTTTTGGTTTGTAAATTCATTTTTTTTGATTGATTCCGATAGCGCCAATTCAAATATTTTTTCTCTGACGGGGTTTCCCGTCACTATAACGCGGGAGAAGCGTAAATATTTCTTGGTTTCTTCAAAAGAGGCAAAAACGGTTATTCCTAAAAACCCCAATATTTTGTTAGAAAGACCCGGCACGGCATTCTGCTCCATAACTCCGCATTCTATCCTTTTTAATCTTGCCGCGATAAGCGGAACAAAAGAGATATAGCCTCCCAATCCAAGAACATAATCCGGTTTTATATTGCGGTAAATATAATTTACCCTTTTTGCCGCCGTAAACAGTCCTATTAAAGAATTTAGTTTATTCATAAGATTTTTACCCGAAAATCCCTTAACGTTTATCATAAATAATTCAAAACCGTATTTATCTTTAATCTTATTTTCTATGCCTCTTTCCGTTCCTATAAAATAAACTTTTATCCCGTCGTCTAAACTTTTTAATTTTTCATAAACCGCAATGCCCGGAAATAGATGCCCCCCGGTTCCTCCACCGGCAATTATAACATTCATCAAATATTTTTCCCCTTAAGACTCTGAGAAGATATATTAAGCAAAATTCCTATCCCGATACATGAAGCGAGCAAAGAACTGCCGCCGTAGCTTATAAAAGGCAGAGCAAGCCCTTTAGTGGGCAGTAAATCGAGAACCACGCCTATATTTATAAAAGCGCTTAATGCGAGAAGACAGGTAATTCCGTATGCAAGATACGTTCCAAAAAGATCAGGCGCATGTATCGCAATTTTTAATCCTCTGTATGCCAATATCAGATAAAGCAAAACAAATATAAACACTCCTATAAACCCCAGCTCTTCTCCTACGGTGGAAAATATAAAATCCGAATACGGGGTAGGAAGAAAAAACAATTTCTCCTTTCCGTTGCCCAAACCTACTCCAAAAAGACCGCCCCTTGCGAATGCATATAAAGACTGTATTATTTGAAAGCCTATGCCCGACTTATCGTGAAAGGGGTGAAGGAATGCAAGTATCCTGTCTCTTCTATATGTCACCGTGAAAATAAGAAAATATGCCGCAATACTTCCTAAAGATGCCGAGGCGACAAGATAAATAAAGGGCACCCCCCCGGCAAACAACATTATGCATGTTATTAAAAACAGAATGGAAGTCGTTCCGAAATCAGGTTCTTTTAAAAGCAAAATATCTAAAAAACCCATAAATATAAAAGGACTGATAAACATCAGGGAAAAACGGTTACTGTCTAATATATCCTTTTTTTTCTCTAAAAAGTTAGCTAAATAGACTATAAAGAAAATTTTTAAAAATTCGGAAGGCTGTATGCTGAAAATCTTGAAATTGACCCATCTTCTCGAACCGCCGGCATCGATGCCTATATGTGGAATAAATACCAGAACCATTAAAACTATTATCCCCAGCAAAATAATCTTATAAAACGATTTTAAAATATGATAATCATTATGCATTAAATACCATATAAAAATCGCGGATACCGCAACATAAATGCCCTGCCTTAAAATAAAATGATAGCTTACGCCGTACTGAACTATAGAAATCATAGCGCTTGTAGAATAGACCATAACGAGTCCAAGAGCCATAAGCAATACGGTGGTTAAAAATAAAGTTATATCGTATTTTCTAATAAAAATTTTTCCGTAGTTAATCATATTTTATCCGCAAAATTATCTTTTAATTTCCGGTAGCATTTTTTAAATATATCTCCTCTTTCATTGTAATCCGCGAACATATCAAAACTTGAAGAAGCGGGGGAAAGAAGGACCGCCCCCGTTCCGGTTTCACGACTATTATAATAATTCATTAAATAATCAAACGATTTTTTAACCGCATCCTCCATATCGTCGGCGGTAAACAACTCTATATGTTCTTGTAAAACATCCCGCAGAATATCTTTTGTTTCACCCATTAAAACGCAGGCTTTTACGCTGTTTTTTATCGGTTGGATCATACATTCGTAATTAAACCCCTTATCTTTGCCTCCTAATATAAGAACTATATCTTAGTTTTTTTTGTCGTCCACTCTAAACGATTGGAGCGCGCTTATTACCGCTGCCGGATTAGTAGCCTTTGAATCGTCGTAAAATTCAATATCTCCGATATTCCCCACATATTCGACCCTGTGCTGCAAAAGCTTATATTCTTCGAATGCCGATACTATAATATCGGGAGAGATGCCATATAACATTAAAGAACATGCTGCCGCCATCATATCGTCTATAACGAATTTTCTTTTATCTTTTACGTTTTTTAAAGATATAGAAGCGTTAAAGCCGCAAATATCCTTAAGCCTTAAGTTAACGGCATCATTTTTATAATAAACATCGCATTTTTTTTCGTCATACCCGCACAAAACTGCATTTGAACCGGTAATGCCTTTTAAAATCGACGAATTGCGGTCATCGAAATTCAACACGGCAACGTCGCTGTATTTTAAGTTTTTAAACAATTTATATTTTGTAAGTCTGTATTCGTCGAAGTTTTCGTATCTGTCTAAATGATCGTCCTCAACATTAAGTAAAACTGCAATATCAGGTTTAAAATTATAAATCCATTCGAGCTGAAAACTTGATATTTCCAGAATAAAATCTTTATAATTTTTTATGCCGGAAATAAAAGGAACTCCGAGATTACCTCCGACAAATGTTTCGGCGATTAAGCCTGCTTTATCCACCGCGCTTTTGCAGAGGGTCGCCGTAGTGGTTTTTCCGTTTGTTCCGGTAACGGCAATAATTTTTGAGCTGTTTTTTAATTCATTATAAGCAAATTCTATTTCGCTATAAACGGGAATATTATGCTTTTTCAGTTTTAAAATAATTTTATGATTCCTTTCTATGCCGGGACTTACAACGCACTGTTTAATATTTTCAAAATGTTTATCGAATAAAATATCCTCGTTAGTCTTATTAAAAAATAAATAGTTTTTATTCGGCTGACTGAATGCTTCGGCAATATCGTCGTATATTAAAACCGGCTCATTTTTGCCGTAATTATTTGCGCTCAAGATATAATCGTAAAGCGCCCTGCCTGTTTTCCCGTAACCCAGAATTAGAGTGCTCATCAGAAAATCCTCAACTTTAGCGTCGAAAGAGCAAATATAGTTAATATTAGTGAAATAATCCATAATCTTATTACTATCTTTGATTCCGGTACGCCTTCTATTTCAAAATGATGGTGAATGGGCGCCATTTTAAATATTCTTTTTTTTCGCAGTTTATAAGAGCCGACTTGAAATATAACGCTTAGCGCTTCTATAACAAATACGAAGCCTATTATAACAAGCAGTATTTCCTGCTGTGAAACTATAGCTACATAGCCAAGAATAGCGCCCAGAGATATTGAACCGGTATCCCCCATAAAAACCGATGCCGGATAAGAATTAAACCATAGGAATCCGATTGAAGCCCCGAACAGCGAAGCGCATAAAATAACCACTTCGCCTATATTTTTCATATAAGGTATGGATAAATAATTTGCAAATTTATAATTCGACGCCGCATAAGAAAATATAAGATATCCCGCTATAGAAACGGCAAAAACCCCTATCGCAAGTCCGTCAAGTCCGTCGGTTAGATTAACGGCATTAGAAGAACCCACTATGATAAACGCAGCAAAGATTATAAAATAAGGTCCGAGATTCAGATAATAATCTCTGACAAACGGAATAATCACTAAACCTAAAGATTTATCGTGAAAATACAATACCGAAGAAACAAAAAGAGCAATCAGACTCTGGACGCCGAATTTATATTTGCCTCTTAATCCTTTAGAAGAATGTCCCCTGACCTTTAAAAAATCATCGAAAAAACCGATAAGTCCAAAACCTAAAAGAGTTAATATTCCCATATAAAGGTAAAAATTATAAAGTCTCGTAAGCAATAGCACGGGAATTACGACGCTGAATAAAATCAGGATACCTCCCATAGTAGGAATATCTTTCTTTTCGTTTATATGGGATTTAGGGCCGTCTTCTCTCACTACCTGACCTATTTTCATCTTTTTTAATATTTTGATAAATGTCTTCCCAAACGCGATAGATAATATTAAAGACAAGATTATTGCATATGACGACCTGAACGTAATATATCTAAAAAAATCGATATTAAAGTTTAACATATATAATTTTATTTACCTCTTATTTCTTCTTCGAAATATTCCTCAAGTTTCATTCCTCTCGAACCTTTGACTAATACGACGCTGTTTTTTTTATCTAATTTATTAAATGCGTCTGTGAAGATGCTTTTATTTCCTATTATGAAAAATTTACCCTTAAATCCTTTTTCTCCAAGCCCCTTTGTTATAAAATCCGAATAATCCCCTTTATAAAATATAAAATCGGCTGTATCGCCGATATTACGTCCAATTTCAATATGTTCCTCTTCGGCTGAATCCCCTAATTCCAGCATATCTCCTAAAACTAATATTTTCTTTTTGTCGGCGTAGTTTATTTTTATATATTCCAGCGCCGCTTTAAGAGAGTCGGGGTTTGAATTATAAGAATCGTTAATTAATATATAACCGCCTGCATAATTTGGAATTACCTGCATTCTTCCCTTAGGAAGCATAAAACCTTCCATAGCCTTTAATCCGATTTCGATGTCGATATTGCAAACCGCGGCTATCGAAAGCGCGCACAAAAGATCGTAAATCAAATGTATTCCGTAAAAATTAATATTTGCAAAATATTTTTTTCCCTTAAAAGAAATATCTACAACCGCCTTGCCGGTTTCTCTGTTTATATCGACGTTATTACATAAAATATCGGGGGTTACGCCGGCTTGCTTTCCGAATCCAAACGAAAAAATATTTACGTCCGGAAAATTTTTATATTTGCATTTAGCGGACAATGTTTCGTCGTCGGCATTTATTATCAGAAACGAATCTTTTTTAAGGCTCAAAGCGAGTTCTTTCTTTTCTTCAAAAACTCCTTTAATATTTTTAAATTCAAGAAGATGGGATTTGCCTATATTCGTAATTGCCCCTATATCCGGAGTTATAATTTCCGAAAGTTTTTTTATCTCTCCTTTTTTGTTTGTTCCTATTTCTAAAATAAGATATTCATGATTTTTATTTAATTCAAAAATGGTTTTAGGAACCCCTATTAAATTATTATAATTATAATCGTTTTTGAGAATTTTTTCTTTGCCGTATTCTAAAGAAAACATCATATATGCCATTTCTTTCGTGGTAGTCTTTCCGCAGGAACCGGTTACGGCTATTTTTTTCTTTAAATTAAACCTGCTTAAGTAAAATTTAGCAATGTTTCCAAGCGCATCTCCGGGGTCTGCAACCGATATAATAATTTTATCGGGATATATCGATATATCGTGTTTCTCGAGGAAGTCCCATGAAACTACGGCACAGTATCCGCCGTTTTTAAAAACCGAATCGACAAAATCTTCGCCGTTAAAGTTTTCCCCTTTTAAGGCAATAAATACGGCGTTTCTCGAAAAATCTTCTCTTGAATCGGTAAATATTTCGTTAAAAACTAAAGGCCCCGTTCCATTTCCGGAGAGAACGACTTTTCCGTTCGTACAGTTTAAAATTTCGTCTAAAGTTAAGTTATATTCTATTTTCATAATATTTTAATACTTCTTCTTTATCGCTGAAATGAAACTTGTTTTCTTTGACTATCATATAATCTTCATGCCCTTTGCCTGCAATAAGAACGACGTCTTTTTTCGACGCTACGGTAAGAGCAAGCTTTATTGCATTAACCCTGTCTTCCTCGATAGTGTAAACGTGTCCGCCGGTATCGTTTTTTAATAGGCATTTATCTGCAAATAACGCATTTTTTATGCCCGATTCTATTTCCCGGATTATAGACAGCGGATCTTCGCTTCTCGGATTATCGGACGTAATTATGCTTATATCGGCTATATCCGTAGAATGCTTACCCATAAGCGGTCTTTTCCCTTTGTCTCTGTCGCCTCCGCATCCAAAAACGCTTATAAGCCTGCCGCCCCCTATATCTTTTAAAGCGGACAACACCCTTTTAAGCGCATCGTCCGTGTGCGCATAATCTATGCAAATTAAAGGAGAGTCGGCATCCCCCGTATTTACCTTTTCGATTCTGCCGGGAACGTTAACCAACGATTCTATACCTGAAATTATGAAGTCTTCGGCTATGGATAGGACATATGCCGCGGAAACAGCGGCAAGTATATTGTAAACGTTATAACCGCCTATAAGATTGGAGCGAATTTCTCTTATAGCATTATTGCCCGGAAAAATAATGTCTAATTTTAAGCCGTCCGTGTAATAATTAATGTTACAGGCGTATATATCGCTGTCTTCGCCTAATCCGTATGTAAGAATATCGATTTTGCTTTCTTTTTTAAAACCGTCCTTTAACTCGCCTATAAGTCTTTTACCGTAACGGTCGTCGTTATTTATTACGGCAAATTTTTTGTTTTTAGAGCTTTTTAATAAAACTTCCGAAAAAAGCTTCTTTTTAGACTCATAATATTTTTCCATATTTTCATGATAATCGAGATGATCGCGGGTCAAATTAGTAAAAACGGCGACATCGAAAGGAACTCCGAACACTCTATCCTGTGCTAAACTGTGCGAGGAAACCTCCATAACGCAATAACCTCCGCCGGATTTAACCGTTTCGGAAAATAATAGGTTAAGTTCATACGCATCCGGAGTGGTATTTTTAGACTGCGTCGTATTATCCCCGATTTCATAATCTATCGTTCCTATAAGACCTGCATTATTCCCTGCCGCCTTTAAAATAGATTTTATTAAAAACGTAGTGGTCGTTTTCCCGTTTGTTCCCGTAACGCCTACGATTCTTAATCTTTCCGCAGGATTATCAAAAAAGTTTTTGGAAATAACGGCATACGCTTTTAAGGCGTCCTTCACCTTTATTATAACGGTATCTTTATTTTTAAATTTTTCCGCAATTACGGCATCATCGGTTAGTATAGCGGAGGCGCCTTTGGATATGGCTTCTTCTATATAAATATTAGAATCGACGTTAACTCCTTTTCTTGCGGCAAAAAGAAATCCATTTTTTATCCTGCGGGAATCGTTGGAAATTCCGACAATATCGATATCCGCCCTGCCCGTCATGGATTCTACTAAATCGTTATTTTCTATAATATCTCTGATATTCATAGATTTTATTTTTTATTCTTTATTTTTTTGCGGCCTTTAGGTTTAAATTTTAAAACTATGACTTTTTCATTGCCTATATTCATTCCCTGCTTAATACTCTGATAATACAAATATCCGCTTCCGCTTATTTTTACGGCAAGCCTGTATTTCTTCAAAATATTTAATGCCTGATAAATAGTATCGCCTTTTAAATCCTGCATTATCCCTGAATCATTTATAGAAGCGCCCTCAGAAGAGCCTATCCGGCTTTTCCGGACGTTTAAAGAATTTAAAGCGGGAAGATTTCCGCCCTTGCGTATTCTTGACTGTTTTATGTAAGCATTTCCACCGGGATATATATTTAATATATTTAAAGCATTTTTAAATACGCTGCGCACTACCGGCGCGCTGACGGCTCCACCGTAATAACCTATTTTAGACGGTTCCTGCTGAACCACAAGCATCGCTAATTCAGGATGACTGTATGGAACGAAAGCCATAAAAGATGCCGTATATTTGTTTTTATAATATCTTCCCGTTTTCGGGTCGGCAATCTGTCCGGTCCCCGTTTTTCCGGAAACCTTAAAATCTATTAGATTAGAATACTGACCCGTTCCTCCTTTAACGACCAACCGCATCATATATTTAACTTCTTTATCTACTTTAGGAGTTATTATTCGTTTTAAATATTTTGGTTTTGCTTTATAAATAACGGTTCCGTAAGCATTTACAATCTTTTTAATAATATACGGCTTTACTATACGCCCGCCGTTTGCTATTGCCGAAAGCCCTGCCATTTCCTGCAGCCCGGTAACGCTGATACCCTGCCCGAATGCCATTTCGCAAGGACCTACTTCCGACCATTCGTTTAAAGGTCTAACGATTCCCTTGGCTTCCCCAAGAAGTCCTGCATGGGGAGTATGCCCAAAACCCCATAAACCGAACCAATTATAAAGCTGAGATTTTTTAAATTTCATGCCTATCTGACATTCGCCTACATTGCTTGAATATTCGACTATTTGATTTACTGAAAACTTGCCGAACCAGTTTTCTACGTCATGCACCGTTATCCCGTCTAACGAGTATGACCCATGATAACAGTTGATGATAGTATCCGGCTTGACTATTCCTTCCGAAAGAGCGGCGGCGACGACGAACGGCTTCATAGTGGAACCCGGTTCAAAATCGTCCGTAACTGCCCTATTTCTCCAATATCCGGCAGAATACTTCCAGTAATAGTTTGGATTAAAATCGGGATAATCTGCCATAGCAAGAATAGCCCCCGTGTTTGGATCCATAAGTATTGCAAAAGCGCCCTTGGAATCAGCCGCTTTTGCCTCCTTGTCTAAATAATACTGCGTTATAAACTGAAGCTGCTTATTAATAGTTAAATAAATATTATCGCCGTGCGTCGCCTTTTTAAGTCCAAAACCTTTTATAAATATATACTGCCCTAAGCCGTCGTGCAAAACTTTTAATGCGCGTTTATTTCCCTTTAAAAAATTATTGTATTTATACTCTATGCCCGACAAGCCGTTATCGTTGATTCCTACAAATCCCAAAACATGCGCCAACAACGTCCCGTTAGGATAATACCTTACCGGCTGTTTTACTATAATAACCCCGCCTATTCCTTGTTTCAGGACATCTTTTGCAGTCCGCCCGGATACTCTTTTTTTAATCCATGCAAATTGAATTCTGCGGTTTAATATTTTAATTATTTTTGCATAACTTATCCCGGTTATTTTAGACAGTTTTTCCGCATTTTTGAGCTTATGCCCCACCATTAAAGGGTCGACGGCAATTCCCGGCACATTAATACTCGCCGCAAGTATGCTGCCGTTAGAAGAATAAATATTGCCCCGTTCCGGCGTAAAATAGACGTTTGCATGAAACTGCTCGCGGGCAAGCATCCTCAATCTTTGTCCTTCTATTATTTGAAGGTCGAATGCCCTGCTTATCAATAATCCTCCAAAAATTAGAATTACGATAAAACCCAATAGCATCCTTAGTTTTAAACTCGTTTTCCATACTCTAATCATGAACCATTATAATTTCACCCTCTTTCGGATAAATAAAACCCATTTTCGCCGCAATTCCGTAAATCCTGGAAGGAGAGCTTAAAGCCGTTTTTTTAATTAAAAGTTCTTTATGTTTATGTTCCAATTTTGATTTAATATCGTTAAGCTTAGTAATATCGTAGCCGAGTTTTATGCTTTCCATTGTAGTCCATACGTAAAAAATGCCCAAAACGGTCAATATTATGACCAGAACGATAAAATAAGGCTTTATTTTAGACATGATAGAATGCCCTCAACTTTGCGCTTCTTGATCTAGGATTTATTTTCATTTCTTCGTCCCCGGGAACTATAGGTTTTCTATTTACAGGCTTAAAATCTAAATTATTCTTTAAAAAATGCTTAACTATCCTGTCTTCTCCCGAGTGAAAAGAAATTATAACCGCCATGCCGCCTTTGTTTAAGACATTTTTAAGTTTTTCTAAAAATTCCGACAATGAATCGTATTCTTTGTTTACGAAAATTCTTAACGCCATAAATGTTTTTGTAGCAGGGTCCGTTTTAAATTTTTTGAATTTTCCATAACCCCTATAAACGGCTTTTCTTACGATATCGGCTAATTCCAAAGATGTTTCCACCGGCTTATTTTTTCTATATTCTATTATTCTTTTTGCTATTTTTCTCGAAAATTTTTCGTCCCCAAATTCCCAAATAATATCGGCAAGGGTTTTTTCGGGATAGTCGTTTATCACATCATAAGCGGTTAAATCGCTTTCCTTATCCATTCTCATATCCAAGCCTCCACCGTTTCCGTCTTCATTAAAACTAAATCCCCTGCCGCCTTCAAGCTGAATAGAACTTATTCCGAGGTCAAGCACTACGCCGTCGATACCGGTAAATCCTTCAGACTTTATTATCTCATCTATTTTACTAAAATTTGAATGGACCAACTTGAAATTTTTATTATCAAATTTCTTTTCAAATTTCGATTGAGCGTTTTTGACTGCTTCAGCGTCCCTGTCTATTCCGATAAGAAAACCGTCTTTATGCAATCTTCTCAATATATCTTCGGAAAATCCCCCGCCCCCTAAAGTTCCGTCAACGTAAACATTGCCCTGTTTAATGTTTAAAATATCCAGCGCTTCGTTCAAAAGTACCGGTATATGCTCTATAGGCATACTAAAAACCAATCTGCGACATAGTAGCCGCTATGGATTCGAAATTGGATTTTGCGCCTTCAAAGTTTGCATCCCATAGATTTCTATCCCATATTTCAAATCTGTTTATTATTCCTATCAAAACCGCATCTTTATTTAAGTTTCCGCTAATTTTAAGCGATTGCGGAATGTGTATTCTATCCATTTTATCAAGCTCTACTTCTTCTGCTCCTGAAAAAAAATATCTTAAAAATTCTATAACGTCTTTTTGCATTGAGGGAAGTTTAAGCGCCTTTTCCTCTAATTTGCGCCATTCTTCAAGCGGATATGCGACAAGGCACTTATCAAGATTAGTAATTACGACGGAGGTATTATCGTAAACCGACACTAAGGAATCCTTAATCTTCTGAGGGATTTTTATTCTGCCTTTATCGTCTATCGAATGGTTATATCTTCCGCTAAACATAAGATAAATGAATTATTTAAGTTTATTATTTTAATATAATTAAATACTTACCACTTTTTACCACTTTTTACCACACTTAAATAATATTATCGATTTTATTAAAAGTCAAGTAAATTTAAAAAAATATTTTTTACGAGAGAAAAAAGGATTAAAAGAAATAGGCGTGATCGGAAGTTTGCTTTAAATTATGCAGGGTAACCATTCCGGCAATTTGAAAAGGCTTTATCAGCATACTTTCGTCTAAGGACAAAAGTTCTTTGCTTTTTGAGCAGATATAAATTGAAACCGATGAAGAATATTTTAACAATTCCGTTAGATTGTCTATCGTCAAATCTTTAAACTTCTTATCTATGAGAGGATTTTCGACAAGATTATTAAGATAGAGCAGGGGGGCTCTCGCCATACTAAATATGTAAATCTCGTTTTCCATTACCGCCAGCGTTCTTGCGAATATAAGGCTTGCTATCGATTTTTCCGGTTCTTTTTCCGGATCGGCAAGCTGGACTATTAAAATTTTTTCGTTTTCAGCCGACATAAATTAACTTTATTATATTATTGCGCTTTCTCAGCGGTTAAATATTCTTTGAACCAGTCTTTTAAATGAGTTCTTTTTAACCCGAACAATTCATCCAGTCCGCTCATATCCCCTTCGCAGATATTATTATACTTCAGCATTCTAATCTGGTCTGCCGTTATAGGCGCATTTTTGGATAGAGACGGAGATAATTTTTCTATAAAATGCAAAGATTTTTCGGCTATAAAAGACGGAGCATGAATTTTCAGTTTTTTAGGCGGAGAAATTTCCATA
The DNA here is from genome assembly GCA_027335745.1 of bacterium. Taxonomy (GTDB): domain Bacteria; phylum SZUA-79; class SZUA-79; order Acidulodesulfobacterales; family Acidulodesulfobacteraceae; genus Acidulodesulfobacterium_A. The sequence continues at coordinate 2,180 of DAHWHJ010000094.1, read as the reverse complement.
ATTAAGTCTATCATTTCCTCAAACTTATATGTATCCGGACCACATAACTGAAATACCTTATTTATCGTTTTTTCATTATATAAAGAATTATTATATGCCTCTGCTACGGAAAAGACGTCTATAGGCGCAAATTTGGTTTCGCCGGTCCCGATTATCGGAACAAACGCCCTTGTTTTTACTAAATTTATGAGGTCATCAAAAAACCCAGCATTATTGCCAAAAATCAAAGAAGGGCGGAAAACCGTCCATTTCAAACCGGAATTCCTAACGAGGGATTCGCCTTCGTATTTTGTAGAAAAATATTCGGAATCGCTGTTTTCCGCCGCGCCAAGCGCGCTCATATGAATAAATCTCTCTATGCCGTTTTCCTTTGCCAGACTTAATAACGTGTTGACATAATCTACATGAACTTTTTGAAAAGAAAAACCCGAAAGGCTTCTTATTATGCCAATAAGATTTATTACTGCGTCAAATTTATTTGCAGAAAGAAAATCGTTAACCGCATCTTTCTCCTCAAGGGTTCCCTCAAAAACATCGAAACCCAGTTCTTTTAATCGCGGAATTTTCTTTTTATTGCGCTCCAGAAGCGTTACGAAAGCGCCGGAAGTTTTAATTTTCTCGGTTACGACCGAACCCACGAACCCCGTCCCGCCGGCTATAAAGACCTTCATGACATCATCTCCTCGTCTTAATGATAAAAATATTTTAACGCTAATGCTAATATAATTATACCATTAAATCGATATTGGCATGGATCGTCATTTTATTTTATTTCTTTATAATTGAAATAGTGGTTTGCTTCGATGTATCTTATAGTTCCAGTCTTTGATCTCATAACCGTCGAATATGTTTTTGCCCCGCCGTGAAAAAATTCGACCCCTTTAAGGTAGTCGCCGTTAGTCACGCCGGTAGCTACAAATATTACGTCGCCTGCGGCAAGTTCATTAATGCCGTAAATTTTATTTAAATCTTTTATTCCCATTTTAAGGGCGCGCTCCCTTTCTTCTTCATTCCTGAAAGCAAGGCGACCCTGCATATCGCCTCCGACGCACCTTAATGCGGCCGCTCCCAAAACTCCTTCAGGCGCTCCGCCTATTCCCATAAGAACGTCAATTCCCGAATCTTCTTTTGCAGTTGCTATAGCTCCGGCTACGTCCCCATCCTGAATAAGCCTGATTCTTGCTCCCGCTTTTCTTACCTCTTCTATTAAAGACTTATGCCTTTCACGGTTAAGGATTATCACGGTTAAATCTTCTACATATCTGTTTAAAACATCGGCTATCCTGTGAAGATTTTCGGTCGGCGACAAATTTATGTCTATAACCCCTTTAGCTCTCGGTCCTACGGCTATTTTCTGCATATAGGTATCCGGAGCATGAAGAAAATTGCCGTGATCGCCTATCGCCATTACGGCAATAGCATTGGGAGCGCTGGTTGCGGCTAAAGTCGTTCCTTCCAAAGGATCGACGGCTATATCGACTTTCTGCCCTTTTCCGTTTCCGACTTTTTCCCCTATATATAGCATAGGCGCCTCATCTCTTTCTCCTTCACCTATTACTATAGTTCCGTCTATATCGATGTAATTGAGGGAGTCTCTCATGGATTCTACCGCCGCTCTATCTGCCGCTTTTTCGTCCCCTCTGCCGATAAACCTTGCAACCGATATGGCGGCATGCTCCGTAACTCTGACGAATTCAATAGTTAATGCTTTATCGTCCATAACTGTTCCTCCCTTAATGATTAACTTGTTTCCTTTTTATCCGCGTTCAGGCGCTCCGTCATATTCGTGGAGGTTTGGAGATAACCGCCTGAACGGCTTTTCCCTCATCCATTCCTCGAAAACCTGACCGACGAGACCGGCGGAACGGGCGATAATAAAAAAACCTTTGCCGAGCCTATAATCGAAACCCATATCAGAAATTATCGCGGCAATACAACCGTCAACGTTAAGCGGGAGTTTCTGCTCCGGCTTTTTAAGTCTGAATTCGTCTGCTATGCAGACGGCAAGTTTAACGAAGTTGCCTCCGAAATTTAAATCTTTAGCTACGTCTAAAAGTCTTTTCGTTCTAGGATCGACGGTATGTAGCTTATGACCGTATCCGGCAAGCCTCTTTTTGTTTTTGAGCGCATCGTCAACGATATTCGCCGCCATTTCTTTTATGTCGGTATCTTTAATGCCT
>DAHWHJ010000090.1:0-10070 GCA_027335745.1 bacterium | reverse complement strand
ATTATTTAGATTTTGAAATAATTATCGATAAATCATTTTTTGAACATATTTACGATAAAGCCAAATGAAAAAAAATAACGTCTTAGCGTATTCGGAATTTATTTTAGTATATTGTTTTTACGCGTTTTTGAATATTTTGCCCACAGAACTATCTTTAAAAATCGGCAGGATGCTGGGGATTATTTTTTATAAAATAGACAAAAAACACAGGAAACATACCCTAAATAATTTAAGAATCGCCTTTCCTAGCAAAAAGGATAAGGAATTAAACGATATTTCGATAAAATTTTATAAAAATCTTGGAATGATTTTTGTCGAAATTTTCAGGCTCGGCAAATATAACACAGGTAATATCGACGATTTTGTCGAATCTAATTTCGAGGAAATAAAAAACTTATACGGAAAGCAGGGGATACTTTTATTGACTGCTCATTTCGGAAACTGGGAGCTTTTGGCAAAAACTTTCGGACTCAAGGGTTACAAGGGAAACGTTTTAGCCAGACCGTTAGATAATCCTTATATAGAAAAAATATTATACAAATTAAGAACCGGAGGGGGGAACAAAGTTATTTATAACAGGGAAAACGCCGTAAAAAACATAATTTCCGCCCTGAACGAAAATGAAATCGTCGGGTTTCTGCCGGACGAAAACGCCTCAAAACGGATAGGGGTTTTCGTAGATTTTTTCGGCGTTAAAGCCTGCACTATGCCCGGTATGGCAAATATCGCCGCAAAAATGAAATTGCCGGTAATTCCGGCTTTTATAGTTAGAATTAACGACGAAACCGAAAGCAATTCCGCCGGAGGCATCGAAAACGACCGGAAGCGGGGAGGTTATGCAAGACACAAGCTGATAATAGAACCGCCTTTAGATATTAAATATACCGGCGACAGAAAAACAGATACCACGAATATTTTAAAAAAGTTCAACGAAAAAATAGAAGATATAATAAAACAATATCCCGAACAGTGGTTCTGGATACATAATAGATGGAAAACAAGACCGGATAATGAATAAAAAAAATAAATGCGTTTTTTTAGACAGAGACGGGGTCTTGATTAAAGATATAGGCTATTTAAAAAATCCCGAAGATATAATTATAATGCCGAACTCGATAGAATCCCTTAAAATTTTAAAAAAAAACGGATTTCTTCTTATAGTCGTAACTAATCAAGCGGGTATCGCAAAAGGTTTTTTTAATATTGACGACCTTGCGGCTGTAAATAATAGACTGCTTAAAATATACGAGGACGACGGAATGATAATCGACGATTTATATTTTTGTCCGCACCACGAGAACGGAACGGTCGAACCGTACAACATAAAATGCTCATGCAGAAAACCGGATACGGGAATGGTGCTAAAAGGCGTCGAAAGATTTAATATCGACATCGGTAAATCATATATGGTAGGCGATAAAGACAGCGACATCCTGCTTGCAATAAACTCCGGTTTAAAATCTTTTTATATAAGAAATTCTATGTATGACCACGACGAAAACATAATCCCCGATTTTTATGTTAAAGACTTAAAAGAAGCAACGGATATAATATTAAATTTAGAATAAAAGACGAACATTTAAAATAAATCCTTAGACAAAATTATCTCAATATTTTCTTATTAATCCGACAAGCTCGCCGATTATTTTTACCCTGTTTTCATCGAGAATTATCGGTTTAAAGGCAGGGTTTGAAGGCATAAGCTTAACCATGCCGCCATCGGTTTTGTAATATCTTTTTAGCGTCGCTTCGTAACCGTCGATAATAGCGGCTACAATCCTGCCGTTAGAAACCTCGCCGGTTTTCTTTAATATAATAATATCCTTATCGGTTATCATATCTTCGGACATAGAATCGCCCCTGACTTTAAGGGCAAATATATCGCCGGTGTTTTTACCGGCAAATCCTTCAGGCACGGCGACGGTTTCGTCTATCTGAACCGCTTCCACGGGATAGCCCGCTTGAATATATCCGTAAAGCGGGCAAGTGAAAAAATTTACTTCCTCTCATTTTTTAATCCGCTTAGTTTGAAAAAAGTGCCGGACGGTTGTATAATTAAATATACATCTTGCGATAGACCGGCATAAAAACACATCGGTATATCTTGATAGCAATATCTTAATAATATGGGATCTTAATAATTGGGGGTATCTTACTTATGAAAAACGAAAAAATAGCCGTTTACGGAATGACATGCGAACACTGCGTAAAAACTGTTACAAAAGCCGTATCTTCCCTCAAAGGGGTAGAATCCGTCAATGTAAGCCTTAAAGACAAGTATGCGGATGTAACATTCGACGAAGGATTAACCTCCATCCCCGCTATTAAAAAAGCCGTCGAGGAGGCGGGTTATGAAACTACAGAGGACGGCGGCGGAGAAGACAAGGAGGACCATCCTCCCCCCTTAACCGATAAAACAAATACCCACGCACAAAAAACGCAATATAAATTCAAAATAAGCAAAATGGACTGCGCTTCCTGCGCCGAAACCATCGTTGACACCGTAAAAAGAATACAAGGCGTTAAGGATGCGAGGCTTAACTTCGTCAATGAAACGCTTTATGTAGATTCGGATACAAACGCCCCCCTCGAAGGCGAAATAATTAAAATGATCGAATTTGCAGGATTCGGCGCCGAGCCGTTGGGCAAGGTAGGCGAATCCGGCCAATCCCTGCCGCAAAGTCCCCCAATCCAAGATAAAGCAGAAAAACACGGGGACATAAACATCCGATTTAAAATAGAAGGAATGCACTGCACAAACTGCGCCGGAACTATCGAAAAGGGAGTCGGTAAACTTAAAGGCGTGGATAAGATAACGGTAAACTTTGCGGGCGAAAGCGGCTTTGCCTCATACGACCCGTCTATTACATCAAAAGAGGAGATATTTAAAGCGGTTGTGGATAGCGGCTATACCCCTATAGACGAAGAAAAGGAAAGAAAAGCGGAAAAATCCGAAATCCAAAAAGAACGCCGCAGGACCCCCGAATGGAAAAAAGACCTTTATTGGCTCATATTTACATTTATTCTTACAATTCCCGTCGTTTTACTGACCTATAAAAATATGTTTGGAATGGCAAAAATTCCGGAAACCCCAAATGAACTTAATGTATTTATTTTATTTATCTTAGCCACGATAGTCCAGTTTACCGCCGGACTCACTTTTTACAGGGGCGCATATTATTCCCTCAGGAGCGGCTCCGCCAATATGGATGTTCTTGTCGCTTTGGGAATATCCGCCGCTTATTTTTACTCGGTTGCGGGGGTATTTTTAATCAGCGGAGAGTTATATTTCGATACCGCGGTATTGCTGATACTTTTTATAAGAACGGGAAAATTTTTGGAAAAAATATCAAAAGAAAGGGCGGCTTCGTCATTGAAAGCCCTTTTTAAACTTCAGCCTAACAGGGCGAATCTCGTGGATTCGGACGGCGGCATAAAAGAGGTCGATATAGCAGACGTCAAAGTCGGGGATATCCTTTTAATTAAAAAGGGCGGAAAAATTCCCGTTGACGGCGTCATAACTGAGGGGGAATCCTCTATTGACGAATCGATGCTTACGGGCGAACCGCTGCCGGTGGAAAAAAAGACCGGCGACGAGGTTAGCGGCGCTACTATAAATCAAGGACAAATCATAAAAATAAAGGCTTTGAAGGTCGGCAAAGACACCATATTATCCCAGATTGTCCGTTTAGTCGAAGACGCACAGGCGGACAAAGCCCCTATTCAGAGAATAGCCGATAAAGCGACGAACTATTTTGTTCCTATCGTCATTGCCATATCTCTCGTTAGTTTTTTTTCATGGATGTTTATTTTTCACGAAAGTTTCGTCTTCGCTTTATCCGCCGCTATAGCAGTTTTGGTAATAGCCTGCCCTTGCGCTATGGGGCTTGCTACTCCTATGGCTCTTATGGTAGGAAGCTCTATCGGACTCGAACAGGGAATACTTATCAAAAAATCATCGGCATTGGAAGAAATAGCGAGGATTAACGCAATAGTTTTCGATAAGACCGGCACTATTACATACGGAAAACCGGAGGTTGAAGATGTAGTATCCTTAGGCGGAACATCTAAAGATAAAATAATAACGATTGCGGCGGCGGGCGAAAAGTTTTCGTCTCATCCGATAGCTAAAGCCATAGTAGGTGAATATAGTAAATTAATGGAAACGCAAGGGGCAGATAAAACCGGATTAAATGAAACAGCGGTAGAAGTCAAAGATTATAAGGAGATAGGCGGATACGGCTTGAGTTTGCGTTACGGCGAATATAAAATCCTCATCGGCAAAAAGGGGTTGTTTGAAATTGAAAATCAAACGAGTCCGTCCGAAAAAATAGATTTAAGCGAATTTAATAAATTGGAAGAAAAATTTGCGGCTGAAGGAAAAACCGTCATAGGCGTATCCGAAGGCAATAAAATTATCGGAATAATAAATATAGCCGACAAAATTAAAGAAGATGCAAGAAAAACCGTAGAGAAATTTAAATCGATTAATATCACGCCGTATCTTTTGACCGGGGATAATATTAAATCGGCTTTGGAGGTTGCCGCTAAAGTCGGCATAGAAGCCAAAAATGTGATGGCAAATGTTTTGCCTCAGGATAAACTTAACGAAATAAAAAAGTTAAGGAACATGGGGCGAAAAGTCGCAATGACGGGGGACGGCATAAACGACGCGCCGGCTCTCGCAGCCGCAGACATAGGTATCGCCATAGGAAGCGGCACCGATGTTGCCAGAGAAACCGGCGATATAGTACTTGTTAAAAGCGACCTTAACGATGCCTATAAAAGCGTCCTTCTCGGCAAAAAAACTTTAAACAAAGTTAAGCAAAACCTCTTTTGGGCGTTTTTCTTCAACGGAGCAGGCATCCCGTTTGCGGCAGGAGTTTTTTACCACTTCACCGGCTGGCTGCTGCCTCCGGCAGCGGCGGGAGCGGCAATGGCGGTTTCCAGTATAACCGTATCGCTTAATTCGATTATGTTAAGGGGTTATTCAAAGCAAATGAAAAAATTATGAAATATCGAAACTTAAGGAGGCGCAAAATGAATAAAAATACATCCGGCGAATTCAATAATTACCTATCCGAAAGCGAGCTGAAAATACTCAATATGTATTTCGATGCCGCAAACTATTTAACGATAGGACAGATTTATTTAATGGATAACCCATTACTGATTGCCCCATTAAAACTCGAACACATAAAGCCCAGATTATTGGGACACTGGGGAACTTCGCCAGGACTTAATTTTATTTATGCGCATCTTAATAGAATTATTAAAAAATTTAATTTAAACTCTATATTCATAGCAGGTCCCGGTCACGGAGGACCTGCCGTTATTGCAAACACTTATATCGAAGGAACTTATACCGAATATTATCCAAGCGTCATGGAAAACACAGAAGGACTAAAAAAGCTTTTTAAAAGGTTTTCGACTCCAGGCGGCGTTGCAAGCCATGTTACTCCTTGGACGCCAGGTTCTATTCACGAAGGCGGTGAACTCGGCTATGCTCTTAGCCATGCCTATGGAGCCGCATTTGACAAACCAGACTTAACCGTTTTTTGCGTAATAGGCGATGGAGAAGCAGAAACCGGACCTATGGCGGCTTCGTGGCATATAAATAAGTTTTTAAACCCAGAAACAGACGGCATAGTTGTTCCTATTCTGCATTTAAACGGTTATAAAATAAGCAATCCTACTTTACTTGCGAGAATAAGCGAAGAAGAATTAATAAACCTTTTCAAAGGGTACGGCTATACACCTTATTTAGTAGAAGACGAACTGGTAGATTCCGCACATAATAAAATGGCTTTAGTTCTCGATAAAATTTCTAAAGAGATAAGCAAAATTAGAAACGAGTATAAAAACAATAAAACTTCGGAAGCTATAAGACCTCTTTATCCTATGATAATTTTAAAAACCCCCAAAGGCTGGACTTGCCCGAAAGAAATTGACGGGCTTAAACTTGAAGGATACTGGCGGGCGCATCAGGTTCCTATTACGGATTTTGAAGAAAAACCGGAACATATTAAAATTTTAGAAAACTGGATGAAATCATACAAACCGGAAAAATTATTCGACGAGAACGGTTCGTTAATCCAGGAAATTAAAGAATTCCCTCCTAAAAATGAAAAAAGAATGAGCGCAAATCCCGTCGCAAACGGCGGACTTTTTACTAAAGACCTTATTCTTCCGAACTTTACCGATTACGCGGAAAAAGTCGAAAAACCGGCAGTCGTTTACGGAAAGGCAACGACGACCTTAGGATATTATTTACGCGATATTGTTAAAAACAATCCCCATAATTTCAGAATTTTCAGCCCGGACGAACATAATTCTAACAGACTTAACGCTGTTTTCGAAACTACCGAAAGACAGTGGTGGGGCGATATTTTCGACTTTGACGATCATCTGGCGCATAGCGGAAGGGTTATCGAGATACTCAGCGAACATACTTGCGAAGGCCTGCTCGAAGGGTATCTTTTGACAGGAAGGCACGGATTTTTTTCATGTTACGAAGCGTTTATCCATATAATAGACTCGATGTTCAATCAGCATGCAAAGTGTCTCAATGAAGCGGATGCAGTAGCATGGCGAAGACCGATTCCGTCACTCAATTATCTCCTTACTTCTCACGTCTGGCGGCAGGACCACAACGGATTTTCTCATCAAGACCCCGGCTTTATAGACCATGTAATAACAAAAAAACCAAAATATATAAGAATTTATCTTCCACCCGATACAAATACCCTCCTCGTAACGGCAGACAAATGTTTTAGAAGCAAAAATAGGATTAACGTTATTATAGCGGGGAAGCAGGAAGAACTTCAGTGGTATGATATGGATTCGGCGGTTAAAATTTGCGATAAAGGTTTGGGGATTATGGACTTTGCAAGCAACGATAAAGGGGAAGAACCCGACATCGTTATGGCATGCGCCGGAGACGTTCCTACGTTAGAGACGCTTGCGGCAGTTTCTATTTTAAATAATTTGATACCGGAACTTAAAATAAGGGTCGTCAACGTAATAGATTTAATGACGTTAACCCCCCATGAAGAACACCCTGACGGTTTAACCGATAAAGAATTCGACACGATTTTTACGGAAAACAAACCTATGGTTTTTGCTTTTCACGGCTATCCATGGCTGATACACAGGCTCTGTTATAGGCGTAAAAACCACCCCAACCTTCACGTCCGCGGTTACAAAGAGGAAGGGACGACAACTACGCCTTTCGATATGGCGGTTAGAAACGATTTAGACAGGTTCCATCTCGTTATGGATGCCGCGGAAAGAGTGGAATCTCTTAAATATAAGGCGGCATACATCAAGCAAGAAATGGAGGGGAAATTAATTGAACATAAAGGATACATTCTAAAATACGACGACGACATGCCGGAGATTAAAAACTGGAAATGGTAAAATTATATTAATATGTCTTATTAAGCGCTTCGTAAAACGATAAAACAGATTTGCCGTGCGCTTTTTCGGTAATGAGTTTATAGGTCGGATATTCCGACGATAATACTTCCCGCTTATCGTGCTGAACTATTATATTGCTTTTACCTGCGGAACATCTTGTAATTTCATTAATTGTTTTCTCGCAAAGCCCTGAGCCGTAAGGCGGGTCGATAAATATATAATCCGGTTTATATTCGTTTAAGACTCCGTTTTCTAATGCCCTTAAGACGTCTTTTTTTATTATTTTGACTTTTTCTTCGATGCCGAAGCGTTTAGACAAGTTAATGATTATAGATATTAATTCAGGCGAGGTTTCTACGAAAATACAGAAAGCCGCCCCCCTCGAAATTGCCTCGAAGCCGACGTTGCCCGTCCCGGCATATAGATCGCAAAAAACTCCGCCTTCTATATCTTTTCCGATAACGTTAAATAGGACTCCTTTTAAAAAATCCGAAGACGGGGATACGTTTTTTATATCGAATACGTTAGGTATTTTTCTGCCCTTTAACGAACCGGTTATGATACGCATAAAAATTTAACTAATTAATTAATCTCCTAAATCTTCCAGCTTTTTTTTGTCGAGAATAATAATATCTCTTTTGTCTAATTTAATAATATTTTGGGAGGCAAAATCTTTTAAGGCGCGGGAAACGACTTCTCTTGCCGTTCCCGCTATATCGGCGATTATTTTTTGGCTCAGCTTTTTACCTTCAAATAAAAGAAGTATTTTTGCAATTCTTTCCTGAGTATGTTTCAGCGAAAGATCTTCTATGGTATTTGTAAGATACCTTAATTTTTCCGCCATACTTCTTATTATGTTCAACGATACTTCCGGATGTTTATAAATCAATCCTATCATACTTTCACGCGATAATAAATATAACTTAACGTCGGTTACGGCATCGGCGGAAGCCGGATTAACGTCTTTTACGAATACCGTAACGTCGTTAAACGAATCTCCCGGATAAATAAGTTTAAGAATCTGCTCCCTGCCGTCTTTAGAAGATTTATAAACCTTGACCGTTCCTTCGGCAACAAAATATATACCTTTAGATTTATCGCCTTCTATGAAAATATTCTCGTCTGCTTTGTAAATCTCTTCTTTAAAAAGAGCCTTTATCTCATTTAAAATATCGCCGCTTAAAGTTCTGAAATAATCCAGCATCTTAATATTTTCCATAAAACGGATAATCCCCTGTGAATTTATATAAAATAAATTATTTATATATTTTTATATATTATATTATAAAATTATTCAAATATGTAAAGTATAAAATCATATTCTGAAATTACGATATTTATGTTATAATTAAAATAGGATATATATTTTCAAGGAGGTAAAAAATTAAAATGCCTATCAGGGAATACAAATGCAAAGATTGCGGAAACTACATCGAAGTAATTCAGGGAATCAATGAAAAGCCGCTCGAAAAATGCGAGAAATGCGGCGGAAAATTAGAAAAACTTATTTCTAACTCAAGTTTCGTCTTAAAAGGTTCGGGGTGGTATAAAACTGATTATGCAAGTTCCGGTGGTTCCGGGAGCAGCAATAAGGCAAAAAAGCCCAAGGACGAAAATAAAGCGGAGACGACGCCTGCCCCTGCATGTTCCTGCACCGGCGGCGGCTGTGGACATTAGTTTTGAATTTAAAACAAAAATATCAGATTTCGATATAAGTTTAGAAATAAATGCTTCCGAAAAACATATCGAAAGGATAGAAATTACAAGCGGCAAGCAGATAAATGATAAACCGGGTGTGGCGCGGTTATCCAAAAACGATTTAAACCGCCTGCCGCACCTTTATAAATTAATAAATCTTTTAGACGACTACTTTTCAGGTAAAATCGTCGATTTTATCGAACTTCCTATAAACTTTTCTTTTTATCCGGATTTTTCCGGTAAAATTCTAAAAACGCTGAGAAATATAAAATACGGCGAAACCTTATCCTATAAAGAACTTGCGGTAAAAACGGGATATAACGAAAAATACTCGAGAGCCTGCGCAACCGCTTTATCCATAAATAAAACGCCGATTATTCTTCCCTGTCACAGAATAACAGCCTCCGGCGGCAAATTAGGCGGCTGGTCCGGTGGAGGAGGCATAAAATTGAAGGCGGCTCTGCTTTCTCTCGAACAAAATAACTTCAGTTAATCGCATAAAGCCCTTCTTCAGCCGTTCTTATCTTTTCCGCAAGCCTCACCGGCAGAACAAATATCTTTCCGTCACCGTAATGACCTGTTTTATTTACCTTTATTAGAATTTTTACGACTTCGTCCAAATCGTTTTCTTTAACAGCCAACGATAACATTCTTTTGGGCAAAAAACTATAATCGTTATCGGCTATATCTGCTCTGTTAGCAATCAGATTTAACCCCGGGTCAAGTTCGTTTGCAAGCCCTCCGCGTCCTTTTTGTCTTCCTCTTCCGTGAACCGAATAAAAGGTCATCTGGCTAAAACCTTCTTTATCTAATGCATCTTTTGTTTCTTGAATTTTATGTCTTCTTATTATAGCAATAATCTCTACAATATTTTCTTCGAATTTAGATTCCATAAAAACCTCGTTAATATGAATTTAACATAAATAAATTAATGTATAATAAATAATATTATA
>DAHWHJ010000037.1:0-3075 GCA_027335745.1 bacterium | reverse complement strand
TTGTTAGCGCCCTCGCCGCCCGCCATATTTAACTGATGGGATGAACTAAGTCCTTCGTCCCGACTGCCGGCGACTTCGGAATGTAAAATTTGAAGATATTGAAGAATAGTAACGAAAAATAATCCGCCTATCATATTGCCTATGATAGTTAAAGGAACGTAGGAAAAAAGCCAAGGAAGGTATGAAATACGGGAACCTGTATTAATAGCGATTAAAATCTCCGACGATGCCACTACTATGTGGCTGAATGAATTTAAATATATTAAAAAACCGACGGTCCAGATTATAAATATTCTTGCGAGAGTGCCGCTGGAGGCAATTAAGAGCCATGTCATAAGCGTTATAAGCCAGCCGGCGAATATTGCGCTTAAAACCAGTACAAAAGGGGTTTTATTCATATAATTATTAGCTATGCCATGTATATGATCGACGACGAACGATGGAACAATCTGGTTTAAAGAGCCTGCGATTACGATGGCAAAGATAAAAATTCCCGCCATATTCCCGATTAAAGTGAGCGACCATAATTTTAAAAGTTCTCTAATTTTACCTCTTTTTGCAATTACCGCCGTAACCGGAACCAAAAAATTTTCCGTAAAAAGTTCGCTTTTACCTATCATTAAAAACATAAAGCCGATTGGAAAAAACAGCGCGCCGAATATTTTAGAAATATTTGTTCCGACGAAAGGAGCCGTCGCCCCCGCGACATATGAAGACGCGATTATACCGAACGTAACGTTCATACCGGCGATAAGTCCCGACATAGACATCTCGAGCCAGCTTCTTTTAAGTCTTGCCTGTCCGACCTCTACCGAAGCCTTAAAAATTTCCGATGCCTCTTTTCCGCCGGGTTTTTCTAAGCCTCTAATGGCGCCGATGCGGGCTTTTGTAGTTTCTAAAATCTCGTTGATTCTTTTAGACAAGTATAAAGAGTGATGGATTTCTTCGGCAAGATTATTTTCAATCAATGCCCTTACTCCCGGATCTTCTATGACTTCTAATCCGGCAGTATAATCATTTATTGCGTTTTCTTCTATCTTTAAGTCTATCCTGAGCATATCTAACGGAGCAGAAACCTGATGAGACGCCTCGCTGACTCCTTTCTGCGCATCCCTGATTTCGTTAAGGGGCTTAGGCGTTCCGCCGAGTTCGGTTATCTTTTCCCTAATGTTTATTATATGACCGCTTTCGGTTGAGGCAAAAGATTTTAACGCCTGAACCAAAATAGGGTCTTTAAGGGTTTTTGTCTGCTCGATATATAAATCTCTTCCCGCCACTTCCGCCGCAAGATATTTCTGAAGCCAGACTATCGTATCTTTAACGGCTTTAGTGTTCTTGGACTTTTCCGATGCGCCTTCGCTTTCATCGTTTTTTAAGTATAAATCCGTCATAGTTATTAAATTATACACGATTTTATCATATTTGACAATCACGGTCGGTACTTACAAATTGACTTAAAAGTCATTATATTATAAAATAAACGGCTATGAAAGCAAACAACGGCAACGGCAACGGCGGCAAAATAAAAAATATTACCGAAACCCCGCCTGCCTCTACCAAAAGACTCTTAATCGCAATTCTCTCGACAATCGCCCTTGCAGATTTCGGACTCGGATTAAACACCGTCGTCCTTCCGCTTTACGCAAAAAGTCTGGGCGCAAGCATAATTACTATAGGTTTAATAATAGCGTCTTTCGGTTTAGCCCGCATATTCGTCAATATTCCAATAAGTATAATTAGCAAAAGACGCAATTCTCAATATATACATATAGGCATACTTTTTATTTTCGCCGGAGCCGTAGGATATTTGTTTTCCACCGCATATTACCAACTTTTTATATTCAGGTTTCTCGAAGGTTTCGGCTCCGGCATAATCAACACGTCTTCGATGATAATCCTGACGAAACGGCTTTATAAAGAAGAAAAAAGGGCTAAAGTTTTAAGCAGATATATGATAGCAAGAAGGCTTTCAATGGGATCCGCCCCGTTTCTCGGCGCCATAGTAGCTTACGAGTTTACCGACAAGGCGGCTTTTTTGCTTTATACGGTAATAATGACCATAGGGGTAATTATTGCGTTTTACAATAAAGGATTTCTAAACAACCTGAACAATACGGGCAGCGCTTTAAACGACGATATAAATAACAAGAATAACCTTAAGAATTTAAAGAATATAAATGACGAGGATACCGATATTCCAAATGCAAATGCAAATACCCCGGGCCGCAAACTAACCGGCATGTCCGGCGGCGTAAAATATTTCTCCCTTTTATATAATTTTAATTTTATTGCGTTATGTTTTCTGACGTTCTCGTTTTTCTTTTCAAGAATAGGCTCCAGAAGGGAGCTTGTGCCTCTCGTCGGTTACAGCGTGATGAATTTAAATAAAGCCGACATAGGTCTTATCGTTTCTATATCCGCAATAATCGGTGTGGTTCTTACTTATTATTCGGATAGAGTTATAAATGCAATGGGGGTTAAAAAATCCATAACGACGTCTTTTATTATAACGGCGGCGGGCGTTTTAAGCTTTATAATATTTCAAAACACCGCCGCATTCGTCTTGTCAATTATTTTATTAAGCGCCGGCGGCGGCTTTTCCGGTCCGGCAAGGAATCTTTATTTAATGGACAGCGTGGACAAAAGTCATTATGACGAAGCCGTAGGGATTTACAGGACGTTGAGCGATTTAGGATTTGTCCTTGGACCTTTTGCGGTAGGAGCGGTATTCGATTATTTCAATTATATATCGGCATACGGTTTAGTCGCGTTTATAATCATTCTGGCGACTGTTTTGTTCGGCTTTTTCGCAAAATCCTATATATAATATATAAATATTTAATGATTAATAATATGCGCTAAATCACTTTGCTATCAGTATAGAACAGGGTAGCGCGCTTATTATTCTTTCGACGGTGCCTCCGAAAATAATTTCTTTTAAATCTTCTCTATCTTTTCCTTTGAAACCCAAAACTAATAATTTTTTTCCGGTTTCTTCTATGAAATCGATTATTTCTTTGAAAGGAACGCCTTTTCTTACAGCTATTTCTAAATTTGATTTTTCTTTTGCAAACC
>DAHWHJ010000016.1:0-3551 GCA_027335745.1 bacterium | reverse complement strand
TTATAGTTTCCGGAGTCGTTCTGCAGAAAAAAGAATCTTCGGAAACCGACATAACGGAAACGGAAGTCGAAAAAGCTGACGGGGATAAATGCGCAAGGTGTTGGAAATACGATACTACGGTCGGAAAATATGAAGACTATCCCGATATTTGCGAAAGATGCCGGAGCGTAGTGCGATGAAAAAGAAAATAATAGCGGCAAATTTTAAAATGAATAAGACGGCGGACGATATAAAAAAATATTTTGCCGTTTTTCTCGAATCTTTTGACGTTTTAGATGCCGAACTTATATTTGCTCCTCCTTCCGTCTTCCTTTGCGAAACTTATGAAATTGTAAAACCTTATATAGATTTTATAAAAATATCTTCTCAGAATATTTATTTTGAGAAAAGCGGAGCCTATACGGGAGAAATTTCTATCGATATGGTTAAATCCTGCGGCTGTACTTATGCAATATTGGGGCATAGCGAAAGGAGAAATATATTTAAAGAAGGCGACGAGCTAATAGGCAAAAAAGTCGAAGCGGCTTATAATGACGGCGGGATAACGCCTATATTATGCGTCGGGGAAAACTTGGAAATAAGAAAACAAAACGGTCAGGAAAAATTTGTCGAAAATCAACTTGCCGCCGGGTTAAGCCATGTTAAAGAGAGAAATTTACCTTCTTTAATAATAGCCTATGAACCGGTCTGGGCTATAGGCACGGGAATGCCTATAAAAGCAGATGACGGCGAAGCAATGCACAAATTTATATACGATTATCTCAAGTCCAACTTTTCTATAGGCGAATTAAGGGTTATATACGGCGGAAGCGTTACCGAAGCAAATATCAAAGAATTAATGTCAAAGCCTCATATAGACGGAGTTTTAGTCGGCGAGGCAAGTTTAGATCCACAGAGTTTTTATAATATATTTAAACTTGCTTCGGAATATTAATAATATAAAAATAAAATGGAGGGTAATATTATGAAATACGTTATTCAGACGTCGAACGGCACTATTAACCCCGGTCTTTTGATGAATGTTATTAAAAATTTAAGCATAATAAGCGAAACCGAAGAAATAAACGTCGTCGTATTTGGTCCTGCCGTAGTTTCATTATTGCACCATTCACAGCTTAAAGAACAGTTAAGAGGCGTTCTCAACGACAAAGTAAACATTTTCGTCTGTCGCAATGCTATGAATATGTTCGAGCTTAAAGACGGCGACGTTCCTGATTACGCTAAAATAGTGCCAGCCGGCGTAGAAAAGATAGCAAAACTTTCAAAAGAAGGATGCGTTTATATAGCGCTTTAACTTTAAAATAAAATATGAGCAAACCCGTTCAGCCTCCTAAAGGCACAAGAGATTTTCTTCCGGAAGAGATGCTATTGAGAAGAAAAATTATGGAAACCATACGGGAGTGCTTTGCCCTTTACGGCTTTATCGAAATAGATTCCCCGGTTTTCGAATATTTTGAACTGCTTTCCCGGAAATGCGGAAGCGAAATCGAAAAAGAGATATACGTTTTCGAGGATAAGGCAAAACGGAAACTGGGCTTGAGGTTTGAATTTACGTCTCCTTTGGGGCGTTATTACGCAACAAACGCCGAAAAATTAACTAAACCTTTCAAGAGATACATAATAGGCAAAGTTTACAGATACGAAAACACGCAGGCGGGAAGATACAGGGAATTTTATCAGGCGGATGCCGATATAATCGGTTCTTATTCTATGAATGCGGAAAACGAACTGCTTGATCTTGCCGGTTTTACTCTCGAAAAATTAGGTATCGGAAACTACGAAATAGTTATAAACGATAGAAAAATACTTGACGGGATAATTAATGCCGCAGGCATAGACGAAAGCAAAAAAGACGCAGCGTTAAGGGCGTTAGATAAAACGGCAAAAATAGGCGGAGAAGGGGTAATTAAAGAATTTAAAGAAAACGGCATCGGCGAAGAAAATTACCGTTCTTTTATGCGGCTTATAGATTTAGGCAATTTAAGCGCAGGGTCTAACGACGACGTAAAAAAATTGGCGGCATTAAAAGAACGTGTGAATGAATCCGTAAAAGACGAATTTATTAAAAATAAGACAAACGAAGGCATAGAAGAACTTTCGCTAATATTAGAAAACCTGCGAAAAGCGGGAGCCTGCACAGACGGAGGTTTTAGCGCCGTAAAATTCGACCCGCTTTTAGTCAGGGGGCTGGGCTATTATACCGGACCTATTTTCGAAATAAAATCAAAAGACGTCGCCATAGGAAGTTTTGCCGCCGGCGGAAGATACGATAACTTGGTCGAACTTTACGGAGTCCGCCCTGAAGGCGCCTGCGGAATATCGTTCGGCGTCGAAAGAATAATAGATATTATTACCGAAAGGGATAAAGATATATTTAAATCTCTTTCTTCTCCGGTAAAACTTTATATAGTTTATTTAAGCGAAAACGAGAGGACATTTGCCTTAAAAACCGCAAAATTGTTACGTTTAAAAGGAATTAGCACAGAGTTATCCGTTTCAAGCGAACATAATATCGGGAAAGAGATAAAATACGCCGATAAAAAAGGCATAGAATATTTTGCCGTAATAGGCGAAAAAGAAGCTTTCGAACAAAAACTTACCCTAAAAAACCTTAAAACGAGAAAAGAAATATTAGTTTCCGCCGAAGAAGCCGCCGACTTAGTCAAAAACATTTAAAATCTATAAGGTTTACATGTTTAAATTCTTTAAAAAAAAGCAGGATAAAACCGTTATTAAATCGGAAATCATAATAGCAAACGTTGCCGTTACCGTTTTTAAAAAAGATATTAAGAACCTTCATTTAAACATTCTTCCGCCGGACGGTAACGTGCGGGTTTCCGCTCCCAAGAGAATGAACGACGATTCCGTCAGGCTTTTTATAATATCTAAACTGCCTTGGATTAAAAAACACGTTAATAAATTTAAAGAACAGCCGAGAGAAACCCCTCGGGAATATGTTACCGGCGAAAGCCATTATTTCAAAGGCGAAAGATATTTGCTGAACGTTATCGAATACGGCGGGAAGCCGCGTATTGCAATAAATAATAAAAAATATATCGATTTTTACGTAAAAAATTGTGCGGATTTAGAACAAAAGAAGAAAGTTTTTTCACTATGGCAGAGGGAGGAACTAGGGAAGGAACTTTCCGGCATCTTTATTAAATGGCAGGAGATTATGGGAGTTTCGGCAAATGAGTGGAGAATAAAGCAAATGAAGACAAAGTGGGGAACCTGCAACCCTTCCGCGAAAAGGATATGGATAAACTTAGAACTTGTTAAAAAACCGGTTCACTGCATCGAATACATCGTAGTTCACGAATTAGCGCATCTTATCGAGAAAAATCATAATAAAAGATTTGCCGCGGTTATGGATAAATTTATTCCGCAGTGGAGAATTTATAAAAAAGAACTGAACAATTTGCCTTGACACATGCTCGCATAATCGATTGACATTTTTAAAATAATGGTTTAAAATTAATCATCGACCGTTGTTTGTAAAAAGTTAATTGCCGTTCCGTTTCGTTCAAATTCTTTAATACAAACTGCTTCCG
>DAHWHJ010000109.1:0-2238 GCA_027335745.1 bacterium | reverse complement strand
GGGTATATAACGTCTTTGAATTTCTTGCTTATAATGTTTGCAAAACCCAGTATGGAAGTAAGGGGCGTTCTTAATTCGTGCGATACGGTGGATATGAAATCGGTCTTCATCATATCTACTTCTTTTTCCTTGGTGATGTCCCTTACGATAACTACGACGCCGGCAAAAGCATCGGCGGCGTAGTCGTCCTTCGAAAGACTTTTTTCGAGGTCTAAATACATGGACGTAGCCGTCGCTTTACATATTTTATCTCCGCCTACGGTAATTTCGTCGGTATAAATATTTTTTTTATTAATATCTCTGCTTAAAAACACTTTGTCTATTAAATCATTCATTTTTTTATCAAAAATGACGGATAAATCGTCTTCGAGTTTTTTCTCGCTAAAACCGAACATCGATAAAAAAGCAAAATTATAAAACGAAATTTTTTTTGAAGCGTTTACGACGAACAAGGCGTCCGTTAAGCTCGAAACGACGACGGAAGATTGGCTTTCCTGCCTTTTTCTTTCGTCTATGTCCTGAAATATCCAGACAGAGCCGGCATTGCCAATTTCGTTTGCATCATCGACCGATTTTCCTGTTAAAAGACTCCAAAATTCCGAACCGTCTTTTCTTTTTGCTATAAATTCTATTTTATATTCTAATCCTGCCTTTACGGTAGCATATGCGCCGCGCCCTATTTCTTCGAAATCGCGGTCGGAACGGTAGCATACTCTGGATGATTTTCCGATTAATTCGTCGGGAGAATCATATCCGAACATTTCGGACATTTTTTTATTAACTAAAATAAAACGCCTTTCCCGTACGAAAGTAATCCCAACGGCTGAATTATCCAACATCGCTCCGTAAATTTTCTGAGCCTGCGATGCTTTATTTTCCGCTTCTGCAAGACCGCGGACGTAGTCTTCGGTTCTTATCAACAAGTTTCTATATTCGGCGGCAAGAGATAAAATCGACTCCGCAAGTTCGGAGTCCGCCGAATTTGGAATTTCCGACAAGGATCCGAATTCATGGTTTAAAACCTTTTTTATATATGCAGATAGGTTATTTTCGTTATTTTCCATCGTTTTTACCCGTAAGTTTTATATTCCCAGCCTTATCATTTTTTTTCTTAAACCTTCCCTCGTTATTCCTAATATTTTTGCGGCGGCGGATTTATTCCAGCGGGATTTTTCAAGCGCCGTTTTAATCAATATGGTTTCGTTTTCTTCTATAGTCGCCGTTTTTCCCTCCTTTGCCGCATTACCGCCGGACGAACTATATCTCCAGATACTTTTGATATTTTCGGATAAATCCTCGAAGGCGATTCTGCCGGAAATATTTAACGCCACCGCCCTTTCTATTTCGTTCTCCAACTCTCTTATGTTTCCCTGCCAGTCGTAATCGGTAAGCGCATTTATCGCCTCCTGAGTAAACTGCATATTGCGCCTTTCTAATTTTACGGCATTATTTTTTAAAAAATAATTGGCGAGAACCGCAATGTCTTCCTTTCTGTCCCGCAAAGGCGGAATATTAAGATTTATTACGTTCAGCCTGTAAAATAAATCTTTTCTGAAATTTCCGTCCGCTATCTCCTTTTTTAAGTCTTTATTGGTTGCGGCTATAATTCTGACGTCGAAAGGCACCGGCTTGGAACCGCCTACCGGAATTACTTCTCTGTCTTGAATCATTCTCAATACTTTAGCCTGTCCCGATAAAGGCATATCGCCGATTTCGTCCAAAAAAAGAGTGCCTTTATCCGCATCGAGCACCTTGCCTTTGCGCTTATCGACTCCCGTAGCAACCCCTTTTTCGATGCCGAACAGTTCGCTTTCGAATATAGATTCCGGTATAGCCGAACAGTTAACGGCGATAAAAGGCTTTTCCGCCCTTGCGCCGGAATAATGGATAGCTTTAGCCGCCAACTCTTTGCCGGTTCCGCTTTCTCCTGTTATAATAACGTTTGAAGATATACCTGCTATCTTATCTATTTTGTCCAATAAGTTTTGAACCTGTCTGCTTATACCCAGTATTTTTTTGGGAGAAAATTTCTGCCTTAAATTTTGCTTCAGGTTTATATTTTCATTGGAAATAATCTCTTTTGCCGCATTAAGCTCCTTATTTTTTTCCTGAAGTTTATCTGCGCGTTCTTTTTCTATATTATAAAGCCTTGTGATTTCTATAGAATTTGCGGCATAGGAAGTAATAGTAGATAAAATTTTAAGGTCGGAAGAAATATAATACTCAGCCTCTTTAAAA
>DAHWHJ010000107.1:0-4702 GCA_027335745.1 bacterium | reverse complement strand
TAAATTCGGGGTTATGTTTTACCGATATGCCTTCGTTTCTAAAATTTCTTCCTATTTCATAAACTCTGTCGAAACCGCCTACCACTAATCTTTTTAAATATAGTTCCGGCGCAATTCTCATATAAAGTTCTAAGTTAAGAGCATTATGATGCGTCTTAAAAGGTCTTGCCGTTGCGCCTCCGGGATTAGCCTGCATAACGGGAGTTTCTACCTCTAAGAAATCATAGGAATTTAAAAAAGACCGTATAAAGTTTATAGTTTCGGCTCTTTTTCTAAAAATTTCCCTGACCTCTGCGCTTGCTATTAAATCAACGTATCTTTTGCGAAAACGGGCTTCTATATCTTTAAGCCCATGCCATTTCTCCGGCAAAGGCAGGAGAGATTTCGTTAAAATTTCTATATGTTCTATCTTTATAGTTAATTCGTCCGTTTTGGTTCTAAAAAGATGTCCCTTTACTGCGCATATATCCCCTATATCGATATATCCGTTAAATAGTTCGAAATCCTTTTCTTCAACCGCGCCTTTTTGAATATAGCACTGAATCTCGCCGAAACCGTCCCTGAGTCTAAAAAAAGACGCCTTGCCGAAACTCCTTACGATAATAATTCTGCCTGCGGTTTCAACTTCCGCCCTGTTGTTTTCAAAAAAATCTTTATCTTTGCCGCCGTATTTTTCTATGATATTTTTTATATTTTCTTTTTTTTCAAAATCGTTTGCAAAAGGATTAATCCCGTTTTCTTTTAATTTTTTTAATTTATCTAAACGGTTATTTTCTATAATGTTTAATTCCTGTTCCAAAACACCCTCCTTTTATCTATTTTTTAATCTTTAATCCCGACGCCAAGCAGGTATGCGCTGATAAACTCGTCGATGTCTCCGTCAAAAACGCTCCTGTCGTCGTAAATAGTAACGCCTGTCCTGTGGTCTTTGATAACGCGGTTTGGGTTAAGCGTATAAGACCTTATCTGCGAACCCCATGATATTTCTTTCTTAGCCTTATTTACTTTATCTTCTTCTTCTTCTTTTTTCTTTTTATAATAATCATATAGTCTTGCCCTTAAAAGCTTGAACGCCGTGTCCTTATTTTTATGTTGAGACCTTTCGTTCTGACAGGCGACGACTATTCCGGTCGGCATATGAGTTAACCTAACGGCGGAATCGGTCGTATTTACATGCTGCCCTCCAGCGCCGCTTGAACGGTAAGTGTCTATCTTTACATCCTTCTCGTCTATAACTACGTCTATAGAATCGTCGATTTCAGGATAGACGAAAACAGATGCAAAAGAAGTATGTCGTCTTTTATTTGCATCGAAAGGCGAAATTCTTACGAGCCTGTGAACTCCGCTTTCCGCTTTAAGATAACCGTATGCATATTTTCCATACACTACAAACGTAACGCTCTTAACGCCCGCCTCTTCACCTGCGTTAAATTCCATTATCGAGGTTTTAAATTTCTTTCTCTCCGCCCATCTTAAATACATCCTTAACAACATATTTGCAAAATCCATAGATTCCGTTCCGCCGGAACCCGCATGAATTTCCACTATAGCATTGAGCTTGTCGTCTTTTCCCGAAAGCGTCATATCCATTTCTAAGCTCAAAACTGCCTTTTCTAAAGACTTGACGCTTTCCGAAATATCCGACAGCATCTTTTCGTCGTTTTCCTCTAAAGAGATATCATATAAATCTTTAATATTTTTAAATTCTTCATATATGCCGTAAAACGGCTTCAGACGGTTTTCTAATCCGGATTTTTCTATTAATATTTCCTTTGAGAAAGAAATATCTTTATAAAAGTCTTCTTTTGAAGAAATTCCGTCTATTTCTTTGAGTCTTGCTTCTAATTTAGAAACTTCAAAGCATCCTCCGTATTTTTTCGAGTTTATCGTCAAGCTCTTTTAAACTTCTATCTAAAAGGCTGACGTTTAAAACCGAATCTGCCGGCAAAATGGACATTAAAACCCCCTGTTCCTTTTATTTAGCGGAATATAAGCTATCGACAGCATAAAAACCGCATCTATTATATAACCAAATATATTACCATATAATGCGAAAAATGTCTTTCTATTAATTAATTTTATATAGCCTATTAGGTAAGTTCTTTTAAAGATGCCCGTTTCCCCTAAAATTTTCCCCGTAGGAGATATTACCCCGCTTATGCCGGAGTTCCCCGCCCTTGCGACAAACCGCTCGTTTTCTACGGCGGGAAAAACCGTCATAGACATATCCTGATATGGGGCGGAAGTTCTTCCATACCATGCATCATCCGTAATGCTTATTAAAAGATTAGCTCCTTTTTTGGAAAAATGTCTTACTAAAGAATTAAAATAGGCTTCATAACAAATCATCGAACCCACCTTTAAATTTCCGTTTTTTAAAATTCTGAATTTCTTGCCCCGAGTGAAATTTCCTATCCCCGCGCCTTTCAGGATATGAGCTAGAAAAGGGAATTGTCGTTTTAACGGGATATATTCGCCGAAAGGAACGAGATGATGCTTGTCGTAATAAGAATATCCGCCCGATTTGTAGTCGAACAAATAGTCCCTGTTATAAAAATGATATTTTCCGTTTAATAATTTTAAACCTACGGCGCCGAAAATTAAATTTATTTTATTTTCTTTCGTAAAATTCATAACTTTATTCCAATAAAAAGGATATATCGATATAATATAAGGAAGCGCCGTTTCAGGCCATATTACCAGCTTCGGCTTATATTTTAAAGATTTTTTCGTCAGGTTAAGATAGATTCTAGTCGTGTTTTTTTTCGTAATCTTCCATTTCTGAAACATCCCTATATTTCCCTGTATCATTGCAACCCTCACGGGTTTCTTTCTTTTAAGCAGTTTATCTACGGAATAAATATTATAATAACCATATGATATTACGAGAATAAAAACCGATAAAACAAAAATCAGTTCAAGCGATGCCTGTTTTTTTGAAATTGAATTTTTAAAAAAAATGAAATGGAACAATAAATAATTTATAAGCACTATGACGAAAGACAGCCCGAGAGTTCCTATGATATTAGAAACCTGTATAAACGGAAGATTTAAATACTGGGAAGCACCTAAGTTTTCCCATGGAAATCCAGTTAAAAGATTAGACTTTAAAAACTCAAAAAAAACCCAGCAAGAAGGAATTAAAATTATATTCAATATCTTATAGTTATTTAATAAAATCCTGCTGAAACCGGCGAATAAAGCAAAATATAAGGATAAATATGAGGTAAGCAGCAAAAGTGCGAGAACGGCTATGTAATAAGGAAGACTTCCAAATACATGAACGGTGTAAGTTATCCAGTACAGAATGATTAAATATGAAATGATACCGGATAAAAAACCGTATAAAAAGGATTCCTTAAAGTTTTTAGAATTATTTACCGCATATAAAAGCGGGACCAACGCAAACCACGCAAGAAATTCAAAGTTAAAATTAGGAAATAAAAAGCCGATGAGTATGCCGGATAAGCACGCAGAAGCGGAATTTATTAGAATAGATCGGGGTATTTTGGGCATCATAGCGCTTTTTTCGCTTCTTCCCATAATATATCAAGACTTTGGGCGTCAAGTTTGGAAACAGGTATAGACGCCTTTTTTTCCATATATCCAAATCTCTTGATGAATTTATCCGAGGATTTGTTTAAAGCGCTACACGGATGTATATCTAAAAGCCTTCCGAGATTTACCACGGAAAACAATATATCTCCGTATTCTTCAATAATTTTATCTTTATCCGTTTTATTATTTAATTCTTTTTTAAATTCTGAAATTTCTTCATAAACTTTATCCAAAGCGGCGTCTTCGTTTTTAAAATCGAAGCCTATTCTTTTAGCCTTTTCCTGCACCATATATGCCCTGTGAAGAGAAGGCATGGTTTCCGATACATAGACGGAAGGATTTTTCGGCATATCCGGCATATTTTTTAATTTTTCTTTTTTTTCCTCTCCCTTAATCTTTTCCCAATTCTTAAGGATAACGTCTTCAAGGCATTCGCCTTCTTTTAACGAAAAATTTTCGTCGAAAACATGGGGGTGCCTTCTGATTAGTTTTTGATTTATTGAGTTAATAACGTCTTCAATAGAGAACTCGCTTCTTTCTTCGTAAACTTCCGATAAGAATATAACTTGAAGAAGAAGGTCTCCGAGTTCTTCCATGATTTCCGCTTTATTATTTGAATTTATCGCATCTACGACCTCATAAGCTTCTTCTATTATATACGGCTTCAGCGTCTCTTCCGTCTGTTTTCTGTCCCACGGGCAGCCTTTTTCGGAGCGTAATTTTTTCACTACCTCTATTAGATGCTTCAGTTCCGTATATTTTTGTTTTTCGTTTTCCATAAAATTATGCCTCCTAAAAGTAAAACAGTTTGAATATTAAAGCCGTAATCAAAATACCTATAATGCTTCCGGTTAAAACCTCTATTCGAGTATGAATGCCGTTGTTTATTCTGGATAATGCGATAAGAAACGCAAGTATAAGCGTAAGAAGCGAAACGACCGGGTTTAAGGTTAAAAGCGAAACCATCAGCCATATGGAAAATGCCACAGCGGCATGACCGCTTGGAAACCCGCCTCTTAAAGGAGTTCCTTTATTAAATATAGCCTTTATAATTATTATTCCGACAAAAACGATAGAGATTACTACGATTGAGATATCGGAGCCTGTAGTTTTTATCATATTCAAAACATAGTATATCATATAA
>DAHWHJ010000115.1:0-3130 GCA_027335745.1 bacterium | reverse complement strand
ATAGAGGTAAGAAACCACTTAGACGGCCTGGTCTATTCCGTGGAAAAGACGTTAAAAGATTCCGGAGATAAAATAGAATCCTCGGACAAAATGGCTGCCGAAGAAAAAATAGCGGAGGCTAAAAAAGCTCTCGAAGGGGACGACGTAGATTCCATGAAACGCATAACCGAAGAATTAGAAAAATTGTCCCATTCGGTCGCCGAATCTATTTATAAAAAAACTGCCGGAGAAGCAGGAGGGGCAGGCGGAACAGGCGCAGGTACGGGCGCGGCAGGAGAAGCAGGCGGAGAGCAGTCTAAGCCTGCGGACGAAAACGTTGTGGAAGCGGAATATGAAGAAGTAAAAGACAAGAAGAAAGAATAAGGTTCGCAATTAATTAAAATTAACTAAAATAAAATAAAATCAACGAGGACGGAATTAATTCCGTCCTCTTATAAACTATGGCATCTAAAAAAGACTATTACGAAATTTTAGGAGTAGAAAGAGAAGCAAGCGCCGACGAAATAAAAAAGGCGTATAGAAAATTAGCCCTAAAGCATCATCCCGATAAAAATCAGGGTAACGGGGATTCCGAAGAGAAATTCAAAGAAATAAACGAGGCTTACAGTATTTTGTGCGACGAAGAAAAAAGAGCCGCTTACGATAGGTTTGGACACGAAGGCATGGGCGCTTTTTCTGCCGGCGGCGGCGGATTCGGATTCAGCGATATATTCAGCGATTTTTTCGGAGATATTTTTTCCCAACAAAACAAGAGGACAAGACGCAAAAAAGGCGAAGACCTGAGATACGGGGTAAAAATAGAATTTGAAGAATCTTTATTCGGCGTATCCAAACAGATAAAATACAACAGATACGAAACTTGTTCTTCATGCGAAGGATCGGGTGCGAAAAAAGGAACTAAAAGAGTTTTATGTCCCGTATGTAAAGGGACGGGAGAAATAAGACAGCAACAGGGATTCTTTGCAATATCCAGAACTTGTTATAAATGCGGCGGGGAAGGCGAAATTATCGAAAACCCGTGTCCGGTTTGTAAAGGCGAAGGCAGGGTAATAAAAGAACGCAAGCTGGATATAAAAATACCCGCCGGTATCGACGACGGCAATAGGCTTAAAGTGTCGGGAGAAGGTTCATCCGGACTTTTCGGAGGACCTAACGGCGACCTGTATGTCGATATTACCGTCAAACCGCATGAAATATTTAAGAGACAGGGGAACGATATATATGTTTCAATGCCTATCAGCTTTTCGCAAGCTGCCTTAGGATGCGAAATAGAAGCGCCGACGGTAGATGGAAAATCTACGATAAAAATATTGCCGGGAACTCAGAGCGGAACGCAGTTTACGCTTAAAGGAAAGGGCGCGCCG
This sequence comes from bacterium, assembly GCA_027335745.1. GTDB lineage: Bacteria > SZUA-79 > SZUA-79 > Acidulodesulfobacterales > Acidulodesulfobacteraceae > Acidulodesulfobacterium_A. Next base: position 1,766 of record DAHWHJ010000115.1, on the reverse strand, counting down.
AAACTTAACGGGGGATCAAGGGGAAACGAATATATAAACGTCGTAGTAGAAACTCCGACGAATCTAACCTTAAAACAAAAAAGACTTTTTGAGGAACTTGCCGACGACAACAAAGAAGAAACGCATCCGTTAAAAAAATCTTTTATGGATAAAATTAAATCTTTTATATAACGGACTTACCTGTTTACAAAGCGTATGTCTTTGACGGTTATATTTCTCTCTAAAGAAAATCTTTTGTTTTCGGAAGAAAAAAAGTCGTTTATCTTTTTTATAAATTCTTCCTTAATAAATCCCAGTTCGAATATTAAAACGGGATTTTCGACCGCAACAGTTAAAATATTTTTATATAAAGCCTTGGGTCTTGTTTTTTTGCTTATCTCTTTTCCGCAGATCGATTCCCAATGCTCGTATAGTATTAAAGCGCAGTAATCTGAGGCGCTAAGTTTATTTTTTAATGCGGATAGAAGGACTTCTTTTAAATTTAGTTGTTGATTTAATTTCATTATTATAATATTATTGCTTATAATGCAAAACTTTTCAATAAATTAAATTCACTAACCTATGGATATTAATTGTCCGTATTGCGGGACGCAATATGAATTAAACGATTCATTGCTTCCGGAAGATAATATCAAAGTAAGATGCAGGGTATGTTCCAATGTTTTTATGCTGAATAAAAACATTGGAGCTTTTAAAGACGAGCCTAACGGCGAAGTTAAATCGGAAATATCTGCACACGCCGGTTCAGACGATTTTATGCAGTCTATTATGTCTGAAATCAACAGTGCGGTTGCCGAAGATACCGGCAAACCGGGTAAAAGCGGTAAAAACAAAAATGATTCCGGTTCGGATGAGGTTTCCGCCCAATCCTCTTCGACCCGCAAAGGCAGGACTACCCCGTTTCAAATTGCAATGCTTATAGTTTTAATAATAGTATTTTTAATTGCCGCCGCATCCGCTCTTGTTCACTATAATATAATAAATATTCCGTTTCTTCCATCAGCGGTATCGGCATTTTTATCGTCATTCTAATGCGCCGGACGGGTCAGAAACGGTTTAAGCCGGCGTTTTAAATTTTTCTATCGGAATATAAACAGAAACAACGGTACCGCGGTTTTTTACCGACGATATGTCGATAAAGCCTCCATGTTCATGTATTATTTTCTGGCTTACCGCAAGACCGAGTCCGCTTCCTTTTTCTTTCGTGGTGAAGAACGGAACGAATATATTTTTCATATCGTTTTTGCTAATTCCGCATCCATTGTCGATAAATTCTATTTTTATAAATTTAGGATTATTTCTCGTATAATCCAATTTCGTAATAATCTTTATTATCCCGCTATCCGGCTTTTTTATTGCATAAACGGAATTTTTTATCATATTTAAAAATACCTGAACAAGCGCATTTTCAGAGGCGTATATTTTTGGAAGGCTCGGGTCGAATTCTTTTATGATTTCGATATTTTTTACCGAAAATTCAGCCTGCTCCATAATTATTATTTCATTGATTATTTTGTTGATATTTACCGCCGAGGTTTTTATTTTGTGCTTTTTAGATAATGCTAAAAGGTCTTCTATTAGATTGTTGATCCTTGTCGATTCTTTTATTATTATCTCGAGAAAATTATTCAAATCCGGTTCGTTAAATTTTCTTTTTAGATAAGCCGCAGAAGCCTTAATTCCGCCGAGAGGATTCCTGATTTCATGGGACATTTCGGCTATAAACCGCGACAGGTCTTCTATCCTTTCTTCGTTTTTGATGTTGT
>DAHWHJ010000104.1:0-4349 GCA_027335745.1 bacterium | reverse complement strand
TTATATTAATATTTTTAAAACTAAATATCAATCAGGAATTAAGCAGAATGTTTACATTGTCGCCGCTGACTTCTACAAACCCTCCCGATGCCGCATCAATTTCATTTTCTTTTCTATCGATTTTATACTTTATTTTCCCCAAAGTCAGATTAGCGATAAAATTTACATGTTTAGGCATAACTCCTTCTATACCCGCCTCTGTAGGGATTTCGCAAAAATCCACTTCTCCATCAAAAATTAATCCTTTTTTATTTACTACTTTTAATTTAAGCGGCATTTATTTAAGTAATCCTTTTGCCTTTTCCACGACTTCATCTATAGTTCCCACCATATAAAAAGCCTGCTCCGGCAAATTATCGTGCCTGCCTTCCAAAATTTCTTTAAAACCTCTAATGGTTTCTTTTAAAGGCACGTATCTTCCGGGAAAGCCGGTAAAAACTTCCGCGACAAAAAAAGGCTGGGATAAAAATCTCTGTATCCTCCTTGCCCTGTTTACTATGAGTTTATCGTCTTCGGACAGTTCGTCCATTCCAAGAATTGCAATTATATCCTGAAGTTCTTTATATTTTTGAAGAACCGCTTGAACTTTTCTTGCGATACCGTAATGTTCTTCTCCTATAATGTTGGCGTCCAACGCTCTTGACGTAGAATCTAAGGGATCGACGGCGGGATAAATCCCCAGATCTACTATTTGTCTTGAAAGCACGGTCGTAGCATCTAAATGGGCAAACGTGGTTGCCGGAGCAGGATCCGTTAAATCGTCCGCCGGAACGTAAACCGCTTGAACCGAAGTAATAGAGCCTTTTTTTGTGCTGGTTATCCTTTCCTGAAGTTCGCCCATATCCGTTGCAAGCGTAGGCTGGTAGCCGACTGCGGATGGTATTCTTCCTAAAAGGGCGCTGACTTCCGAATTTGCCTGCGCAAACCTAAAAATATTATCTATAAAAACTAAGACGTCCTGCCTTTCTTCGTCCCTGAAATACTCCGCCATAGTAAGAGCGGAGAGGGCGACCCTTGCCCTTGCTCCGGGCGGTTCGTTCATCTGCCCATAAACTAATACCGCTTTATCTAAAACTTTCGATTCTTTCATCTCCGTCCAGAGGTCCGTCCCTTCCCTCGTTCTTTCTCCTACGCCGGCAAATACCGAAAATCCGCCGTGTTCTATTGCAATATTATGAATTAGTTCCATAACTAAAACTGTTTTACCGACCCCTGCGCCTCCAAACAATCCTGCCTTGCCTCCTTTTAAGTAAGGCTCTAAAAGATCTAAAACTTTAATACCTGTTTCTAATACCTCGACATTAGTCGATTGCTCTTCAAAAGTCGGGGCAGGTCTGTGAATTGGAAGCCTTGATTTAAACTGCACGGACGGCAGTTCATCGACGGGCTCTCCGATAACGTTAAATATTCTCCCGAGCACTTCTCTGCCTACCGGAACGGTTATCTTATTACCGGTATCTATTACCCTTACGCCTCTATATAATCCGTCCGTAGAATCGAGCGCAATACACCTGACGACATCTTCGCCCAGATGCTGAGCGACTTCAAGAACTAAATTATTTTCTTTATCGTTTATAGCAGGATTCGTCAGCGTCAACGCATTAAAAATAGACGGCAGTTTTTTGTTTTCAAATTTAACGTCGATGACGGGGCCTATAACCTGAGCGACAAAACCTTCATTCATTAATTAATATCCTCCGAAAAATTTATTTTATTGCATTCACGCCGTTTATAATATCTAAAATTTCGAGCGTAACAGCCGCCTGCCTTGCTTTATTATAAGACACGGTTAATTTATTTATAAGCTTCTCCGCGTTTCTTGTCGCGTTATCCATTGCATTCATTCTTGAAGCCTGTTCGCCGGCAAAAGACTCCAAAATTTTAAAATATATTTTAGTTTGTATATAATCTTTAAAAATTTTGTCTATGATTTCTTCTTCATAATCAACCGGTTCTACCAAATATCCCCCGCTATTTTTATTTTCGCCGGCGGCTTTAGTTTCAAAAGGTAAAATTTTTTCAATGTGGGCTTTTTGATGAAGGGTTGAAATATAAATATTAGATATTATATAAATTTCCATGATTTTATTTTCTATAAAATCTTTTGAAATATCATCAGCCAATAGACCGGAAAGATTTATAAGCGAATCCGCTTCGGAAAAAAATTTGCTAAATATGACGTCATAGTTGGTTTTTTTAAAAAAATCAAAAGCTTTCTTGCCGAGAATATATAACTTTACCCTGCTTGAATTTAATCCTTTAATTTTTAATTCCTCATAGAAAAGTTTAAATAGATTCATATTGAAAGAACCGCAAAGCCCTCTATCCGTAGAAATTATTATTATACCGATATTGCCGTTGCCGCCTTCTATTTTATTTAATATTTTCCCGAAAAAAGAATGGGAATACAATACCGTATTATCGGAAATATTTTTAATGACGCCGTCATAGGTATGAGCATATGACCTGAACTCGTTCATAGCGGACTGGTTCCGTTTTAGTTTAGAACCCGCCACCATTTTCATAGCTTTCGTTATTTGCTTAGTATTTTTAATACTCGAAATCTTTCTTTTTATGAATTTTAAATTCGGCATAATATATTTTTATCGTTATCATTCTTCTATAAAAATCTTCTTAAATTTATCCAATACGGCAGCAAGGCTTAATTTAAGATCGTCGTCGATAACCTTTTTTTCTCTGATGCCTGAATATATCTCCGGATTATTATTTTCGATATACGACAAAAGTTCTTTTTCGTATTTTTTTATCGAAGACAGGGTATATTCACGCAAATAGCCGTTGTTAGCCGCATACAATATTACAACCTCTTTCTCTATAGGCATCGGGTCATACTGACCCTGCTTAAGGAGCTCGGACATCATTCTGCCGCGGGCAAGCATTTCTTGGGTAGTTTTATCGAGGTCTGCTCCGAACTGTGAAAATGCCGCCAATTCTCTGTATTGAGCTAAAGAAAGCCTTAAACCGCCCGAAACCTGCTTCATAGCTTTAATTTGGGCATCGCCTCCCACCCTTGATACGGAAAGACCCGCATTTACGGCAGGCCTGACCCCTGCATAAAATAAGTCGGTTTCTAGAAATATCTGCCCGTCCGTAATAGATATAACATTGGTAGGAATATATGCAGAGACGTCGCCTGCCTGAGTTTCTACAATAGGCAGAGCCGTCAGCGACCCCCCGCCTTGCGCATCGTTTAATTTAGCCGCCCTTTCCAAAAGTCTTGAATGTAGATAAAAAACATCTCCGGGATATGCTTCTCTGCCCGGCGGTCTTCTGAGAAGCAGTGAAAGTTCCCTGTATGCAACCGCGTGTTTCGATAAATCATCGTATATTATAAGGCAGTGCATACCGTTGTCTCTAAAATATTCCCCCATCGTCGCCCCCGTATATGGAGCAAAGTATTGAAGCGCCGCGGGATCGCTCGCGTTAGCCGCTATTATCGTTGTATATTCCATAGCTCCGGCGCTCATTAAACGGTCATAGATAAATGAAATACTCGACTGCTTCTGTCCCACCGCTACATATATGCAATAAACTCCGGAACCTTTCTGATTCATTATGGTATCTATCGCTATCGCGGTTTTTCCGGTCTGCCTGTCGCCTATTATAAGCTCTCTCTGCCCTCTTCCTATCGGTATCAAAGCATCGATTACTTTAATTCCGGTATATAAAGGCTCATTAACTTTTTTTCTTCGAACTATGCCCGGAGCTTTTTTTTCGATTGCCGAGAATTTATCTGCCTCAATAGGATTTTTTCCGTCTATAGGTTTCCCAAGACCGTCGAGAACCCTCCCCAGAACTCCCATTCCAACCGGTACTTCGGCTATATTGCCGGTTCTTTTTACGGTATCGCCTTCTTTAACTAAAAATTCCTCACCTAATATGACGACGCCGGCATTATCTTCTTCTAAATTTAAAACATATCCGTACACGTCGGGAGAAAACTCGAGCATCTCGCCTATCATAGCATTTTTAATCCCGTATATTTTTGCTACGTTGTCCCCTACCGATAAAACAACGCCTACCTCGCTTATATCGATATTTTTCGTATAAGATTCTATCTTGCTTTTTATTATGTCCGTGATTTCGGAAGCCTTAACCGCCATAAATAAACGCCCCTTGTTTTAAATAATTATAAAAATTATCCGCCTGCGTTTTTATACTGCCGTCGTACGATATATTTTCTATATTTATTATATAGCCTCCTATTATTTTTTCATTAACCTCTGCCGTTATAACAACCGTCTTATTGAAAGCTTTTTCTATAATATTCTTTATTTTGTTTTTTTCTTCTTGTTTTAATTTTTTTGCGGAAACGACTTTAACTCTTA
>DAHWHJ010000100.1:0-25388 GCA_027335745.1 bacterium | reverse complement strand
CCATACGATAAAAAAAATAATCCCGATAATAATTTTGACCATTTCAGAGATATTTCCGTTAACGTGAGAGGCATAAGGCGGCTCGGTTCGGCGGTTTTAGATATCTGTTATACCGCCGCCGGATTTCTCGACGGATACTGGGAGCTTAATCTCAATCCATGGGATATGGCTTCGGGAAGTTTGATAATAAAAGAGGACGGGGGCGCCGTTACCGATTTTTGCAAAGGACCTTTGGATATTTATAAAAAAAGAATACTTGCTTCCAACGGTTTAATCCACGACCGAATGTCGCAAATTTTATGCAAATGAAATATGTCGTCGCTATATAACGAAAACGGAATATTAAAAGGACAGAAAAACAGGATTAATTTACTTGCGATTATAGTTACGATACTTCTTTTAATCTTAATCGTCAGGCTTTTTTATCTGCAGATATTTAAAGGCGCCTATTATTATAAATTAGCAAAAGATAATGCCACAAGGGTAATATATCTTACGGCTCCGAGAGGCGATATACTTTCCGCCGGCGGAAAAATTTTCGTAGGTAACGAATCGTCGTTCAATATTGCCGTTACTTTGTCCCGGGTAAAAAAAAGGAAAACGGAGTTTAAGTTCCTTGCGGGTTTAATGCATAAAAGCTATAGGAATATTCTGCAAAAAGTAAAAAAAGAAGAATTTTTGCCCCCCTACGAGCCTATCATTCTAATCCGCAATATTTCGATTAAAGAACTATCTAAATTCGAGGTAAACAAACTATTTCTGAAGGGTTTTTTTATAGCAAAAATTCCTATAAGGCATTATCCCTACGGAAAAATGGGAGCCCAGATTTTTGGTTACGTCGGTCCGGTATCTTCTTCGGAGTTAAAAGAAAAAAAATACGACTATCTAAACTCATCCGACATTATAGGGGAAACCGGACTCGAATACTACTATCAAAAATATCTTCACGGTAAAGACGGGGAGAAGAGAATCGTCGTGAATTCCAAGGGCGAACCGATAGGCAATATCGTTATCAAAAAACCCGTTATGGGCGCTAATATATATACTACGCTCGATTTTTCCCTGCAAAGGCTTGCATTCAAACTTATGAAAAAAAGGGAGGGCGCCGTAATTGCCGTAGACCCTAACAACGGAAAAATTTTAGCAATGGTATCGACGCCCTCCTTTAATCCTTTTTATTTTTCCGAAGGTATCGATACCAAACATTGGAATGCTATTATAAGCAACGACGAACATCCTTTGCAAAATAAAGGAATTCAAAATGCGCTTGCCCCGGGTTCGACTTTTAAGGCGGTTGCATCTCTTGCCGCGCTGTCTTTGCATTTGATTACCCCGGAAGAAAAAGTTTATTCAGGTCCTACTTTTAAACTTGGCGATGCGGTATTTTATAACTGGAATCCGAATCAAAATTCTAAAGTAAACTTATACAGGGCTATTGCGGAGTCAGTCGATACGTATTTTTATTCTATCGGGGTGAGGATAGGCATCGACCAGCTGGCGGATTACGCCCGCAGATTAGGTCTCGGAGAAAAAACCGGAATCGACCTTCCCGACGAAAATCCTGGATTCATACCTACGAAGCGGCTTGTTTATCAAAGGTATCACAGCCGCTGGTATAAAGGCTCGACGCTTTCCGCCATCATAGGGCAGAGTTATGATCTTGTTTCTCCGATTCAGCTTTTAATGGCATACAGCGCTATCGCCAACGGCGGAAATCTTTACAGACCGTTTCTGTTGAAAAAGATAGTATCGTGGAACGGGAAGACTTTAAAAGAAATGAAGCCTAAATTCATCCGGAGCATAAATATAAAGCAAAAATATCTTAACGCGGTTAAAAAGGGTCTTTGCGACGTCGTAAGTAAAGATTACGGAACGGCGATAAACGCGAGAATAGAAGGCATAAAATTTTGCGGGAAAACCGGAACCGCCCAGATTATTTCAAAAACATATTCTATTTACGATATAAAAAATATACCGAGAAGATACCGCGACAATGCATGGTTCGTCGGATTTGCCCCTCTGAACAATCCAAAGATAGCCGTCGTCGTATTAGATATGCACGCAAGATTTCTCGGAGCAAATGCGGCGGTTATCGCCAAAAAAATAGTCGAGAAATATTTAGAACAAAAAGGTTTATGGAAACCGCCTTTACATAAAAAAACCAAGAAGGGCAAAAAAGGCAAAAGCAAACTGCCGAGCTTTATATATACGAGTTTTTAACATGAAAATATTAGATAACCAATACGCTAAAAATTTTGATTTTATAATGTTTTTTACGGTTATTTTAATCTCCGTTATAGGCATCATAAATCTTTACGGTTCGTTAAGCGTAAATCATAAGGATTTCTTCGACCCTTACGTAATAAAGCAGATTATATGGTTTATAATAGCGTTTTTTATAATGTTCGTTATAATAACCATCGATTATAATACGCTCATAGAGATTTCTTATTATATTTACGGCTTTATTTTAATGCTGATTACCGTAGTCCTGTTAAAAGGCAGGATTACCCACGGAGCTTCGAGATGGATTTCTTTGGGAATGTTTTCGTTCCAGCCGTCGGAGCTTATGAAAATAGCTTTAATATTTGCACTTACTAAGTATTTTGCTTCTTATGAAAATAAAAACGGTTATTCTATTAAAGGGCTCATAATTCCTTTTATAATAATTCTTTTACCAGCGCTTTTGATAGCAAAAGAGCCTGATTTAGGGACGGCGCTCATCATTTTGTTTATCGGCATTATTATGATTTTTCTTGCCGGAATTAAAAAAAGTTCTATTTTGATTTTGACGGGAATTGCATTGATTGCCGGTCCGCTTTTGTGGTTCAGGTTAAAATCTTATCAAAAAAGCAGGATACTTATATTTTTACATCCGGCTAAAGATTATCTTGGAGCGGGATATAATATTATACAATCGGAAATAGCGGTCGGCGCCGGCAGATTTTTCGGAAGCGGATTTGGAAAAGGTTCGCAGAGCACTTTAGATTTTTTGCCCGCAAAACACACCGATTTTATTTTTTCTACGTTTATGCAGCAGTTCGGTTTTTTTGGCGGGTTGGTTCTTATAGCATTATATTTTATCGTCATAATAAGGGGCTTTAAAATAGTTTACAGGGCAAAAAAATTGCAGGGATTTCTTCTCGGCGGCGGAGCGCTGGGCATTATTACCTTTCATACGATAATTAATATGTTTATGACCGTGGGGCTTCTGCCTGTCGTGGGGGTTCCGCTTCCTTTTTTCAGTTACGGGGGAACTTCGCTCGTCGTCGATATGTCTGCAGTAGCCATACTTTTAAATATTTCTATGAGAAGATACAAATTTCAGTCTTAAAAAGATTATGGAAAAGTATAAAAATTTTAATAAACGCAATGTCCCCATTTTTATATCTTCTTTTTTTTATGTGGGATTTTTTCCGTTCGGTCCGGGAACGGCAGGTTCTTTTGCGGCATTTTTATTGTATATATTGGCTTTAAGGTTTTTAAATCCGCTTTATTACATAGCGCTCTGCCTGTTTATATTTATTGCGGGGGTTTATTTCTCGCTCAAGGCGGAAAAAATATCCGGAATCCTTGACCCGCCTTTTGTCGTGATAGACGAAGCGTTAGGATATTTGGCGGTTATGTCGGGGTTGTTATGGAATCATTTTTCTTTTTTACATTTATTTATATATGCATTTTGCGGGTTCATATTATTCCGTTTTTTTGACATATTGAAACCGTTTCCTATCGGAACGATAGACAAAAAAGTCGGGGGAGGGTTAGGCATTATGCTCGACGACCTCGCCGCCGCCGCTTTTTCTTTGATAGTCCTGCGGTTTATAATAATCGTTATCGCTGGATTTTAAGAAGAAAAAGTTTCCTAAAAAATAAAAAGAAAAAAGGGGACAGATATTTTTTATTTTCCGTCTAAAATTTTGCAAATGCAGTCAGCTGTAAGAAAATAAATAAATCTGTCCCCTTTTTTAAAGTAAGAAAAAGTTTCCGAAAAAATGGTAAAATGGTATAATTTTTAAAATGGAAACTAACGACAAAGAAATTAAAGATATTAAAATTCTCGTTATAGCCGATAATTATAATTTTGCGGAAGCAGGAGAGGCGATAAAGGAGCTTTCCGAGGTACTTTCGAATTATAATTTAGGATTTAAAGAAGCCGTTATAATGCCGGAAAGCCAGAAAGACGGCATATATAAAGTAATGTCTTATATGGCGTCGGGAGATTCCTTCATTATAGTGTGCGGCGGTATGAGGGAAGACCTATTTTTAACCCACAATGCCGCTTCCGCAGTTCTTAAAAAAGAGCTGGTCAGAAGCAAAGATGCCGCAGATTTAATGGCTCTCGTATATGAATCTAATAAAAAGGCTTTTAACCGGTCGAATGAAAAAGCCTGCTATTTTCCGGAACATTCTTTTATCGTTCCAAACCAAAATTCGGGTATTTCCGGTTTTTATCTGACCGAACCGGTATTTTTTGCGGCTATGCCGCTTGAGCCTAAAAATGCCGTAAATATGTTTAAAAATCATATACTCGGGAAAATGCTCGGAAAATTAGGAATTAATTATTTTATTAAATTAAGAAAATATAAGCTCTTCGGCTTAAAGGAAAAAGAGTTCGAGATTCTTTTTGAAAAATTAAAAAAAACGGCGGAATGCGGACTGAGTTATGAATTTTCATACGGCGAATTCATTATAACCGCCGCCGTCAACGGTGTTTCGACCCAGAAACTTAGCGAAAATATAAAATTAATAGATAATAAAACGGGAGAGATATTTAAAGATTATCTTTACGGTTTCGACGACGACGAACTTCATATAGTATGTTCGTATCTTCTTAAAGAAAAAGGGATTAAAATTGCGGTAGCGGAATCGCTTACCGGCGGCTATATTTCTAATAAACTTACGGATTTACCCGGAGCTTCCGCTTATTTTATATACGGCGGCGTAACATATTCCAATTATGCGAAAACCTATATTCTCGGCGTAGATAAAGAAGTCATAGAAAAAGACGGCGCCGTATCGGAAAGATGCGCTATAGAAATGGCGGAAAAAGCAAGAGAAATTGCAAAGGCCGACATAGGCGTCGCCGTTACCGGCTTTGCCGGGCCTAAAACCGAATATGATAATTATCCCGTGGGAACGGTTTTTATTGCCCTTTCCAGTCCGAAGGTAAAGGAAGCGAGAAAATATTCGTTTTCGGGTTCCCGCACGGACATTAAAGCATATACTGCAAAAATGGCGCTATTCTGGATTTACCGCTTTATCGGCATAAACGAGATAGACTTAGCGTAACAATAATTTAACTTGATAATATTTCTTTTTTAAGATATAACTTTTAAATAAAATAAATAAAATAATAAGCAGGTGATATTATGGCGTTAAAATCCAGCGGCGATCTTCTTAAGAAGACGGGAGCAGGCTCAAGTCCGTCCCAACCTATACATGAGGAAAAAATAAAAGCGTTAGACCTTGCAATAGCCCAGATAGAAAAGCAGTTCGGGGTGGGAGCGGTGATGAAACTCGGCGGAAAACCTCCGACGGAAGACATCCAGTCCATTCCGACCGGCTCGCTGTCTTTAGATATAGCTTTGGGTATCGGTGGAATACCGAAAGGAAGAGTTATAGAAATATTCGGTCCGGAATCCTCCGGAAAAACCACTCTTACCCTCCAAATCGTAGCTCAGGCTCAAAAAAGGGGCGGCATTGCCGCTTTTATCGATGCCGAACATGCCCTTGATTTAAAATACGCAAAAAAAATAGGCGTAAACGTCGACGAACTTATAATTTCACAGCCGGGAACCGGCGAAGAAGCCTTAGAGATTGCCGATTCTCTCGTGAGGTCCGGTTCTATAGACGTTTTAGTTATAGATTCGGTTGCGGCTCTTGTTCCTAAGGCGGAAATAGAAGGAGATATGGGAGATGCGCATATGGGACTTCAAGCGCGCCTTATGTCGCAGGCTTTAAGAAAGCTCACTTCCGCAATAGCTAAATCAAATACGTCAGTCATATTTATCAATCAGATAAGAATGAAAATCGGCGTTATGTTCGGTTCTCCCGAAACTACGACAGGCGGGAACGCCCTTAAATTTTATGCCTCCGTCCGAATAGACATAAGAAGAATAGGTTCGATTAAGAAAGGCGACGAAGTCGTGGGTTCGCGCACTAAAGCGAGAATCGTTAAAAATAAAGTGGCGCCGCCGTTTAAAGAGGCGGAGTTCGATATAATTTACGACAGCGGAATATCCTTGGAAGGCGATATAGTCGATCTCGGCTCGGACAGCGGTATAATAGAAAAATCGGGAACATGGTTCAGCTACGGCAAAGAAAGGCTGGGGCAGGGAAGGGAAGCCGCCAAAGAAACCCTTAAAAACAATCAGGCTCTGCGCGACGAGATATATTCTAAAATTTTAGAAAAATTTAATCTTAAGGCATAATATAATTAATAACAGAAAATGAGCGAGACAGCCGTTCAATCCAACCAACCCGTTCAGTCCGGCGGACAGCCGTCCTTTATAGAAACTCTTTTAAAAGCAGGAGTAGATAAAGGGGCATCGGATATTCATCTTAAGGTAAATACTTATCCTATTTTTAGAATAGACGGAAGATTATACAGGCAGGAAAGCTTCGGCGTAATGTCTAAAGAGTTAATCGAAAAGATAGCCGGAAGCATGATGGATAAGCACCAGCTTAAAGTATTTCAAGAAAACAGGGACGTCGATCTCGCCTACAGCCTGACTAACGTAGGCAGATTTAGGGTAAATATATATTCGCAGAGAAACTCGTTAAGCGTCGCTTTGAGATATATCCCTTTCAGCATTCCGTCTTTCGATTCCCTTAATCTTCCAAAAATCATCAAGTCTATAGCTCTAAAAGAAAGAGGTCTTATACTCGTAACGGGCATTACCGGAAGCGGAAAGTCCACGACGCTTGCTTCGATGATAAATTATATAAACGACAGCAAGCCCGTTAACATTATAACCATAGAAGACCCGATCGAATATCTTCATAAAGACATAAAAGCCGCTATAAATCAACGGGAACTCGGAATGGACGTTTATTCTTTTTCGCACGGGCTTAGAGAAGCTTTAAGACAGGACCCCGACGTTATTTTAGTGGGCGAAATGCGCGACTTAGAAACTATAGAAACTGCCATCACGGCGGCTGAAACCGGACATCTTGTTATGAGCACGCTTCATACGCTCGATGCGCAGGAAACTATTAACCGAATTATAGCCGTTTTTCCGCCTTATCAGCAAAAGCAGATAAGAATACAGCTTGCCTCCGTTATTTCCGCCGTAATATCGCAGAGGCTCATAGTCAGGGCGGATAAAAAAGGACGTTTGCCTTCCATCGAAATAATGGTAGGGACGGAAACCATAAAAGAATGTATTTCAAATGAAGATAAAACGGCAAGTATTAGGGATTATATAAAAAGCGGAAATATTCAGTACGGAATGCAGACATTCGACCAGTCGCTTTATAATTTTTATAAGTCCGGACTTATAACCTATGAAGATGCTTTAGCCGAATCTACGTCTCCAAACGACCTTGCGCTCTTAATATCGGGAGTCGATTCTTCTAACGAAGGTATAGGCGCGGATATTGGAAATACTCATTCTTCCGTTCAGCCTACAGCATCAGCCGCTGCGGGTTCTTCGGCTTCAGCTTCCGGCGGTTCAAATCCTTACTGGACTACATAATCGGCAAAATAGGCAAACCCGGTCGGAGTATTTAATTTGAAAGTATCGCAGGAAAATATTTCTAAAAGAAAGTCTAAGATCGTTGGAACGGCACAGGATTATTCATTGCGGCTTATTTCCGCAAGGTCGTATTCCGAAAAGCAGATTGCCGAAAAGCTTATAAAAAAAGGATTTTCTACCGAGGATACCGGCAGGGCGGTTAAAAAATTAAAAGAATATGGATATTTAAACGATGAGGCATTTGCCGGAAGGCTTGTAGAAAACGGTAAAAAAAGGCTTATCGGAAGGATAAAATTAAGTTACGAATTATATAAAAAGGGAGTCAATAAAAATCTTATAGACGAACTTATAGAAAAGTTATACGGCGAAGATGAAGAGCGGGAGGCGGCGCTTAAAGCTATGGACAAAAAGAAAGTGTCGCTGATAAAATACAGGGAAAATGAGTTGATATTTAAAAAGAAACTTTATGATTTTTTACAGAGCAGAGGGTTTTCTTCCGGCATAATTGAAGATATATTAAATAATCATTTATGAAAAATTTATTATCAAACGAATTAAGAGAAATATTTATTAAATATTTTACGGAAAAAGGACATATCCTTGTTGCGGGTTCGTCTTTAATTCCAGCCGGCGACGACTCTATTATGTTTACTAATGCCGGAATGGTCCAGTTTAAAGACTACTTTACGGGAGTATCGTCGCCCCCGATGCTAAGGGCGGTAACCGTTCAAAAATGTATGAGAGCGGGAGGCAAGCACAACGACCTCGAAAATGTCGGTAAAACGTCGCGGCATCACACTTTTTTTGAAATGCTCGGAAACTTTTCGTTTGGCGGTTATTTCAAAAAGGACGCCGTTCTGTTTGCATACGAATTTTTAAAAGACGTCGTCGAAATGGATATGGATAAAATATACGTTACCGTAAACGAAAAAGACGATGAAGGTTATTCCATATGGAAAGACGTCGTCGGTTTTAACGAAAAAAAGATTTTTAAACTCGGCGACGAAACAAATTTTTGGCAGATGGGAGAAACCGGCCCCTGCGGCTATTCGAGCGAGATATTTTTCGATACGGGATATTCGGAAGCGGGACATAAGGACTGCGATATAAACTGCGATTGCGGAAGATATTTGGAAATATGGAACCTTGTTTTTATGGAATTTAATAAAGACCGCGGAGGCGCCGTTTCTAAACTTCCGAAACCTTCAATAGATACCGGTATGGGGCTCGAAAGAATATTAAGGGTTTTACAGAACGTTAAATCCAATTATGATACCGACGTTTTTATTCCTTATATTAACGAAATAGACGGTATTACGGGCAGGCGGTACAACAGCGGCGACGAAGCCTATGACACCGCAGCGAGAGTTATAAGCGACCATATCAGGACGTCCGTTTTTTTGTCCGCAGAATCGGTGTTTCCTTCAAACGAGGGTAGAGGATACGTATTTAGAAGAATTTTAAGAAGGCTGATAAGGTATGCTTTAAAACTTAATATCAAGCTGAGCGACTTAATTTATCTTGGAAATTCGGTCGTAATAGTTATGGGAGGGTTTTATCCCGAGGTCAGGGACGGCTTTACCGTTTTTGAGAAAATAATTTCCGAAGAATACGATAAGTTTATTGATACCGTCGGTCAGGGAATTAAACTCTTAGAAGAAAAAGTTTCGGAATTGAAAAATATAAAAGAAAAAACCGTGCCGGGCGATTTTATTTTTAAGCTATACGACGAAAAAGGTTTTCCGGTAGATCTTGCGATAGATATTGCGGCGGAAAACGATTTATCCATTGATTTAAAAGCATTTGAATATTTAATGGATATTCAGAAAAAAGGCTCTAAGCAGAAGAAAGAGAAGATGGGTATTCCCGACATAATCTCCGGTATTCCTAAAACAAATTTTACCGGATATGAAAATATAGAAGCCGCCGCAAATATTACCGGCATATTCGGCGAGGACGGCGAACCGGCGCGGGTGATAGAGGACGGCGATTTTTACTATATTGCATCCGATTCGACCCCGTTTTATCCGGAAGGCGGCGGTCAAACGGGCGATAGGGGTATTATAGAATGGACGTCCGGAAATAATTCGTTTTCGGCGTCGGTATCGGGTACTTATAAAACCAAAAACGGGGTAATACTGCATTACGGAAGAATTTTTAAGGGCGGAGCGGGGGCGTCCGAATCATCGGAACCCGTTCAAACCGTTCAAATTTTTCCTGCAGAGGCAAAGTTTTCGGTAGATAAAGAAGCAAGGGGGAAAACGGCATCTAACCACAGCGCCGTTCATCTCTTGCAGGCATCGCTCAGGAAAATACTTGGAAGTCAGGTTTCACAGCAGGGTTCCTATGTGGACTCCGAAAGGCTCAGGTTTGATTTTTCGTATGGAAAACCGCTTACGGACGACGAAATACGAAATATAGAAATTTCCGTTAACGAATATATTTTTGCCGATATGGAGGTAAAAGCCGAAGAACTTGACGTAAAGACCGCTTTGAATTCAGGGGCGCTTCATTTTTTCGACGATAAATACGGAGAAAAAGTCAGGATAATATCTATGGGCGGCGCATCAAAAGAATTTTGCGGGGGAACCCATGTTTCGAGAACGGGAGAGATTGGGTTTTTTAAAATTTCGGGAGAATCTTCCATAGCTTCGGGTATTCGCAGAATCGAAGCCGTAACCGGTTTGAATTATCTGAACTATTTATACGTCGAGGAAGACAATATAGCCAACATAGCAAAATTACTTAATTCTTCCAGAGCGGACGTGTATAATAAAATAATTAAACTGTTCTACGATTACGAATTTTTGGAAAAAGCCAACGAAGAGCTTAAATTAAAATTAAATAGTTTTGAAGCCGGACGCCTTATAGAATCGTTTAAAACCTCAGGAGCCGGAGGCATTAAATACTTAATATCCAAATTTAAAAATATTTCGGGCGAAGAACTGAAAGACCTTGTTAATGCGCTTAAATCAAGGAACGATTTTCCTTCCGGCGACAGCGCCGTTATTTTCGTTTCAAACCTTAGCGATGAAAAATTAATCTATATAGTTTCTGCCGAAGGGAACGCAGACGCTTCTAAAATGATAAAACTCATCAACGCGGAAGTCGGCGGAAAAGGAGGGGGTAAAAAAGACTTTTCGCAGGGCGGCGGCGCAGAAGTTTCAAAATTCGGCGATATAGAAAATATCATAGAAAATATAATAACGGAGGGTTTGGTTGCAAAAGCAAAAATTTAGGATCTTAACGGCGGTATTATTTGTCTCTGTTTGTTTGAGCGGATGCGCGCCTTATGTCAAGACGGTTTCTCTGCCCGCAGGTAAAACCGCCGTCCAGCCGTATAAAAGCAGAAACGAAGTTTTAGCCGGACTCGATAAAAATTACGGGCGGTTCAAAGGATTGTCGGGAAGACTTGAAATATCCGCCCGAGGCTCTCGTTTCTCTTTCGAGCAGGCTGGGCTTTATAAATACGCCGCAGGAAAATATATGCAGTTTACTATTTTAGATATGTACGGAGACGAGCTTTTTTACATAAAAATATTTAAAAACGAAAATAGAGCCGTTTTTTTTGACCCGAAATACAGGCGGCTTAAATCTATAGACTTCGATAAAAAATATAAAGGGAAGAAGTTAATGTATCAAAGATTATTCAGCGTGTTTAAAATTTTTTTAAATATGAATAGTTTAGAAAAAATTAAAAAAGCAGGCATTTTTTATAATACAAGCAAAGGCTTTTTTTTCGGCTACCGCCCGATCTCGGATAAAACTGCGGACGCTTACTATATTTGCGTAGGCAAAAACTATCTTATCCGTAAAATTTCGGCGGTCGCGAATAAAAAAATTACCGAAACCGTCCGCTTTAAAGACTATATTTTAAAAGGCGGAAGCATGGTGCCGTTAAAAATATATGTTGACGATTATTTATATAATGTTAAAATAAAAGTTGCGCTTTCTAAAGGAAGCAAAATAATTCAATAAAGAAAAAAGAATAATATGACAAAAAAAAATAGGGGATTAATTTTATTTTTAGTTTTGGCGGTTATAGCTTCGGCATTTTCGGTTATGCTTTCCGGCTGCGGTAAAAACGTAAAGAAAAACATCCTGCCGCCGGACGTTTATTATCAAAAAGCCCTGCATGATTCGCAAAACAAGAATTATCACGGGGCGGCTAAAAATTTTAAAGCTCTTATAGAAAATTATCCTTCATACCGCAGAACTAAGAAAGCCGAGCTGAAACTCGGAGACGCATACTTTCTCGAAGGCAAATATATCGAGGCGCAGGGCGCCTATTTAGACTTTATTCACCTGCACCCCCGTTCTAAATATGCTCCTTTCGCCATGTTTTACGAAGCTATGTCTTTTTATAAAAGAAAAGAAGCGGTCGGAAGAAACCAAAACTCGTTGAAAGACGCAAAAACTACTTTCGAGAAACTCATATCTAAATACCCTTATTCAAAATATTCAAAAGAGGCGTTTAAGTATATAAGGCTTATAGACGTAAAATTATCGGAAAACACTTTTTTTACCGGGTTGTATTATTATAATGCAAGCCTTTGGAAACCGGCTATATATATGTTCAAAACCGTTTTGAAGCAGTATGGTTCCAAAAACGTGCCGGTTATCCCCAAAACCCTTTATTATCTTGCGATTTGTTACAAAAATACAGGTAATAAAAAAATGGAAGCCCATTATATGAATATTCTCAAAGCAAAGTATCCGCATTTTTAATCCGATATTTCAAGTTGACAGCGGTTGCAAATTATGTAATAATTTATTGCTAAATCATTACATAAAATAAAAATATAATAAAAAAAAATATAAAAATAAAGGAGAGGCTAATATACAGAAGAATAATAAAACATATATAAACGAAAGTATTAGAGCTAAAGAAGTCAGGGTTATCGACGAGGACGGAAAACAGGTCGGGATAATGCCTTTATACGAAGCCGTTAAACTTGCAAAAGAAAAGCTATTAGATCTGGTGGAAGTTTCCGAAGATGCAAAGCCTCCGGTTTGCAGAATAATGGATTTCGGCAAATTTAAATACGAGCAGAATAAAAAAGCTCAGGAAGCAAAGAAAAAACAGGTCATAATACATTTAAAGGAAGTTAAATTCAGACCTAATACCGATGAACACGACTATCGGTTTAAATTAAAAAACGCGATTTCTTTTCTTAAAGAAGGCAATAAAGTAAAATTAACCGTTACGTTTAAAGGAAGAGAACTTGCTCATACGGAACTCGGCATCAAAGTAATTTTAAAAGTCATAGAGGACGTTAAGGAATTCGGGGTTCCCGAGTTTCCAATCAAGCCTGACGTAAGAAGAACTTTCAGCACCGTCATAGTTCCGGTAAAGGCTAAAAAACTCAAAGAAACGGCCAAAGAAACTATTAGAACTAGAACGGAAGATCAGGCCGCTGAAAAAATATAAAGTAAAATTAAGATTTATAAATAAAAGGAGCGAAAATGGCAAAGATAAAAATAAAGACTAAAAAAGGAGCAAAAAAAAGATTCAAAGTTACGGCAAATGGTCTCGTAGTTCATCATAAAGCCAACAAAAGCCATATACTGACTTCAAAAAAACGCGGCAGGAAGAACAGGCTGAAGAAATCTTGCGTAGTTAATTCGGTAGATTCGCTGAACGTAAAAAGACTTATTCCCTACTTATAAAATAAAATTAAAATTAAACAATAATTATATATAGATAAATACGCGTAAAAGGAGTAAAGATAATGCCGAGAGTAAAAAGAGGTATTTTAACCAAAAAAAGACATAAGAGGGTGTTGAAGGCGGCGAAAGGATATTACGGCGCAAGAAGCAGACTCTTCAAGTCGGCGCAGGAAGCCGTCGACAAAGGACTTAACTATGCTTATAGAGATAGGAAGGTCAAAAAGAGGGAATTCAGGGGCATGTGGATTGTCAGGATTAACGCCGCATGCAGGGAAAACGGCGTTTCCTATTCAAAATTTATGGATGCGCTTAACAAGAAGGGAATCGGCTTGAACAGAAAGGTCTTGTCCGAAATAGCTCTTTCCGATTCAGCCGCTTTTTCGAGTATCGTCAAGGAAGCTTTATCCGCAGCATAAACTATAAAAAAGGGGACAGATTTATTTATTTTCATATTACTATGTAAATATTACTAACATATAGACTGAAAATAAAAAATATCTGTCCCCTTTTTCTTTTTTTTAATAAATCTTTTTTAATATCGGGGGAGTCTTACAAATTATGGCGCTGACGAGAGCAAATTTAGCGGCTAAAGTCCGTTCCAAGGTAGGATTATCTACCGCCGAATCTTCAACTTACGTAGCTTCTTTTTTCGACATGTTGAAAGAGGAAGTCGAAGATGCGGAAACGATAAAACTTAACGGTTTTGGAAATTTTACCGTCAAAGAAAAAAAGGCTAGGAAAGGAAGAAATCCCCAGACCGGGGAAACCATTACTATCAGCGAAAGAAAGGTCGTCAAATTCAAGCCTTCCGTTGTTTTTAAATTGGAAATAAATAAAAAATATAAAAATGGAACCGCCGGTAAGTGAGATAGATGAGACAAATGAAAAATATTATTATAAAATAGGCGAAGCCGCTAAGAAAATAGGCGTCCAGCCTTACGTCATCAGATACTGGGAAACTGAATTTTCTTTTTTAAAGCCTTATAAATCTAAGAGCAGTCACAGGCTTTATTCCAAGCCGGATATCGAAAAGCTGTTGCTTGTGAAAGATTATTTATACGATAAAAAATTTACGATAGAAGGGGCAAAAAAAGCGATAAAGTCAAAATTGGCCGGCAATTTAGATAATCAGGGTAAGCCGGATAATCATAATTCGTCCGAAAGCGGCGGTTCGTCGCTGCTGAAAGACGTTAAAGACGAGCTTAACTCCATTAAATCCCTTTTATCGCATAGAAAAACAAGGAGCTAATTTGAATATTCTTCTTTCTAACGACGACGGGGTTTATGCTACCGGGATAAATATTTTATTTGAAGAGCTAAAAAAATATGCAGACGTCGTTATCGTCGCTCCCGACAGAGAAAGAAGCGCAAGCTCTCATTCCTTGACTATAGACAGACCTTTAAGGGTCAATGAGATAAAACCGAATATATTTTCCGTTGACGGCACGCCTACCGATGCGGTCAATATCGCCGTTCATTCCATTTTAAAAACAAAGCCCGACCTTGTTATTTCGGGAATCAACTACGGCGGCAATATTTGCGACGACGTTATCTATTCGGGAACCGTTTCCGCCGCAATGGAAGGGGCTATTATGGGTATAAAATCCATTGCCGTTTCTTTAGTCGTTAATAAAGGAGGCGGTTATCTGCCGAAAGACGCATCTTTAGAAGAAGACCTCGAATCTTCTTTTAGAAAAGCGGCGCAGTTTGTATCAAACCTTGCATCTATATTCAATAAAAGCGATTTTTCGGAAAATACCCTCTTAAACGTGAATATTCCCCAGACTATAATTAAAAAAGAAAAGAATCCTTTTGAATACCGCGTTACGAAACAGGGCAAACGTTATTTCGAGGACTTTGTGGTCGAAAAAATGGATCCGAGGGGAAGAAAATATTACTGGATATGGGGCAAGGATATAAGATTCGACGATATTTCGGGAAGCGATTACGAAGCCGTGCATAGCGGGCTCATTTCTATTACGCCGATCCATCTCGATATGACTAATTATAAAGCTTTAGAAAAATTAAAAAATGTCGATTTATCTTTAAATTAAAAATGAACGCAAAAATAATAGACAGCCTGACATCTAAGGGTATAACCTCTTCAGCCGTCCTTGAAGCTCTTGAGAAAATTCCCCGGGAGAGATTCGTCGAACAGCCTTTCAGGAATGTCGAAATGTGTTACGGAGAGTCTCCTCTCCCGATAGGACATAACCAGACTATTTCCAGCGTTTACACTGTAGCGCTTATGACGCAGGCGCTTGAACTAAACAAAAATCATAAAGTTTTAGAGATAGGGACCGGCTCCGGTTATCAGGCGGCGGTTCTATCTCTCCTCTGCGATTCGGTTTTTACTATAGAGCGTATAAGAGATTTATCGTTAAAAGCGAGAACCGCCGCCGAATTTTTAAATATCCGCAATACAACGTTTATTATAGGCGACGGGTCGATTGGTTTCCGCGAATATGCCCCTTACGACAGAATACTTATAACCGCCTGTTCGCCGGATATTCCTCAGCCTTTGTTTAACCAGCTCTGCGAAGGAGGGATTATGGTGGCACCGGTAGAAAGGAACGGTTCTCAAAATATCTGCGTAATCGAAAAGAAAGACGGGCGTGTGTTCTCGAAGGAAATCGCTCCCGCAAATTTTGTCAAACTTATAGGGAAAAACGGATATGAAGCGCAAACGCCTCAACGGTGCGGGTTCTGACGAACCAATATCGGATATTGCCGAAAACGATTTCGGCGGCAAGTATGTAAAGTCGGAAGATAACGTAATTTCAAACCAGTATCTTAAGTATCTAAAAAAATATCCGCTTCTGACTAAAGAACAGGAATACGACCTTGCGATTAAAGTCGGCGAAGGTGACGAACAGGCGCGGGATTTGATGATAAAATCCAATCTCGGTCTTGTAATAAGCGTAGCAAAAAGGTTCTTAGGAAGAGGGCTGTCTTTCGACGACCTTATTATGGAAGGGAACATCGGACTCATAAAAGCGGTGGAGAGGTTCAAGCCCAAAAAGGGATTCAGGTTTTCTACATATGCCATATGGTGGATAAGACAGACTATTGAGCGAGGGATATTAAATTCGGGCAGGGTCGTAAGGCTTCCTATCCATATATCCGAAAATCTTTATAAATATACGAGGGCGGTAAGGGAAATTACCGGCGAAATTAAAAGAGAGCCCAATTTTGGCGAAGTAGCCGGTCATATGGGTATTAAAGAAAAAAAGCTGGAAAAAATTTTAGGTTTTATCGGCAATATTTATTCATTGGATGCCCCTTATTCGCAGAATAACGACGAAGACGACGGTAGTTCGTCTTTTTCCAATTTAATTAAAGCAGACGAGAACGTTACATCGCCTTTAGAGATGCTCGACAAAATCGAAACTTTGAATCTTCTCAATAAATGGATGCATAATCTTGCAGATATTGAAAAAAAAGTTATAATTTTAAGATACGGGCTTAATTACGAAAAGCCTTGGACGCTTAACGAAGTAGGGCTTGTTTTCGGTCTTACGAAAGAACGCATAAGACAGATAGAAGCTAAGTCCTTAAAAAAACTTAGAAAAATGGCGGCGGACGCCGGTCTGGAAGGGTAATGCAAATGAGCAATAAAGAACCCGACTCCTTTTCTTCATCGGAATATGGGGGCTTTATTCCGCTATGCACGGAACAAATAATCGAAACCCACATATCCCGTGTTTATCTTACCGAAAAATTTGCCTACAAGCAAAAAAAACCCGTAAATTTCGGTTTTGTCGATTATACTTCGCTTAAGAAAAGAAATTTTTTTGCAAGGCGAGAATTGTCTTTAAACAGGAGAGCCTGTTCGGGCGGC
Organism: bacterium; assembly: GCA_027335745.1. Taxonomy (GTDB): domain Bacteria; phylum SZUA-79; class SZUA-79; order Acidulodesulfobacterales; family Acidulodesulfobacteraceae; genus Acidulodesulfobacterium_A. The sequence continues at coordinate 8,180 of DAHWHJ010000100.1, read as the reverse complement.
ATATATTTAGATTTAGTCGAATTAAGACAGAAAAAAGATAAAATTTTTACCGGATTTAAGGGCGGGAAGCTTATAGACGTTTTTGTCAGGATGAAGCGCGTAAAGAATGAATATTTTTTGAATAATATATTGAAGGATAATTATACTGATAATAAACGAATCGATAATATATTAAAAAAAACCGCAAAAAAAATATACCTTTTTCACAAAGCCGCCCGGACTTCTAAAAGAATTTCAAAATTCGGCGATATATCCGTCTATAAGGCAAACTGGGACGATAATTTTTTAGTTATCGACGAAGGGCTCTTCCCCCCCTTTTTTCCAACTTCCTGCTCTTCTTTCCGTTCCGCTTACGACTCTTTCCTTGCATCTTCTCTTTTTTCCGAATTTGTGCGTTTGCGCATAGAAGGCGGCTTTATCAGGGACGTCCACGGAGATTTAAGAATGGAGCATATCGCCGTTTTAGACCCGCGCCGCGTTAACGGAATATGCCTTATGGACTGCGTCGAATTCGACGAAAGATACAGGAATCAGGATATATATTTAGACGTTGCGTTCCTGCTTATGGATTTTGAATTTAACGGATATTTTTACGAATCCGTCTCTTTTTTCGGCTATTATGAGAACTGTTTTAATTACGAAAAATCTATAGCTCCGTTCGAGGAATACGAATCTTCGGTTATTCCTTTTTTTAAAGCCTATAGGGCGGTCGTAAGGACTAAAATTTCCCTCCTTTCCCCGGGAGAAAACTCGTATTCGAAAGCCGTTAAATATTTCAATCTTGCGTCGTTTTACCTTGCCCTCGTAAAAAGGCCCGTAGTCGTCCTAAACTGCGGTCTTTCGGGGAGCGGAAAGTCTTCTCTCGCCCGCCTGCTTTCCCGTTATTTTTACGCCGCCGCCGTTTCCACCGATGAAATAAGGCGGAACTTATTCGACGGGGCGGATAAGTCCGTTAAATATTCGGCGGACGCAAACGTAAGAGTTTATGAAACCATTTTAGAAAAAGGTTTACAAGAATTTGAAAGCGTTGCGCGGCGGGGAACCGGCGGGGGCGTGATATTCGACGCAACATTCTTAAAACGCGCCCACCGCGAAAAAATAATTAATAGTTTTAATAAAAAAGACTGTATTTTTATATTCGTATATTCTAAAATATATGACGAAAAAGAAGAAATTATATTAAAAAGACTCGAGGATAGGTTCGGAGCGGGCGGTTTAACGGATTATTCCGAAGCGGATGCCGCCGTTTATTTTAACCAGAAAAAATATTTCGAAGAGCCTTCGGAAGACGAAACAGTACCCTTGGACGCAAGCGGGAACATCGCCTTATTTGCGCAAATCGACGCGGGTCTGGATCTAAAAGACAGGTTTAACCAATTAATGAAGGATATTGTTGAAAAATACGGAAAACTTTTATAATCATACTCTTGGCTTATTAGACAGATTTAAGTACGAAATATATCTTATTATATTTTCGTTATTTGCCTTAATAATTCATAGCCATCTTGCATCCACCCTTAATCTCGGAAACGACGAAGCCCATTATTACGTTTGGTCGTTGAAACCGTCTTTGGGTTATCTCGACGACGCCCCGCTCGTCGGCTGGATTATTTACGTTTTCGACGGACTTTTCGGCAAAAGCCAGCTTGACGTCAGGCTCGGCGCTGTTATATTTTCGTTCTTAGACGGATTTCTCGTATATTACCTTACATATATAATGTTCAAGAGCAAGAGGGCGGCTTTTTTCGCTTTCCTGTTTTTCTTGTCCGCCGTCATATTCGGTATGGTTTTATCCGTTATGATGCTCCCCGACGCCCCGCTGTTATTCTTTACTCTTTGTTTTCTGATATTTTTCTATAAAGCGGTGGAAGAAAAAAATAAATCTGTCCCCTTTTCCTTCTGCTTTTCCTTCTGGCTTCTTGCAGGGATCTTTCTCGGCTTGGCGTTTTTAAGCAAATACACCGCCGCTTTTATTCCACCCGCCGCGCTTTTATATCTGCTTGTTTCCAAAAAAAACAGGCGTTATTTGAAAACTTTTTATCCTTATGCGGCTCTCGGCATAGCGCTTTTGGTTTTTTTGCCGGTAATATACTGGAATTTTACGCATAATTTTATATCGTTTAAGTTTCAACTGTCCCACGGCTTTTCGCATCCAAAGCCCGGTTTTCCGCTTTTAGCCGCCGGATGGCTCGGTCAGGTTTTAGTTATAACGCCGTTTATATATATTTTTTTAATCTGGACTTTTATCTATGCGGCGATAAAAATAGGGAAAAGAGGACAGATCTTTTTTTTTGCGAAGCAAAAAATAAATCCGTCCCCTTTTTCTTTTCCTGCTTCTTCCGAACCTTTTCTGTTTTCTATTTGTCTTTCCCTGCCTATTTTATTATTTTTCGTTATAAACGGCTATTCCCACAGAATATTAGTCCACTGGCCGGATATAGGCTATCTTGCGGCATTTCCTATTATGGGCTACGCCGCCGACCTGTTGGCGCAGAAGGAAAAGGACAAAGCGGAAAAGGGGACAGATCTTTTTTATTTTCATTCTAAAAAGCGAGCAAATGCAATTGGCAGTAAGAAAATAAATAAATCTGTCCCCTTTTCCTTCTCAAAATATTACGTTTATTTCGCCCTATTTTCAGGGTTCTTTTTATCCTTCGTCCTGTATAACCAGATTTATTATAATTCTATACCGATAGGAAAAATAATACGCTATATCGACAAAGAAAAAAGTCTTAAAAAGGGCGGAATATTTAAGGTAATACCCCATATTCCCGGAAAGCCTTCAACCGCCGACGTAACTAACGATCTTTTCGGCTGGAGGCATAGCGCGGAATATATCGGTATCGTTTATAAAGGCTACGAGGCGGCTTACCGCCCGCTTTTTATCCTTACGCACCATTATGCGATAGCCGACGAACTCGTCTATTACGGCGGATATAAACCGGCGGTAAATATTTATAATATATCGGGTTTTCTAAACCAGTACGACCTCTGGCAGAACTTAAATAAAATAAACGGGGAAAACGCATTATTCGTAATGGATAACAAATATATGATAAACCCCGTCCAAAAATATGCGCCGTTTTTTAAATCTATAAAAAAAATAGGCAGGTTCGACATATATGTTAAATTTAGACCGGTAAGAACGTATTATCTGTATCTAATGAAAGATTTTAACGCTAAAAAAGCGGTTAAATATTTAAGATATAAAAGCAGGATGTATTAAAAAAGATTCCGCTTTTCGGTATTGACAATTAGTTTTTGGAAATATATAATTATTTCTCGATAAGGATGATAAGGACGGACTTTAAATAATGGACTTGAAACAATTTATCAGGGAAATCCCCGATTTTCCTAAAAAAGGAATTAACTTTAAAGATATTACGCCGCTTCTTGCGGATGCAAAGGCGTTTGCCTATGCAATAGATTCGTTGACGGATTCTTATATTTCCAAAAAAATCGATTACGTCGTCTGCATAGAGGCAAGAGGCTTCGTCGTCGGCGCTCCGGTTGCTTACAGGCTCGGCGCAGGCGTCATAATGGTCAGGAAACCCGGCAAACTTCCCTACGAATGTTCGTCTTTAAGCTACGACCTCGAATACGGAAGCGCAACGCTCGAAATTCATAAAGACGCATTAAAAAAAGGCGACAGGGTAATTATCGCCGACGACGTCCTTGCAACCGGAGGCACGGCTCTTGCGACCATAGGGCTGGTCGAAAGTTTCGGGGCGGAAGTCGTGGATACGGCGTTTCTTGCCGAGCTTTCGTTTTTAAACGGTGCGGATAAGTTAAAACCGCATACGGTCAACGCTTTAATGAAATTTGCCTATTAAAAAAATTTTAAATAAAAAAATATATTAAGATTTAAATTAAGGGGGGTTTTATGAAAAAAGGTCTAACCGTAATATTTATCGTTCTCGTTATCGTTCTCGGCTACATAGCGGTTCACGCTCTTACCGCTCCCGTCAAGTTATCCGCCGCACAGCTGGGCAAACAACTTATCCATTCCAACAAAAAAGGGATAGACTGTTTTGCCTGCCATAAAATAGGCAAAAAAGGCGGAAGCGTAGGACCGGATCTTTCAAAAGAAGGAACATTAAAACATTCTATTAAATGGCTCGAAGTTCAGATAGCTACGCCGTCTAAGAATTTTAAACCCGGTTCTACCGTAAAAATAGACGGAAAGTCTTATATGGCTATTATGCCCGACCACAAAATGCTTTCCAAAAAGGAGCTTTTCGAGCTTGCGTCTTATCTTGACTCGTTAAAATAAAAAAGTAAAAAAAGCTAAAAAAGGCTTGACATATAAAATATAGGTATTATAATTAAATCAAGGTTAAAGTATTAGCTTAGGCGGACGATAAATAATAAGGACTATCCGCTAAACAAAAAGTATTGACAAAAGGTAATTTTAGATATATAAAATATAAATAATATAAAATCTTTTAAGGAGGTGCAGAGGAGAAAGACTGAGAAAGATTAAAAATTTGCAGTTTGTAGTCTAAAGAAAACCAAGTCCTAATTTAATTTAATTTTTAACTTTAACTTTAAGAGAGAGGAAAGTTATGAAAAAGAAATTAGTAGTAACTATGGTTGCCTTGTTTGTTTTGGCGCTTTCGTTCGCATTAGTGCCGAAAAAAGCAAACGCAATCCCGGCTTTTGCACAAAAGTATCATTTTTCATGCGCAGTTTGTCACACTGTTTTCCCAAACCTTAACCCGTTCGGAAGAGCATTCTGGAGAAACGGCTTCAGACTTCCGGGTACAGAAGGAACTCCCGCGGACGCAACGCAGATTACCGAAGGCTTAAGCCTTCCGAACCCATGGCCGATTCCGGTAATGGTCGAGCCGATTATAAGCTATCAACATACGACGAATGAAAATGTAAGCGCTAACACAGATGCATTCGGCGCAGGGGTTGACATAGTCGATGCAGGAGCGTTTAAATTATATACTCCTCTTGCGGATTCGATTTCATTTTATGTGCATTACGGAATTGACGCAGGATCAGCAAAGGTAAATGGCACTAAAGTTATTACCGGCAGCGAAAAACAGATTTTTGCATCTATAAACGGTCTTGGCAGCGGATTAGGAGTTGCTCCTCATCTACTTAACTTAAAACTCGGTCAGGTTACGACCGCAAGCCCCTATTTCTACAGACAGATACCTTTCTATCTTCCCGCAGGGCCTGTCGGAGCCGGACAGGGATTAGCGGTAGGTGCAGACGGTGAAGCTGGAGCATTAATCCACTCCAGAAACGCAGGTTTTGCCCTTTACGGAACGCCCGGTTATCATTTGTGGTATAAAGTAACAGTTACGAATGATGCAGGCGGTAATCTGGCTACTGCAAGTGGTGCTGGCGCTAACATAGATACAGCCTCAAACGCAATGCAATATTCTTATCAGTTAAAAGAATATGCTCCAATTCCTATGGGACAGCTCGAGTTCGGTTATTACGGTTCAACGATTGCGGAACCGATGGGCGCTTCAGGTGCAAACTGGACTAACCGCATTATGGTAAACGGCGTCGATGTCGACCTTGCAAACGACGTTTATGAACTTGGCTTAACCTATATGGTTCAGTCAGATTCTAATCCTTATGCAAACAATACGTCTATATCCGGCGGATATCCTAATGTTTCCGGCACCTCTAACGGCTATAGCACTATTGAGGCATATGGACGTTATATACTCCCTGTTATGAATAACGGCATTATGCTTTCCGCAGATTACGCAGCTTATTCATGGACGCATAAAGACTTGCAGGAAGAATATCAGAACTATAAAAATGGTGTTGTAGCACCAGCCTGTCAGGACGGAGGCTTGTATCAGAGCGGAGCTTATCCCGAAGTTAACGGTGGATGCAACGAAGGCATTAGCTATGCTCTTGCTCTTCAGGCGACGATAAACCTTGCTTACAATGCCCATCTTTATCTTGGCTATACTATCACCAATAAAGATCAGGACAATCTTCTCGGAACCGGTCTCGACTTCGCGTTCTAATTTGACTGTCGTCACGTTATAACAGCGGTTTGCAATATTGCAGTAAAATTAAAATTAAGCGGAAGCGGCTATCAAAGCCCTTCCGCTTTTTTATTGCCGCTCTTTAAAGAAATAAACTTGGAACAAATAAAAATATGATATAATATTTCATAAGCAAAATAAAAAGAGGTTTTTATGCATTACATAAATTTAGGGCTGCTTTTAATTATACTCGGCTTTGTTATCGGAGTATATGTCCATACGGATAAAAAGATTGATGCGGCGGATAAAAAATTATCCGACAGAATCGACAAATTATCCGATGAAATCAGAGAAAACAACAAATCTTTAAACGACAGAATGGACAGATTATACGACATACTTGTTCATATGGGATTTAGAGACAGGGAACAGCGCATGGATAAAGCGGCGAACGAATAAAATAAAGAGTAAAAAAATAATAAAGTAAATAAAGGTAAATAAAAAATAAATAAAGGGGACAGATTTATTTATTCCCTTACTCCCGCCTGCATTTGCCGGTTTCCTCCCCCCTTCCCGTATTTCTTTATTATGTAAACCGCTATGCAATCTTGATTAATTTTATAAATTAGTATATATTATAAGCATGTTTATTTTTATGAAAATAATATAATTACATGATACGGCATCTAATCTTATAATTTATGTCATTAAACGATTTTGAATTTACTTCGCATGCCGCCGATGTTATTAGAGAACGTGAAATTTCGGAAAGTTGGATTTCCGACGCTTTAAATAATCCCGATTGGAACATCGTTAAAGAGGACGGAAATTTGCATTATTTTAAAAATATTACGGAAAATAACGGAAGAGTTCTACATGTCGTAGTTAATCATAATATTAGCCCAAAAAGAATAGTTACCGTTTATTTTGATAGAAAATATAAAAGAATGAAACAAGTTAAAAATGAGGAAAAAAATGAAATTAATGGTCGATAAAGAAAGCGATGCCCTTTATTTCAGGTTAGATGAAACGCCCATAGTGGAATCGGAAGAGGTGGAACCGGGGATTATTTTAGATTTCAATTCCGAGGGCAAAGTGGTTGGAGTGGAGATGCTGAGTTTAAGTGCAAGAATAAAACCGGAGCAGTTAAAGATACTTCAATATGAAACCGCTTAAAAAACAAATAAAGTGGACAGTTTTATTAAAATTAAAGTGGACAGATTATTTATTTCCTTATTCCCGCCTGCATTTGCCGGTTTCTTCCCCCCCCCATAATTTTTCATTATGCGTAAGCATTTTTAAATTTTAAATTAAAAGTAAAAATATATGTTATAATACATGTTATATTAGATTAATGCCAGAGATTATTAGTATATTTTTTTGAATTATAATATCGATATTTTATGACGACCGCTTTTTAAACGGTCTTCCCTGAGCCCGTCTTTCTATCCTTCTTCCTATGATTTGTTCCACCGCTTCTTCAAATTTTGAATTTCCCGTCAACTGTCCGCGTTTAATCGATTCCCGTATAAATTTAAGTTCTTCGGGGGCAACATTATCCTGAATAAACTTTTGATAGTTTTCCAGCCTTTTTGCTTCCGTTTCTCCAAGACCTAAAAATACCGGATCTAAATCTAACCAATCTTTTCCGTCTCCGCCTGTGCGTGCAATATAGCTTGACCACGGATAAGCACCGGGGTTCTCTGTAATTCCCGCGCGAACCGGATTTAGTTCTATATAGCGGCAGCATGCCAATAAGTATTCGTCTTTTTGTACGGGACTCGATTTATAGCGGCTTTCCCATAAGGTGCCGCTCCGTCCTTCAAGTAGATTAAAGTAGCGCGTAGTCCGCCCGGAAATTTTCTTCATAAATAACGGAAGTTTTAAAACATCTTTGCCCGGTTGCATTAATAAATGAATATGGTTTGTCATAAGACAATAAGCAAAAATTTTTATGTTAAATTCGACTTTTAATTCTTTTATATTTTCAATATATCTGAAAAAATCCTCCTTTTGGGCAAAAATTATCTGACGGTTATGTCCACGTTGGACAATGTGATGCGGAAACTCAGGCAGTATTACTCGTTTAGTTCTCGGCATTAGCGTGCCACTGCTCATATTAATACTAAATTATATATAATTATAAAAATTTTATTTTTTTGATTTTTGGTCATATTCACTTATTTTACTATCTTAATGTTACAATATTATTACAAA
>DAHWHJ010000108.1:0-31038 GCA_027335745.1 bacterium | reverse complement strand
TCTCTCATAATGTTCGACATAGACAGGTTTAAAGACGTCAACGACACGCTGGGTCATGTAACCGGAGATTTAATTCTAAAAGAACTTGCCGCCGCCGCGAAGGAAAACCTCAGAAATACCGATTTTTTTGCAAGATACGGCGGAGAAGAGTTTATGATAATAGCTCCGGAAACTCCCTTAGAAACAGCTTTTGGTCTTGCCGAAAGATTGAGATTGAAGGTTCAAAACCATAATTTTAAAATAGGAAGAAAAATAACTATAAGCATAGGCGTTGCCTCCTTAACCGCCGAAGACTCGGAACAAAGCATTATAAACAGGGTAGATTCCGCGCTTTATAAGGCTAAAGAGGGCGGAAGGAATTTGGTCTGCAGGTGAAGGATGAAATATTTTATTTGATTTATTTTTAAAAATTTGATATATTTTAAAATCCATTTAATTTTATATTTAATATTTAAACTTGAGGAGTAAACTATTTATTATGGCAAACCATAAATCTGCGGAAAAAAGAGCAAGGCAGACGAAAAAAAGAACGGAGCGCAATACCGCCGGTCTTTCTAAAATGAAGACGGGAATTAAAAAACTTAAAGCCGCCGTCGCCGAAAACAACAAAGAAAAAACCACGTCGCTTTTTAATTCAAACGTATCTTATATTATGCAGTTAGCCGCAAAAAAAATAATACACAAAAATAACGCATCAAGAAAAGTATCGGCTCTTGCAAAACTTAAAAATACTATATAAGACCGAGCTTAAAAATAAATTCCTCGAAAATTAAATCCGGCGGATACGACGTCGTCTTAAGTTTTAAGTCGGCGTCTTCCAAGAGTTTTACCGTCTTTTTTAATTCCTGAATTTTAAAGGACGATAAATTCTTTATAAATTTCTTTTTCAGGAAAGGTAAGACCAAATTTACGCTTAAAATAGCTTCAAAATTCATGCCGGACATTTCTTGTATCTTCGCCCTGTGGAGTTTTCTTATCTCGTTATACAAAACCGATATAATTTTTATAGGTTCTTCCCCGTCGCCGTAAATAATGTTGAATATCGAAAACGCCGCTTTTAAATCCCGTTCTAAAATCTTATCTATTAAATCGAATATATTAAATTTTTTTGAAAAGGAAATAATGGATTTAATTTTACTTAAAGGTATTTCTTTATCGGACATAAATCCAGAAGCTAATTTATCCAGTTCGGAATCTATATTTAAGATATTGTTTCCGGTGCATCGCATTATATAATATGCGGCTTCGTCGGAAAGTTTGACGCCTTTTTCTCCGGAAAGTTTTTTGATATAAGACGGCAGTTCGCTGTCGTATAATAGCCTTATTTTATTAAGCCTGAAATAATCTTTATTTTTAGCTTCTTTAAAAAATTTTGCATTCTCGTTGACCTTTGAATCTTTACTATAAAATATGACTACCGTATCGGAAGGGGGGGATTTTATATATTCCAGCATGTTTTCATCGTTAAGGAACGAATCGTCGAAATCTTCTACCTGCACTATTCTTTTTTCGGAAAATGCCGGATAGCTTCCGGCAATATTTAAAAATTCGGATAAAGGCGGGGATATAAGCCTGTCGAAATTAAAATCGAACTGCTCTTTTTGTAAATTTGCGGATTTAATTTTATCTATTTCTTTATTGATTCTAAATGCGTCTTCGCCGTAAAAAAAATAGATTAGAACTTCGTTCTTCATATATAAATTTTATAATAAAAAGGATTTTTTTAAAAGTTTTTAGTTTATTAGGTTGACATTTTTATTATATTTTATTAATATAATTTATTATGATTATGTTTTTAACGATTTTATTGATAATATCTGCCGTGTTTTTAGTTATAGTAATTCTTATGCAGCAGGGCAAAGGTCAGGAAATGGGCGCCGTTTTCGGCGGAAGTTCTCAGACGATATTCGGAGCGTCCGGAGCCGGTAATTTTTTAACTAAAGCTACCGCCGTTATTGCTATCGTTTTTATGGGTTCGGCTTTTTTCATTTCTTATATATCCGCAAAAAAGCAAAACCCTATATCGATTAAAAGTTATATTTCCAAGACCGGTAAAGCGTCAAAGCCTGCTTTACCGCTAACGGCGCCAAAGCAGGCAAAAACGGTTTCTAAAAGCGCAACAAAATAGAATTTTAATCGAGACTTATACGATGCCGAAGTGGTGGAACTGGTAGACACACCATCTTAAGGGGGTGGCGGATAATATCCGTGCCGGTTCGATTCCGGCCTTCGGCACCACCGTTTAAGCAGCATTTTTAGACATTAGCAGTATAAATTCCTTCAAAAAAGCCGCATTATAGAATCTCGAGTTTTGCTCCATAAAGTTTAAAGCATCCGGAACGCTTAATTTAATTCTATAAGGTCTGTTTCTGGTAAGGGAGTCAAATCTGTTTGCAATGATTAAAATCTTGCCGTATGTCGAAATATCCTCTTCCATTTTGCCGAAAGGGTAGCCTGAGCCGTCGGAAGTCTCATGATGTTCTAATACCCCGTTGATTATATTGTTATTATCTATCCCATTAGATATTAAAATTTCTTTTGAATATATAGGGTGTTTTTGAATCTCATAAACTTCGCTTTCAGACAAGCCGTTTTTCGATAAAAGTTCCTTTGGGATTTTTAACTTTCCGATATCGTGGGTTAATCCGGATAGACCAACTTCATAAAGCGATATTTTGTTTGAAAAACCGAGCCTGTTTGCTAAAGCCATAGAATAGATGCTTACGTTCATTCCATGTCCGACCTCGTTATAATCGTAACTTGAAAGATTTAAAAGATTCATAAAGGCAAATTCGCTCATCAACAGATATTCGATAGTAGTTTCTATGGATTTTTTTACTTTTTCCTGATTGTCTTTAAGATTTCCCGTCGTTACGACGTATTCGGCATAAACCTTGGAATAAATATATATCTTTACGGCTTTTTCTTCAAAATTAGTGTCATTTGATTTCATAATAGTTTCGATATGTTCGAGAATATCTTCATCGTATTTTTCTTTATCTTTCATTTCGATATAAAGATTATCGACCCCGTTGTTCTTTAGCCTCAAAGCATCGTTCTGAGAAAAAACGAGGGCTTTAGACCTGTAAAGAATATAATTTTCTCCTGATTTTATATAGAGGGGATAATCCGAATTTTTCCCAAAAATCAAACTTTCGATTATTATAGGAGTATATTGAGTTTTTTCCATCAAATATTTTTAAACAATCTCCGATTTCAGACCTTTTTTCTGAACGCCTTCTTTAAATTCTTCGGCCTGTCTTTTTTCTCCGACTATTGTTCCGTAATGCATTGGTATAGACGTATCGGCTTTAATTTTTAAAGCGGCTTCGATTGCTTCGGACGGAGTCATAACATATGTTCCGCTGACGGGAATAAACAAAAGGTCTATTTTTTCGGATGCGAGGGCGTCCATTTCCGGTATATGGTCGGTATCGCCGGTATGATATATTTTTATGCCGTTGAAAGTTATTATATAACCGAGTTTTTTATCTTCTTTCGGGTGATAAACTTTCCCCGGTTCCCTAAATTTGTTAATGTTATATGCAGGAACGCCTTTTATATGCAAATCTTTATAGTCGATTGAATCGCCCGGATGAATAATTACTATTTTATTATCGTATAATCCGTCTATTTCGTCGTTCGTCATTTCATTCATAAATAAAACGGTAGAATCTTTAATAATCTTATGGATGTCGTCCGGAGAAAAGTGGTCGAAGTGTTCGTGGGATATAAATATATAATCTGCCTTAGGTTCATCGCCGTGTAATTTAAAAGGGTCGAAATATATTTTTATTTTACCGTCGCTGACCAAAAAACTGTCGTGGCAGAATCTTTTTATCTCAAGACCTTTATAATTAAACATATTTAACCTCCGAGTATAAATTTTATTAATATTCAGTATAATTTTATCACAATTTTTACCGATTTGTGAAAAAATTAAAAATATTTTATATAAATATATATTGTAATTATATGCGGTTGTCATATATAATTGTTAAATAACGTTATCTCTAACGGCAAAATATTGATTTTTAAAATATTATTATTCGATATAGGAGGGATTTATGGCAAATTTAAGAATTGCGATAAACGGGTTTGGAAGAATCGGCAGAAACGTTTTTAGAATATTTCAGAGCATGATTGCTAAAGGAGAACAGGTTGAAATAGTCGCTATTAACGATATTACCAACCCTCAGGTGCTTGCCCATCTTCTTAAGTATGATTCCGTTCACGGTAAAGCCGGTTTTTACGTGGGATACGATATAGACCATATAATTGCGGATAACAGAGAAACATTAATTACGGCAATAAAAGACCCTGCGGAACTTTTGTGGAAACATCTGGGCGTAGATTTAGTCATCGAATCCACCGGGCTTTTTACTAAAAGAGGCGATGCGGAAAAACATCTTCACTCCGGAGCTAAAAAAGTTTTAATCTCCGCTCCCGCCCACGATCCGGACGCTACGATAGTACTTGGAGTCAACGATAAAATTTACGATAAAAATAAACATTTTATCGTGTCTATGGCTTCATGCACTACAAACTGTCTTGCCCCAGTCGCCAAAGTATTGCATGAAAATTTCATAATAGAAAAAGGCAATATGACCACGGCCCATTCTTACACCAACGACCAGAGGATATTGGATTTGCCGCATAAAGATTTAAGAAGGGCAAGAGCGGCTTCGCTTTCTATTATTCCGACTACGACCGGCGCTGCAAAAGCTCTTTGCGAGGTATTGCCGGAACTTAAAGACAAGCTCGACGGAATGTCCTTAAGAGTGCCTACGCCTGATGTTTCGATTAACGACCTTGTTTGCAAAGTTTCAAAAAAGACTTCTATTTTGGAAGTTAATTCAAAATTAGAGGAAGCTTCTGAAACTTATCTTAAGGGAATTCTTGCATTCAGCAAAGATCCTTTGGTTTCCATAGACTATCTCGGAGATCCGCATTCTTCTATAGTGGATTCTTTAAGCACAAAGGTTATAGGGGACGACCTCGTAAAAGTTCTTGCATGGTATGATAACGAATGGGGATATTCTACAAGGCTTGCCGAAATGGCTGTTTTCATGATGAAATAAAATGGATAATATTGTTTATATCGACGAGATAGACATCAGAAATAAAACTCTGCTCATAAGAGTGGATTTTAACGTTCCTCTTGACCAGAATGGAAATATTACGGACGATACGCGTATAAGAGCCGTTCTTCCCACAATTAATTACTGCTTGGACGAAAATACCAAAATAGTATTAATGTCGCATATGGGAAGGCCTAAAGGCAAAAAGGTTCCGGAACTTTCACTGCTGACGGTAGCAAAAAGACTTAGCAGGCTTTTAGATAAAGACGTTAAATTTGTCGGCGAATGCGTCGGCGAACTGGCGGAAAATACAGTCAAATCTGCAGATTTAGGCGATATCGTGCTTCTCGAAAACTTAAGGTTCCATCCGGAAGAAACAAACAACGACGACATATTCGGCAAAAAATTGGCTTCTCTTTGCGATATTTATGTCAACGATGCATTTGCCACCGCCCACAGGTCGCATGCGTCTAACGTTGCGGTTACAAAGTTTGTAAATACGTGCGCCGCAGGTTTTCTAATCAGGAAAGAGTTAAACTATTTCAACAGAGCTATAGAAAATCCTATGAAGCCCTTTGTGGCAATCGTTGGAGGCGCTAAGGTTTCGGGCAAAATAGAGGTGTTGTCTAACTTAGCCGATAAAATAGACAAATTAATTATCGGCGGCGCAATGTCGAATACGTTTCTTAAGGCATTGGGACACGACGTGGGAAGTTCTTTAGTAGAAGAAGAAATGATCGAGTATGCTAAAAAAACTCTTGAAAAAATAAACGAAAAGAAAATAAAGCTTTATCTTCCGGTCGATGTGGTAGTTGCAGACAAATTAGCGCCGGATGCGGAAACAAAGGTTACGACAATTCAAGAAATTCCTAAGGGTTGGATGGCTTTAGATATAGGTCCCGCAACGGTTACGCTTTTTACCGAAGCTATCCAGAATGCTAAGACGATTGTCTGGAACGGTCCTATGGGAGTTTTTGAAATGGACGCGTTCAGCAGAGGGACATTTGCTTTAGTTTCAAGCGTCGCAAACGCCTATGCTTTAACCATAGTCGGCGGAGGCGATACCGACGTCGCCTTACACAGAGCCGGCGAATTCGCAAAAATGTCTTATGTTTCGACGGGGGGAGGAGCGTTTCTGGAACTTTTGGAAGGTAAGAAACTGCCGGGCATAGAAGCTTTAATAGACTGTTCCAAAAAAAATAATTTAAAACAGCAGACTATAAAACAATAACAAATAGATGAAGAAAAAATTAATCGTATTGATCTCTATTTTTATCCCCATCCTGTTGTTAGATCAGTCATCGAAATATTTTATAAATAACGAAATATCGTTAACGGGTAAAATAACGGTAATAAATCATTATTTTAATATAGTCCATATCGATAACACCGGCGTGGCGTTTGGGTTTATGAGCGGTTATTCGGATTTATTTATAATACTGCTTACTTCTTTAATAATTGTAGGAATAACCTATTTTTTATTCAAGACAAAAATTAATTCTAACTTATTTATAATATCCTCCTCTTTAATTATTTCAGGCGCATTTTCAAATCTTTTAAGCAGAATTTTTCAAAGATACGTCGTAGATTTTCTCGATTTTCATATTTACGGTTATCACTGGCCGAGTTTCAATTTAGCCGACAGTTCGGTCGTAGTCGGAACAATACTGCTTTTTATATCGGTTATAAAATATATTTAAAATGAAAGCTGCGGCAGATAAAAATTACGATTTTAATAAAATAGAAAGTAAATGGCGGTCTTTCTGGGCAAAAGAAAATACGTTTGCCGTAAAGAATGCCGTTAAAAATAAGCCCAAATTTTACTGCTTGGAAATGTTTCCTTATCCTTCCGGCAGAATTCATATGGGACACGTCAGAAATTATGCGATAGGCGATGCCGTTGCGCGCTTTAAAAGATTAAAAGGCTTTAGCGTGCTTCACCCTATAGGGTTCGACAGCTTTGGTCTTCCCGCCGAAAACGCCGCAATAAAGAATAAAACAAATCCTGTCTTATGGACGAAAAATAACATTGATTATATGGCGGCGCAGCTTAAAGAACTCGGTTTTTCCTACGATTGGAACAGGTTAGTCGTAACTTCCGACCCTGCGTATTATAAATGGGAGCAGTTATTTTTTTTACAAATGCTTAAAAAAGGACTGGCTTATAAAAAGGTTTCCAACGTTAATTGGTGCGGCTCCTGCCGAACGACTCTTGCCAACGAACAGGTGGAAGACGGCAAATGCTGGAGATGCGGCAGTCCCGCAACTATAAAAAATATGGAGCAGTGGTTTTTTAAAATAACAGATTATGCGGAAGAACTGCTGAATGATTTAGACGATTTGAAAGGCTGGCCGGATAAAGTCAAAACTATGCAAAGAAACTGGATAGGAAAAAGCTCCGGCTTAAGCCTGTCTTTTAAAATAGCCGGTTTGGAAGAAAGCGGGGACGAAATAGAAATATTTACTACTCGGCCGGATACTATTTTTGGAGCGACTTTTGTTGCAATGTCCCCGTTTCATCCGCTTGCAAAAAAATTAATTAAGAATCCCGAAAATATAGAAGAATTGGAAAAAATGATACGCAATTCATTAATTTCTAAAGATATTACGGAAAAGGAAGGCTTTTTTACCGGCTCTTATGCCGTAAATCCTTTCGGCGGAAAAAAAATACCGGTATATGTCGCAAACTTTGTTTTAATGGATTACGGAACAGGCGCAATAATGTCTGTTCCCGCTCATGACGAACGCGATTACGAATTTGCCGAAAAATACGGTATTGAAATAATCGAGGTAATTAAACCGATAACTGTCGGAAAAGAAGATAAACTGCCTTTTACTTCAACAGGAACGCTTATTAATTCGGGAGATTTTGACGGACTTTTTTCCGAAGAAGCTAAAGGTAAAATTTCCGCATATGCCGAAAAAACCGGGGTAGGCAGGAAAGTTATCAATTACAGGCTCAAAGACTGGGGAATCTCGAGGCAGAGATATTGGGGATGTCCTATTCCCGTAGTATATTGCGAAAAGTGCGGGATCGTTCCTTTAAATGAAGACGATCTGCCTTTAACGCTTCCGGACGACGTCTCGTTTACCGGCGAAGGGGTTTCGCCTTTAAAAAAGCTCGAATCGTTTGTGAACGTAAAATGCCCTAAATGCGGAGGCAATGCAAAACGTGAAACAGATACAATGGATACGTTCGTAGAATCCTCATGGTATTTTTTGAGATATACGCTTTTGAACAGAGAAGAAAAAGTTCCGTTCAAAAGCGAAGACGCCGCTTACTGGCTGCCGGTAGACCAGTATATAGGCGGAGTCGAGCATGCCGTTATGCATCTTTTATACGCAAGATTTTTTGTTAAAGTTTTGAGGGATTTAGGTTATTTTAAACTAAACGAGCCGTTTAAAAATCTTTTAACGCAGGGAATGGTCGTAAAAAACGGCACAAAGATGTCTAAGTCTAAAGGCAACGTCGTAGACCCCGACGGACTTATTAAAAGATTTGGAGCCGACACGGTAAGGCTGTTCATTCTTTTTGCCGCTCCTCCCGAAAAAGACCTTGAATGGAACGATTCGGGAGTCGAAGGCGCATCCAGATTTATTAATAAATTTTACAAAACCGTAATTATCGGCTCGGAAATTCTTAAAGATGCGGACGGCGTTTTTTTTATAGAAGGCGGCGACTGTATTGACGGCTATAAAATCTTAAAAACCGATATAAACCAAAATGTTAAAAAAATTGTTTATAAGTTAGGCGGGGTAATCGAGAAAACGGAAACGGAAATGGAAGGGCGTTATCATTTTAACACTATAATCAGTTCTTCGATGGAGTTAATTAACGAATTTAACGATTTAATAACCGGCGAATCCGGTAAAGAAACAGTTTTGAGTTTGAGTAAAGCCGATAAATATTTGCTTAAATACTTCTTAAACTCCGTTATTTTAATACTATCCTCTTTTATTCCTCATGTTTGTTCGGAATTATTCGAGATATTAAACTGTTCGCTTTTAGAAAACGAACAATGGCCTAAAATAATGGATACCGGCTATGTCCGGGAAAATTGCAACATCGCGGTGCAGATAAACGGAAAAATGCGGGACATTATAGTTGCGGATATAAATTCTGATGAGTCTGCGGCGATAGAGATTGCGCTTCAAAGCGCCAAAATAAAAAAATATGTGAATGATAAAAGCCTCATTAAAAAAACGATATATGTTAAAAATAAATTGTTGAGCATAATAATATGAAAAATAAACTTATACTTCTTATTTTTATTTTATTTGCCGCCGTCACGGTTTCGTCCTGCGGTTTCAGGATTTTAAACGGAAAAAAAAGCTCTGCTATCTACTCCGCCGGTAAATACGGAAATAAGAAATATAATAATATCTCGCAGATATATATAAAGCCTTTTAAAAATTTAACATATAAAAGCGGCGTGGGGGTATATTTTTCCAATAATATCGCAAATTATCTCAATGTTCAGACCGATATGTTTACCTCTAATAAAAACAATGCGCTATATTATTTAACCGGAAAGATTACCTCAATTAGTAACAGCGTAATGTCCTATACCGGAGTAGCGGCGGCAGTGAATTATATGATAACGGTAAACGTGACGGTAAGTATGTATAAAACGAACGGAAAGATAATTTTCGAAAACATCGGTTTTTCTTCCGGCGCGACTTATTATAATTATATAAATCCTTTAGTTGCGCATAAACAGGAAAAAATGGCGATAGAAACCGCATCTAAAAGAATTGCGCGAAAAATAGTAATATATATAGAGTCTAAAAAATTAACTTCATAATACTATTCAAAGTTAAAATCTTTAAACTTTCTTATTTTTTTATATGCGATAAGGGTTATCTTTGCAAATAAATAACCTAAAATACTGCCGGCAATTACGTCTAAAGGATAATGTTCGCCGTCGTAGACTCTGGAAAAAGCCACTACAAACGCAAGAATATAAAATAATTTTTTGTGTTTTGGAAATATATAAGAAAGAGCTACCGCTAAAGAAAAAGCCGTTACGGAATGACCCGAAGGAAAAGAGTGTTCCGTAAGATGTCTTCCCAGTAGGTTTATATGGACGGCGCCGGTTTTTATAAGATTGTGGAGGGCTACGACTGGTCTGGGTCTGTTTACCGCTTTTTTTAATATAATGTCGAATATGCCCGGGACGATTTGAGTTAAAAAAAGCAGAAAGAACGATTCTTTAAATTTTGATCGATTATAAAAATAAACATAGACAAGAACCAGCCAGTAAACAACCCATCCGTTACCCAGATATGTAACCGCCCTCATATTGTCGTTTAATAAAGAAAAATGAAAATTGTCGTTTATTAGCAAAAAAAAGACCGTATCTAAATGAAGAATATAGGAAAGCATAAATTTTATGTTTTGATTTTATGGTTTATTAAGATATAATTTTAATAGAATAATTCGCAGAGTGCAACAATAATTATAATAAATCAAGGGGTATCAAGTTATGCAGGCGGTTATAATGGCGGGTGGTTTTGGAACGAGGCTTAAACCTTTAACCAATAATGCTCCTAAACCCATGATTCATATCGCAAATAAGCCTATGATGGAGCATGTCGTTAATCTGCTAAAAACATACGGCATAACCGATTTAATCGTCCTTTTGTATGTCCAGCCCGAACTTATAAAAAATCATTTTAGAGACGGCGAAGGTTTCGGAGTAAAAATAGAATATATTCTTGCCGAAGAAGATTACGGGACGGCAGGAGCCGTTAAAAGTGTCGAGAATATACTTAAAGATGACGATTTCATAGTAATAAGCGCAGATATTATTACAGATATAAATTTAAAAAAATCTATAGATTTTCATATTAACAGAAAAGGCGACGCAACTATAGTTTTAACGAGAGTCGAAAATCCACTACCTTTCGGGATAGTTATTACGGATGCGGAAGGCAGGATAACTAAGTTTCTAGAAAAGCCTACATGGTCGGAAGTATTCAGCGATACTATAAATACCGGAATTTATATTTTAAATAAATCGGTATTAAAAATTATTCCCGAAAAAAGCGAATTCGATTTTTCAAAAGATCTTTTTCCTATACTTTTAAAAGAAAATAAAAACCTTTTCGGACATATATCTTCGGGATATTGGAAAGATGTAGGCACGCTTTCGGAATATAGACAGAGCCAGTTAGATATTATAGCCGGAAAGATAGACCTTAATATCGACGGAGAAATACTTGAAGGAAAAAGTGTAAGAGTAGGCGTAAAAAGCATAGTAGATATAAGCTGCGATATAGAAAATTCAATATTAGGCAAAGACGTTCATATTCTTCAAAATTGTAAAATTAAAAACTGCGTTATCGGAGATAACTGCACCATAGGGGAATCTACGCAGATAAGCGGTTCGATTATAGGAAAAAGTTCCAAGATAGGTCAAAACTGCGATATACAAGAGGCAATATTAGGATACAAATCAAGCGTCGGAAACAATGTTTTTATCGGGTCGGGTGCAGTAATATCGGATGTATGCCATATAGGCAACGGCGCTGTTATAAATCCTAACGTCAAGATATGGCCGTTTAAAAATGTGGAAGACGGCGCTATATTATCCGAAAGCCTCATTTGGTCGGACAAGTGGAGCGCAAAAATATTCGGTCAATACGGAATTACCGCTCTTGCAAATTTGGAGGTTACCCCCGAATTTGCATCTAAACTGGGGGCGGCATTCGGGGCGACGATAGGTAAAAACAGGACGATTTCCGTATCGAGGGACAGTCACAAAACTTCGAGGCTTTTTTCGAGGGCTATGATGTCCGGAGCGCTTTCGGTAGGCGTTAACGTCAACGATTTCAGCGATACGCCTATTTCCATCGTAAGATATCAGGCAAAACAGTTTAAGAGCTCCGGAGGAATACACGTAAGAAAACATCCTTTCGATAAAAAGCTCTTAAATATAAAGTTCTTCGATTCTAACGGTTTAGACCTATCGACGCTTGGGGAACAAAAAATAGAAAGACTGTTTTTCAGGGAAGATTATTCCAGAGTGGGTTCCGAAGATACGGGAGAGATATTTTATCCGACTCACGGAACGGAATACTATGCCGACGGTTTTCTTAATACGATAGACGTCGATAAAATTATAAAAAGAAAGTTTAAAATCGTTATAGACTATTCATACGGAAGTTCATCGAAGATTTTTCCCTCAATTATAGGAAAACTTGGAATAGATTCGGTTCATCTCAACGCAAATTTAGACCAGACAAAAATAACGAAGACTGAAAAAGAATTTAAAAAATCGCTTAAAGAATTATCAAGCATAGTTAGGTCTATCAACGCTGATCTTGGGATTTTCATCGATAATGGAGGAGAAAAAATTTATATTTGCGATGAAAACGGCGACAACATAGACGGTAATACCGCTTTAACTTTAATGGCGCTTTTGGTTATGAAAACGGAAAAGACTGACAGATCGATCACCGTTCCGGTAGGTTCTTCTTTTAATATAACGAAATCGGCTGCCGATTATAACTTTGAAATATTTTTCGCCAAAAATTCTTCAAGTTGTCTTATGGAAAAATCGGCTAATTCCCATGTTTATTTTGCGGGCGACAACGAAGGCGGATATATCTATCCTAAGTTTATGCCGGCATTCGACGGAATGTATTCGACGATAAAACTTCTTGAGATGTTGGCAAAACTTAATACCTCGATTAAAAATGAATTGAGGTTTATAGAGCCGACTTATTTTGAATACAAAAGAGTTCCCTGTCCTACCGAACTAAAAGGTTTTGTTATGAGAAAATTTTTCGAGAAATACAGCGGAGATAATGTTTTATTAATAGACGGTATAAAGCTGATAAAACCCGAAGGATGGGTTCTTGCATATCCTACGTCGGAAGGAGCCCATTTCGAGATATTTTCGGAAAGCAGGGATAAAGATAAAGCCTTGGATCTCATAAATCAATTTAACCATGATATAGAAACATGGAAGGACGAAAGAGATTTAAGCGCTTTATCGTAACGGTAATAAAATTAAGGAGAGAAAAATTAATACTTTTGAAATAGAATTTGGCACATCGGGCTACAGAGGCAAAATAGCCGACGATTTTACATATGAATCCGTTAAGTTAGTTTCGCAGGCGGTATGCGATTTTTTAACCGAAAAATACAAAGACGCTTTTCCTTCTAACAAGATAATAATCGGTTACGATACCCGCTTCCTTTCCGAAGAGTTTGCAAAAATAAGCGCATCGGTTTTTTGCGGCAACGGCTTTAACGTAATTTTTGCCGATACTTTCACTCCGACGCCGGTTATTTCTATTAAAATACTAAAAGAAAAAGCGCTTGGGGCGATAAATATAACCGCAAGCCACAATCCTTACAATTATAACGGAATAAAGTTCTCGCCGGACTGGGGCGGACCCGCTCTTCCGGAAGATACCGAAGTTTTAACGAGAAAATCCAACGATCTTCTTAAATCTCCGAGATATAATTTTATGGATTTCGACGAAGCAAAAAAGCGGGGTTTATTAATCGAAGAAGATTTTATAAGTTATTATATAGATCTCGTAAAATCAAAATTAAATTTAAAACTCATTGCGGATAACGGGCGGAGGCTTTTTCCGTTTATTACATCTTTGCACGGAACTTCAAAAGGCATAATCGGAAAAATTTTAGGAGAAGCCGGTTATGAATTTAAAGAAATATACGAAGAAAGAGACGCTTTTTTTGCGCCGGGTTTTGCGCCTGATCCGTCCGCAAAAAATTTAAAAGATATGGGCGCATTAATTAAAGAATATAATAAAAATAAAAATGCGGACGGTTCCGATAAAACAGCCATAGGTCTTGCGGCGGACGGAGATGCCGACAGGTACGGCATCTTGGACGAAGGCGGGGAATTCGTCGAGCCGAATATAATTTTCCCTCTTCTTTATAATTATTATATCGAAGGCAAGGGGATAAAAGGCGATGCGGCAAGAAGCGTAGCTACGACGGCTTTGGTTGATAGAGTAGCAAAATATTACGGTTTTAAAGTAATAGAAACGCCTGTCGGCTTTAAATATCTCGGGAAACTTATTTCTGAAGGAAAGGTTATAATAGCCGGCGAAGAATCTTCCGGCTTAACGGTAGCCGGTCATGTTCCCGATAAAGACGGAATATATACCGGCCTTTTGGTTTTGGAGATGATTTCATATTACAAAAAACCTTTAAAGACGCTCGTTAAAAATCTGTTTGAAAAAGTAGGACAGGTTTATACTAAAAGAATTAACGTTCCGGTAGATAAGGAAAAGTTCAAGGCGGAAATAGACGAAAAAATGGAAAAATTTCCAAACGTTTTTGAGGGCAAAAAGGTGATCGGCAAAAATATGACCGATGGATACAAAGTTTTTTTCGACGACGATTCTTGGCTTTTGGCAAGGCTTTCCGGAACCGAAGATTTGATGAGAATATACGGAGAAGCCGATACCGAAGAAAATCTTGACGTTTTAATCAACGCTTTTCAAAAATATTTAATTTAATAAGTAAAGGAATTATGAATATATGAAGTTTTATACCATACCGGCAGGTCCGTTTGAAGTAAATACGTATCTCGTGTTTAACGATGAAATAAAAGAATCCGGAGGAAAGAAAGAGGGTTTTATTATAGACCCGGGCGGGCAGGAAAAAAAAATAGATAAAATAATTCTGGACGAAAATATCGATTTAAAATTTATACTAAACACGCACTGTCATATAGACCATGTGTTAATGGATAATTATTTTAAAGAAAAATACGGCATAGATATTATTGCGCATAGAGAAGAAGAATATATACTGAAAAATTTGAAAGAGCAGGCTGAATATCTCGGTTTTGAATATACCGGAGACGTCGTAATCGACAAATATTTAAAAGACGGCGAAGTTGTCGAATTAGGCGGCATTAAAATTCTGCCTATTTTTACGCCCGGACATTCGCCCGGAAGTATGTCGTTTTTGATAAACGATAGGCATCTTTTCAGCGGCGATACGCTTTTTAAAAATACCGTAGGCAGGACGGATATTTTGGGTGGTTCGTCTGAACAAATCATAAGTTCTATTAAGAGCAAACTTCTAACGTTGAGCGACGACGTTAAAGTCTATCCCGGTCACGGCGAAGCTACGACTATCGGATACGAAAGAAAATTTAATCCGTACTTAATTTAACCCATAAAAAAATTCTATGACGTTAAAAGGTAAAAACGTTCTATTATGCATTACCGGTTCGATTGCATGCTATAAAAGCGTCGATTTATACAGAAGGCTTAAAAAAGAGGGCGCAAACATTAAGATCATATT
Source organism: bacterium (assembly GCA_027335745.1). Classification (GTDB taxonomy): domain Bacteria; phylum SZUA-79; class SZUA-79; order Acidulodesulfobacterales; family Acidulodesulfobacteraceae; genus Acidulodesulfobacterium_A. Next base: position 15,657 of record DAHWHJ010000108.1, on the reverse strand, counting down.
AAGCGCATCTGCCGGAAAATTCATCTCTCCTTATATTTTTGAATCTTTCGGAGAAGAGGTTTTCGACGACGACGCTTTTAAAAATCCGTTGTCTCATATTACCCTGTCTAAGTTTGCCGACATTATATTAATTGCTCCGGCGACGTATAATACGATTAACAAGCTTGCCGCGGGCATTGCCGATACCCTCATAACTTTGACGGTTTCTGCTTCGCCGGATAAACCCAAAGTTTTAGTTCCCGCCATGAATCCTAATATGTTTGCAAATAAAATATTAAAAGATAACATAGATAAATTAACTAAATATAATTTTCATATTGTTTCTCCCGAAACCGGAAATGCCGCCTGCGGCGATTTCGGGGAAGGCAGGTTTCCGGAAATAGAAGACATTGTATCCGACGTAGAATCCATTTTCAGCGAAAAGAAGTTTGAGGGTAAAAAAGTTTTAATAACGGCTGGAGCTACCAGAGAATATATGGATCCCGTTAGGTTTATGTCGAACGGTTCGAGCGGAAAAATGGGGATAAGCCTTGCGAACGAAGCGGTAAGGCAGGGGGCCGACGTTACGTTAATTGCTCTTAATATCGATAAAGGCGGTCAATATATAAACAAAAAGGTAAAAATTATAAACTGCGTAAGTTTTAGCGATTTCAAAGAAGTTTTACTTTCCGAATTCAAGGAGTGCGATATGCTTTTTATGGCGGCCGCGGTTTCGGACTACGGTTTTAAAGAAAAAAGCCCAGTAAAGATTAAAAAAAGCGGCAATACTGCCGCAAATACGAGCGGGGCAGGTGCCGTCCTTAACGTCGAACTGGTTCAAAACGAAGATTTATTAAAAATTTTATCGACGATTAAAAAAAGCGGGCAGATAATTTTCGGTTTTGCCGCCGAAACCGACTCCTTGATAGAAAACGGACGTAAAAAACTTGCAGAAAAGTCCTTAGACTATATTTTCATAAACGACGTATCCAAAGATGTCATAGGCGCCGATGAAAACGAAGGGTTTCTAATTCAAAAAGACGGCGATATAACGAGGTTTGAAAGACAATCAAAAAGAGAACTGGCGGGGAAACTTTTTTCCTATTTAGTTTAGAAAACCGTCTTGAATCCCTTGTTAAGTTTATGAGGGTTAGGAAATATCGATAATAACTTCTTCTCCTACCGGCGTACTTGTTCTATCCGGCATTAGATAGCTTTTTATATCGGTTACGTTTTCGGGACTGTTGCCCTTTACGGAAAGGATTACGTAAGAATAAAACGGCCAAGACGCATTAATATCGAAGTTTGAAGGAATGGCGGGATGGTTCGGGTGGGTGTGGTAAAAACCTAATATATCGAGGTTTTCCTTCATACAAAATTTATCCATCTCTAAAATATCTTTCGGTTCTATTTCAAAGCTGTCCCATGTAATTTTGCCGTAGCGGTTTTCGGCAGGATACGCCCTTACGATAACCTTGTTTTCCCCTTCTATTCTTCCAAGAAGTCCGCCGCATGCCTCAAAAGGGAAAATTTCCGCCGCATGTTTTTTAATTATTTCAAGTTCGCTTTTTGGAATTATAATTGCCATAATCAGCTCAATTCGTTAAATACCCGCGTCGAAAGATACCTTGACCCGGTATCGGGAAGCACCGTAGCAAAGTTTCCTTGAAATTTTTCCGCAAGCTTGCTTATTCCGTAAACGTTTGCACCGGAGGAAAATCCGCACAGTATTCCTTCTTCTTTCACAAGTCTTTTAAGCATTGCGTAACTGCCTTCGGTATCTACTTTTATGAAGTCGTCGATTAGTTTATCGGCGTCGAAGCCTTTAAAATTCAACGAATAATTGTATTTCCAACCTTCTATTCCGTGCATTTCGTTATCAGGCACTATGGCGATGACCTTTATTTTATCGTTATATTCTTTAAGTCTTTTCCCTACTCCGAGTATAGTTCCGCCCGTGCCGATTCCCGTGGCAAAATAATCGATATTGCCGCCGGTTTGTTCGAGGAGTTCTACCGCCGTAGTTTCGTAATGGGCTATGGGGTTAAAGAAATTGTTATACTGGTCGGGCATATAATATTCGTCTTTGCCGCCCCTTTCATATTCTTCGAGGGACCTTTTTATCGCTCCGTCGTGGCTTTCTTCCGCCGGGGTAAGAATTAATTCTGCGCCGTATAAGCGCATTATTTTTTTTCTTTCCTCGCTCATATTGGAGGGAGCGTAAATTTTAACTTTTATACCGAGAAATGCTCCTATCATCGCGTAAGAAATACCGGTATTGCCGGAAGAGGAATCTATAATAGTCGTCCCGTTTTTTATCAAACCTTTTTCCGCCGCATTTTTTATCATATACAGCGCAGGCCTGTCTTTTACCGAGCCGCCCGGATTAAGTCCTTCAAGTTTGGCGTATAGTTTGGAACCGGAAAGATGCGGATTAATTATTTTGTTCAACATAACCGCGCCGGTTTTACCGATGTTTGATAATGAACTGAACGGATAAAATGAATAGGGGCTATTTTTTTCCATCTTTTTCTACGATAATCTCATAATCGGTATCGTTAATTTTATTTATCGACAAAACTTTATGCCCCTGTTCTTCCATAGAGCGCGGAACGTTTCTTATTGCAGGTTCGTAATCCACTATTACCCTTAAAATTTCGCCCTTGTTCATCTTTTCTAAAGCAAGTTTCGATTTTACGAAAGTAAATGGGCATATTTCGCCTTTTATATTTAATTCGCCGTTTTCTTTATATTCGGACATTTCTATTACTCCTGTTTCTATGTTTCCGTTTCATTACGGTAATTCCGGTTAGCTCCTAAACTCGCACAGGTCGCCGTATTCGATTAATTCAAAAACGGTCGGGTTTTCGCCGCATAACGGACAGGTTTTATCCTGTCTCAATTTCATTTCCGTAAATTTCATATCGAGCGCATCGTATATCAGAAGTCTTCCGTTTAAAGTCTGTCCTATGCCGAGAATTATTTTTATAGCTTCGTTTGCCTGAATAGCTCCTATAACCCCGGGAAGAACTCCGAGAACTCCTGCTTCCTGACAACTCGGAACGAGTCCGGCGGGAGGAGGCGACGGGAAAAGGCACCTGTAACATGGTCCTTCTTCAGGCAGAAATACCGTAGCCTGTCCGTCAAAACGGAAAATAGAGCCGTAAACTAAAGGTTTTTTCATAAAATGGCAGGCATCGTTAATTAAATATCTTGTAGGAAAGTTATCGGTTGCATCTATGACGACGTCGTAGTCTTTAATTATATCTTTAATGTTAGCGGCGTTTATTCCTTCTTTATATGTCACGACTTTTATGTCGGGATTAATGCGTTCTATGGAATCTTTCGCGGAATCGACCTTGTATCTTCCGACGTCGGCGGTACCGTGCCAAATCTGCCTTTGAAGGTTAGATAAATCTACCGTGTCGTAATCGACTATTCCGAGAGTTCCGATTCCCGCCGCACCGAGATAATATCCGCAGGGAGCGCCGAGTCCTCCGGCGCCTATAAGCAGGACTTTAGAATTTAACAGTTTTTCCTGTCCTTCGCCGCCCACTTCCGGCAGTATAATATGTCTTGCATATCTTTTAATTTGGTCTTCGCTGAAATCCAAAATTTTTCCTCCTCATTCTTATTCTTATTCTACGACGTCCAAGACTATGGGTTCGACCGTTACGCCTTTCGATTCTAGAAACTTTACGGCTTTTTCTATATCTTTCGGTTCGCCTTCCAGTTCGATGGCGATTATGCCGATGTCGTTGGAAATGCTGGCGCTCCTGATATTAGTAATGACGTTATAGTTTTTTCCTATGAGATAGATTAGCGGTTCCTTAATAACTTCCTGCGGATAGTTAAGATAAAACTTTTTTTTTTCGGGCGCTCCGCCCGCGATTGCCGGAATTATGGATATAATATCCCCGTCTTTAACTTTTGAATTTATATTGTCGATAAATCTTATGTCTTCGTCGTTGAGATAGACGTTTACGAATCTTCTGACCTGTTCGTTTTGTTCGCATATTCTTTCTTTAATTCCCGAAAAATTTTTTTCCAAATCATTTATTACTTCTATTATGTTAGAGCCGTTTGATTCTACTTCGGATTTACCTCCTGTTAAAGTTCTAAGCGGCGTAGGTATTCTTACTTTTATAGGCATTTTAATCCTCCTTATTTATTATTTCTATTAATTTTTGCAAGAACGTTTTCAAATTCCTTGAGGTTTGCTTCGATAACCGGCGCTTCTTTTAACTTTCCGTTTAACGCTTCGAGAGTTTTAAGTCCGTTTCCGGTAATAGCCAGCACCGTGGTTTCGTTTTTATTGATGTAGCCTTTTTCGATAAGCTTTTTTGCGACGGCAACGGTAACCCCTCCCGCCGTTTCGGTAAATATGCCTTCCGTAGCGGCTAAAAGTTTCATTCCTTCGACTATTTCTTCATCCGTTGCATCTTCGCCGTATCCGCCCGATTTATTCATAAGGTCGGATGCATAATATCCGTCGGCAGGGTTGCCTATGGCAAGGGATTTTGCAATAGTTTCGGGTGTTCTTACGGGTTTTATAAATTCTCTTTTCTCTTTAACGGTGGCGGTAATAGGATTACAGCCGGTTGCCTGAGCCCCGAAAATCTTGGTATGCGGTTTTTCTTTTAACAAGCCGCAGTAATCGAATTCGTCTATCGCTTTTCCGACTTTGGTAATTAAAGAGCCTCCAGCCATAGGAACGACGACATTGTCGGGGGCTTTAAACCCGAGTTGTTCGAGCATTTCGAAGGTAAGCGACTTTGAACCTTCCGCGTAATAAGGTCTTAGATTGATATTTACGAATGCCCAGCTGTGTTTTCCGGCAATTTCAGTGCAAAGCCTGTTGACTTTGTCGTAACTGCCGTTAATTTTTACAAGATTAGTATCGTATATCAAAGTCCCCAATACCTTTCCAATTTCAAGATTGGACGGTATAAATACGAAACTTTCGTAGCCGGAGGAAGCCGCCAGAGCCGCAACCGAGTTTGCAAGATTTCCCGTCGAAGCACAGGCTACGGTCTTAAAGCCGAATTCTCTCGCCTTTGCTATGGCTACCGAAACGACCCTGTCTTTAAAAGATAAAGTAGGAAAGTTAACGGCATCGTTTTTAACGTATATTTCTTTAACGCCGAGAGCTTTTGCAAGGTTACCGGCTTTTACGAGCGGAGTGTATCCTACGTTTTTACCTATTTTGATTTCTCCTTTTATCGGAAGAAGTTCCTGATAACGCCACATATTAGGTTCGCGGGATTTAATTTTTTCTACCGTCATTTCCCGTTTTATTTTATCGTAATCGTAATCCACTTCCAGCGGACCGAAGCAATAATCGCAAACATAAAGCGGACTATCCGGATATTCCTTGCCGCATTCCCTGCACTTTAAACCTTTAACGAACATTTTTTCTCCTTATCTTAATCTTATCTTATTTTTATTTATTTTTATTGGGCAGTAATAACAAAAAACCTCTTCTTCCCGAGAATATGGAAGAAGAGGTTTTTAAAAACTCTTTTCTTCTTATCTTCCAGGGATGAACCTGCGGGAATTAGCACCGATTTTAATTTATAATCGGTTGCTGCGGTTTCAAAGGGCCCGTCCCTCTACCGCTCTTGATAAGAACCTTAATAGACTTGCTGGAATGTCTATTTAATTTTATAAATTTTATTTTAAAAGAACAGATAAATAATACCGATTATTATTATATAGTATAAGTTTAAATAATGTCAAATAAAAATTTTGGATTTAATGTTTATATCGAGCGGAAATTAAATTATAATATAAACGACAATGAAATCAAAATTAACGCTATCATTTTTTTTATTACTTTCCATTTTTACGGTTGCCGCCGCGCTTTCGGGTTGCGTTCCTTATATCATAGGCGGCGGTCAAGGGCGGGGGTCGTTTAACCGCCCGCCCGGATATTATCCGCCGCGTCAGATTTCACACAATGTAGAAGTAGGAGTCGCTTCGTGGTATGGGCCCGGCTTTCAGGGACGGAAGACGGCAAGCGGACAAATTTATAATATGTATGATTTGACGGCGGCTTCGCTGACGCTTCCGTTAGACAGCTATGCTTACGTTACCGACCTCCAAAACCACAGAAGCGTGGAAGTGTGCGTTAACGACAGGGGGCCGTATGCGGACGGAAGGATTATGGACCTTTCTTATGCCGCCGCAAAGGCCCTTAATATGGTCGGTCCAGGCACGGCATTGGTAAGGGTGCAGTATCTTGGGGCGAAGCCGGTGCCTTTATCCGAATGCAGAAGGTATGTCGGCAATAGCCGCCTGAATGTTTACCGGAGCGTAAAATATATCCCCCCTACATCCGGCTATACTCTTCAGTTTGCGGCATATACCGTAAAGGCTAAAGCTCTGCAAAAAATTTCGATTATAAAAAAACTTGTTCCGGGGGTTCATCTTGCGACAAAAAACGTAAAAGGCGTATTTTATTATAAAGTCGTATTCGGCAAATTTAAAGATCTGAAAGCCGCTTATAATTTTGCTAAAGTTATCGTAAAATATGGGTATGATATTTATATAACTAGCAACTAAAAATAAAACCCATTTAAATTTAAATTTATTTGTAATAAAATGTCTATACTATGAAAAAAATAATTGCCGTTATACCCGCCAGATATAAATCCACCAGATTCGAGGGCAAACCGCTTGCGTTAATTATGGGCAAGCCTATGATAAGGCACGTGTATGAAGGCGTTATAAAGTCGGAAATACTGTCCGACGTTATAATTGCAACCGAAGACAGAAGAATATACGACGTTTGCAGGGCTTTCGGAGCGAATGCGGTTATGACCAAAGATACCCATCAAACCGGCACCGACAGGATAATAGAAGCTGTAAGCGGCATCGATGCCGACATCGTATTAAACGTTCAGGGAGACGAGCCGTTAGTGAATTCCGAAATAATAGAAGCTTTAGTAATGCCGTTTAATGAAAGCGGCGATATTTCATATACGAGCGTCAAAACCCCTATATACTCTTATGAAGAATTTATCGATCCCAATAATGTCAAGGTTATAGTCGATAAGAATAATTTCGGCATATATTTTTCGAGAAGTCCGATTCCGTATGACAGAGAAAGGGCATCCGGTTTGAAGGATTTTAAGGGGATTTTCGGCTACAAGCATCTCGGTTTTTACGGCTACACCAAAGAATTTCTTTTAGAATTCGGGAAAACGGATATGTCTTATTTAGAAAAAAAAGAGATGCTAGAACAGTTAAGGGCGATAGAAAACGGACACAAAATAAAGGTAGAAACCGTTAATATTTCTACTATTCCCGTCGATGTTCCGGACGATATAAAAAAGGTTGAAAATTTTATTTTAAAATCTTATAATGATTAACTTAAATATTTAAAAAATTTTAAAGTAAAGGAGCAGTAGAAAAGATGAAAGAAGGAATACATCCGAAAATTTATCAGGCAAAAGTAAAATGTGCCTGCGGCGAGGAATTTGTTACCGGCAGCACCGTAGAGGAGATACATGTCGATATATGTTCGAAATGTCATCCATTTTATACGGGCAAGCAAAAGTTTATAGACAGCGCTGGAAGAATCGACAAATTTAACAAAAAATACGCCAAAGTAAATAACAGTAAAAAATAAGAATTTTATAATATTTCCTTATATGTTTGAATGGTTAAACTTATCAATTACACTTCTAAGCCGGAAATCACCATCGCTACCGCGGCGAGACTCTGCTACAGTTCTTACGGAATCGCAAAGATAGAAGCCGATTTTAACGACGGAGAAAAAGGTTTAGAAAAAGCAAGGAAATTAATTAAAAGAATCAGGACCTCCGGACACGAATCCGTCCTTGAACATTCTAATTTTACATTCGGCATAGAGAAGCTTTCAAGAAGCGCTTCGCATCAATTAGTGAGGCACCGCATAGCGTCATATTCCCAGAGAAGCCAGCGTTATGTTAAAGAAGAGAAGCCAAAGTATGTTATTCCGGATTCTATAGCTCAAAATAAAGAGTTTTCGGCGAAATACAATAAAATGGTGGACGATATTTTTTCGCTTTACGGCTATTTTCTCGAGAAAGGCGTTCCCGCCGAAGATGCCAGATATATTCTTCCCAATGCAACCGAAACCCAGATTATTTTTACTATGAATGCAAGAGAGCTTTTGCACTTTTTTAGGCTGAGAGGATGTAATCGGGCGCAGTGGGAGATTAGAGCCGCGGCACAGGAGATGTTTAAACTTGTTTATCCTATTGCCCCGTCTGTTTTTCACGGCGCCGGTCCCGCATGCGTGAGGGGAAATTGTTCCGAAGGGGAATTTTCCTGCGGAAAACCGTCGGAAGTCAGAATATCATGGTTGAAAGGCGGATTTGACTTTTAAAAGGTGTGTCGTTAAATGCTCGATGAAAATCTAATAAAAAAGGCGCTGGATTTATCCGATAAATCGAAAGAATTATATTTGCGGATACAGGAAGAAAGTTCGAAGGGATTCAGCACCGAAATAAAAGAATTATCCAAGCAGTACAATTCAATCAAGAAGACGGCGGAACAATTTTCGGAATATAAGAAAGCCGAAGAGGAAATAGCCGATCTCGAGAAATTGGTTAAACACGAGTCCGATCAGGCATTAATAGATTTAGAAAATGAAGAAATAAATTCTTTAAAAAATAAAGCCTCTAAATTAGCGGAAGAAATAAAATATTTTTTTTTCCCGAAAGAAAATCTACAGGACAAAGATATTTTATTGGAGATAAGAGCCGCAACGGGTGGGGAAGAAGCAGCCCTTTTTGCCCTCGACCTTTTTAAAATGTACAATAAATATGCTTTAAACAAGAACTTTCAATTCGAGGTTATTTCATTGAGTCCTTCTTCTTCGGGAGGACTAAAAGAAGCGATAGTATCGGTAAAAGGTAAAGATGCATACCGTCTTTTACAATACGAAAGCGGAGTTCACAGAGTGCAGAGAATTCCCGCTACCGAAACGCAGGGAAGAGTCCATACTTCGGCGGCAACGGTAGCCGTTATGCTGGAACCGGAAGAGGTCGATCTTAAAATTAACAACGAGGATTTAAGAATAGATGTTTACAGGTCTTCCGGACACGGCGGACAGAGCGTAAACACGACGGATTCAGCAGTCAGGGTTACCCATATTCCTACGGGACTCGTAGTTACTTGTCAGGATGAGAAATCACAGCATAAAAATAAAGCGAAAGCTCTTAGAATACTCAGGTCTAGAATATTAAGCAGGATAGAAGCAGATAAAAAAAGCATAGAAGCGCAAAGCAGGAAAAATATGGTCGGAAGCGGCGACAGGAGCGAAAAAATAAGAACTTATAATTTTCCTCAAGGCAGAATTACGGACCACCGCGCCGGAATAACCATACATAAGCTGGCTTCTTTTATGGACGGCGCTTTAGACGAACTTTTGATGCCCTTAGCCGATTATTTTGAATCCCAAAAGCAATTACAATAATAATTATAATAAAGATATGTCCGTTTACGAATTGATCAAAGCGGGAGGATTGCGCCTAAAAGACGAAAATATCCCAAATCCGTTTAACGAGTCGGCGGGCATAATGAAGCATGTTTTAAGGAAAACTTTAGAAGAAATCGTTGTTTCTTACGGCGAAAAAGTTGCCGGAAGAAAAATAAATTTATTCGCAAGATTAATAGAAAGAAGAAGCAGAAAAGAACCGTTTGCCTATATCGTTCATAAAAAAGAATTTTATTCTTTAGATTTTTTTGTCGGCAAATCGGTTTTGATACCTAGACCAGACACCGAATGCTTAGTAGATGAAGCGTTAAAAGAAATAAAAAGACTTTCCGGTTTATTGAAAAGGAAAATTTACATTCTTGATATAGGAACCGGTTCGGGCGCGATTGCGATTTCTATTGCAAAGAATTCTGATAATGTTATAATTTATGCTGCAGATAACAGCAGAAGAAGCCTGAACGCGACAAGAAAAAATATAATTGCAAACGGGGTCGGGGATAAAGTTATGCCGGTTTATTTCGATATGCTCAAATTAAAATCCGGCGGCGCAGCTTTTATTAATCCCGATTTGAATTTTAATTTAGCGGATTTCGATAATTTCGATATAATTATTTCTAACCCCCCTTATATTGAAACCGATGAATTAAAAACATTAGACGACGATATTAAACTTTATGAACCGCCTAAGGCTTTGGACGGCGGCAAGGACGGGCTTAGATTTTACGGGAAAATATTCGATTATGCCGCTCTTAAAACTAAAAAGAGCAAAACGCTTATTTTAGAAATCGATTACAGAAAAAAATCGGAAATATATTCTTTGTTTAACGAAAAGTTTAAAAATATAAAATTTAAGAATATAACTTTTATTAACGATTTAAATAATAAAGAAAGGGCGGTTAAAATTATTTATGGATAAAATGGTTATAGAGGGGGGCTTCCCTTTAGTCGGAGAGGTTTCAATAAGCGGTTCCAAAAATGCATCTTTGCCGATAATAGTTTCTTCTATTATGTTCGACGGTTCGGACAATGAAATAGATAACGTTCCCGACCTTGAAGATATTAAAACTATTAAGAAACTTTTAGCAAGTCTTGGAGCAGAAATTAAAGAATCGGGCGAAATCAATAAATTAATTATAAACACTTCGAATATCGATAATTACGATGCGCCTTACGACCTTGTTAAAACTATGAGGGCTTCCGTTTTAGTTTTAGGACCTCTTCTTGCAAAATATAAAAGGGCAAGGGTCTCTTTGCCCGGCGGTTGCGCTATAGGCGCAAGACCCATAGATTTTCATTTAAACGCTCTTAAATTACTCGGCGCTACGGTTGAAGTGGACCATGGATACGTAGATGTTTATGCCGATAAGCTTAAAGGCGCGGTAATAAATTTTCCGATTCCGTCTGTTACCGGAACCGAAAACGTGATTATGGCGGCAACCTTAGCCGAAGGGACGACTATTATAAAAAATGCCGCAAAAGAACCGGAAATAGACGATATGATTACCGCGCTTAATAACGGCGGCGCGGACATAAAAAGAACGGAACCTTCCGTAATTACCGTAAACGGCGTTAAAAAACTTAAACGCTTATGCCACAGCGTTCTCCCCGACAGGATAGAAGCAGGAACGTTCATGGTGGCATCGGCCATAACGAAGGGGGATATAATCCTTAAAAATATAAACGTAAACCATCTTAAATCCGTTATAGAAAAGCTTTCGGAAGCCGGAGCCAAGATTATTATAAATTCATCGTCTTCGATGAGGGTAAAAGGTTCCAAGGTCATTAAAAGCGTGGATATTTCAACGTCGCCTTATCCCGATTTTCCTACCGATATGCAGGCTCAAATGATGGCGTTGATGACGCTTTCAAGCGGATTATGCGTTATTACCGAAAATGTTTTCGAGAATAGGTTTATGCATGTTGCGGAACTTATGCGTCTCGGAGCCGACATAAAGATTAGAAATAATTTTGCGATAGTAAAAGGCGCAAAAAAGCTTTCCGGCGCAGAGGTTATGGCTACGGATTTAAGGGCAAGCGCTTCGCTTGTTTTGGCTGGATTAGCTTCCTCAGACGGTTTAACCACCGTTTCCAGAATTTATCATTTGGACCGCGGTTATGAAAAAATGGAAAAAAAATTGGCCGATTTAGGCGCTATAATTTCAAGAGTTAAGGCAGGCGACTCGTCTGCCGTAGAAGCAGACCGGCCTGATTTTAACGATGCGGCTTGCAGTAAGAGCGCATAAATGAATTAGATGAAGACATTAAAAAATAAAAAACAAAATAAAAAGAAAAAACTCAAAATTGCCGTTCCTAAGGGAAGAGTGCTTAAAGATGCTCTTGGACTTTTAAGAAATTCCGGATACGTCAAACATCCCGATATCGATTACGATTCAAGAAAACTTATATTCGATTATGACGACGACGACGTGAGCCTGCTTATAGTGAAACCTTGGGACGTGCCTACTTTCGTCGAATACGGAGCCGCCGATGCCGGAATATCGGGAAAGGACGTTTTACTCGAGAATCCTAGAAACGTATATGAACCTTTGGATTTAGGCATAGGCAAATGCAGAGTCGTTGCGGCTGTAGATAGAGATATAATGGATAGAGAAATTAAACGAGACTATAAAAGCGATAATGAAAGATTATTAGACGATATTAAAAAAAAGATTTATTATTCGGGATCAAATCTCCGCATTGCTACAAAGTATGTTTGCATTACGAGAGATTTTTTTAATAAAAAAGGCGTTTCAAACGTTCAAATCATAAAATTATACGGCAATGTAGAGCTTGCCCCGATTTCCGGTTTATGTGATTTTATTGTAGATCTAGTTTCGACGGGCGAAACTTTAAAGCAAAATAATCTAATGCCGTTGGAAGATATTGTATTTGTTACGTCAAGGCTTATCGTCAACAGGGCAAGTCTTAAAATCAATTCCGAAGAAATTGCGTCTTTAATAGATAATTTAAGGGAGCAGGTTAAAAAGAATGCCGGTATTTGATTCAAAAAAAGATGATTTTAAAGAATTTCTAAAGAAAAGAAGACTCGGGCAATTTGACTTTTCGGATAAAATTCAACGGGAACTTAAAACGATACGTTCAGACGTTATTTCTAAAGGAGATAAAGCATTATCCGCTTATACCGAAAAGTTCGATAAAATTGCACTGAAACCGGAAGATTTTTTAATCAAAGAAAAAGAAAAGATAAAAGCAGTTAATTCTTTAACTAAGAGCGAACGAAAAAGTATCGAAAATACAATAGGAAGGGTTTACGATTATCACTCTAGGCAAAAAATACAAACATGGTTTTCGGATAACAATAACGGGCTAATTACCGGTCAGCTTATTGCTCCGCTTCAAAGAGTCGGAATTTACGTCCCGGGAGGCAAGGCAAGCTATCCGTCCTCCGTTATTATGAATTCGGTTCCTGCATCTGCCGCAGGAGTTAAAGATATTATTATGGTTACGCCTCCATCGGATAAGTTAAACGATTACGTTATTGCGGCGGCAGTTTTGTGCGGTATGGACAAGATATTTAGAATAGGCGGTCCTCACGCGATATTTGCCCTTGCTTACGGAACCGAAACAATTCCGAGGGTGGATAAGATTGCAGGTCCCGGGAATATTTACGTAGCGACCGCAAAAAAGATGGTTTACGGCGACGTCGATATCGATATGATTGCGGGACCCAGTGAAATTGCGATAATATGCGATGAATTTGCCGACCCGGAACTCGTTTCTATCGATATGATGTCCCAAGCCGAGCATGACGAAATGGCAATTTCTACCGTTATATGCGATAATCCTTCGGTTATAAAAAAAATAGGGCAAATTTTACCTAAACTAATAAAACGCGAGAAAAGAAAAAGTATAATAGAAAAAGCGATAAACTCTAATGCTTCTTTAGTTCTAACGGGTTCGGTAAACGAATCTATCGATATTGCCAATGAGCTTGCTCCGGAGCATCTGGAGCTATACATAAAAGACCCGTTCGAAAAACTGTTTTTAATAAAAAATGCCGGAGCCGTATTTTTAGGCGGTAATACTCCGGAAGCCTTAGGCGATTACGTCGCCGGTCCAAGCCATGTTCTTCCTACCGGCGGCACGGCAAGATTCTTTTCCCCGTTAGATACGCTGTCTTTCCTTAAAAGAACGAGCGTTATATCGTCAAACCCCGATTTTTTATTAAAAAGTTCGGACGACGTCAAATTCTTTTCGGATATAGAGGGACTAAGCGCACACGGCGAATCGGTAAGTTTTAGGATTAAAAAGTTAAAAAATAATAAAAATTGATATGTCTTCGTTAAAAATAGAAAATTTTATTAAAAGCAGCGTTCTTGAATTATCCGCTTACAAGGTCAACGGGGTTGAATCGGGCGAAGCCTTGAAACTCGATGCAAACGAATCTAATTATACTCTTGGCAAAAATATTAAAAAAAGATACGCAAATTTTATAAAAGATACGCTTATAAATCTTTATCCCGATTCAGGCTCGAAAAATCTTATCGGATTGCTCGAGAAATTTTACGGAATTGCGGCTAAAAATTTTATTTTTGGCAACGGGTCGGACGAACTTATATCTATTATTATGCTCAGCATGAAAAAAGACGTCGTCGTGAACATTCCGTCGCCTTCTTTTTCGATGTACGATATTATAGCAAGATATAACGACTTAAAGACGGACATTGTGAAACTTGACGAAACATTTTTCGACTTGCCGGAAAATATAATTGTAGGTAAAGATAAAAATTCGAAAAGAATATTTTTTTTCAGCTATCCAAATAATCCAACCGGAAACCATTTTAACGGCAATATCATAAAAAATCTTTTGGAAGATAAAAACAACATCGTCGTAATCGATGAAGCTTATATATTTTTTTCTAACGAAGAATCTTTTATAAAATATATATATAAATACGATAATCTAATCGTTCTAAGAACTTTTTCGAAAATAGGACTTGCCGGATTAAGATTCGGTATGCTTTTTTCCGGAGATAAACTTATAAACGAATTTAAAAAAATAAAATTGCCGTTCAATATAAACTCTTTAACGTTAATCTCCATCGAATTTTTTTTAAATAATTTCGGCGAATTCGATAAAAATATTAAAAAAACGATTAAACAGAGAGAAAAATTATATTCCGTCCTTAACAAATTTGATTTTATCGATGTTTATCCGTCCGATGCCAATTTTTTATTGATAAGATTGAATGATAAAAAATTAAAAAATAAATTCGATAAGTTTCTTAAGGACAACAATATAATTATAAGAAGTTTTACGGGTGGTATGGAACTATTTTATAGAATAACGGTAGGCACGCCGACCGACAATAAAAATCTGGCGGGCTATTTTAAAAATTTTGAAAAAGGTTTCATATAAGAAATATGTTATAATAATTATCGGGTGTTAAGGCGAAAACATGGAAAAATATAAACCTAAAAAAGATACAAAAGTTAATAAAGGCGGGTCGAGAGGACGCAAAGGAAATTTTACAAGAAAAACAACCGAAACCGATATTAAACTTTTGCTGAATATCGATGGAAAAGGCAAGTACGAAATCAATACGGGCGTGCCGTTTTTTAATCATATGCTCGAACAGTTTTCTAAGCATTCCGGCTTTGATATTTCACTTAACGCAATAGGAGATATAGGGGTCGACCTGCATCATCTTATAGAAGACACTGGAATCGTCATAGGCGGCGCGTTACTGAAATTATCCGGCGATAAAAGAGGCATTAAAAGATTCGGTTTTGCTTCCGTTCCTATGGACGAAGCGCTTGTGCAGTCATCCGTCGATTTTTGCGGCAGATCTTTTTTTGTTTATAAATTTATGGATGAAGATATGTCTGGATCGGAAAAAGGATCTCTGCCGCCTCTTCATTCGCTTTCTAAACAGGAATCCAGAGAAATTCTCGTCGATAAATTTTTTTATGTATATTCTAATATATTTTTTGAAGCATTATGCAAAAATGCCCTTATAAATTTACATATAAACATCGAATACGGCTCAAATACCCACCATATGGTGGAGGCAATATTTAAATCGACAGGCAGAGCCGTATCCGATGCGCTTAAAATAACGGATAATCACGGAATACCTTCTACAAAAGGAAGTATTTAAAAAATATGAAAAATTTAATTTTGTTTTTCTGTGCGGTTGTATTATTAAACCTTGTCATCGTAAGGAACG
>DAHWHJ010000040.1:0-27255 GCA_027335745.1 bacterium | reverse complement strand
ATATCCAAAGGTCCTTTGCAAAAATCGGTAACGGCGCCCCCGGCCTCTTTTATTATCAAACTTCCCGAAGCCATATCCCACGGATTTAGATTCAACTCCCAATATCCGTCGAGAAATCCGGCGGCGACATAGCAGATATCCAAAACTGCCGAGCCGAGCCGCCTTATACCTCTCACGTCGACGGAAATATCCCTGAAATGGTCAAAATTATTATCGGGATTAATTTTTTTATCGTAAGGAAAACCGGTTGACAGAAGGCTTCTCTCAAATACCGTCGTCTTAGAAACGTTAATCTTTTCCCCGTTCAAATATGCTCCGCCGTTTTTAACGGCATAAAACATCTCTTTTAATATCGGATTATATGCGCACCCCATAATTATTTCGGAATCTTTTTCCAACGCCGCCGAAAAACAAAAAATAGGTAGTCCATGCGCATAATTAGTCGTGCCGTCTAATGGATCTATAATCCATTTAAGTCCGGAGTTATTAGAAATATTAAGATTATCTTCTTCCGCAAGGATCGAATGCGACGGAAATGCTTTTTTAATGCTTAGGACGGCATAATTCTGCGAAGCCGCGTCCGCTTCCGTAACTATATCGACCGGACCCTTATATTTTACGGTATGGGTTTTTCTGAAAGATTTAGAAATAATTTTCCCGCAGTCTTTTGCAAGACCGACCGCAAAATCTAAATAATTCTGTAAATCTTCATTTTGAGTGGACATTATTATTAATCATTATATTAATATGGATGAAACGCCGATAAAGCGCTTCTGTTGATTTTAACGTCTGATTTAGACTCTAAATAATCAACGTAGTTATCGAGAAATTCCTGTTCCTTCTGAAAGCCGAAAAGTTCTTTTTCTTTTAATAAAGCTTCTCCGCCGCCTTTAACCTTTGAATTAGAAACATATTGGGGAAAGTAAACCTTTAATATTTTAATTGCGGCATAGCCGGATTGGACTGGAAAAACCATATCTACTACCAAACCCTGTCCGGTAGAAAATATTGATTTCATGATGCTTCCGCTCAGCGAATACTTTTTAAAATAAGATGATTTTACAAGATCTATCTCTGAAAAAAGAGGGACTTCCCGCACCGTTCCTCCGTATTGTTTTGCCTGTCCGTTAAAGTCTTTATTGAACAGCGCCTCTTTCTTTAGAAAATCGTCCGCTTTGTTTTTTGAGCCGAAAACGGCTATTTCAAAAGAAACGGATTTATTTTTAATTTTATAATCGTTTAAAAATTGAATATCGACCACGCTGAAAGATTCGCTTATTATTCTTCTTATGTAAGATCTCGTTATTTCGGCTTTGTATTTTTTTTCAAAACTTGCCGGGGTGGTATGGTTGGCAAGCAGAACCTCTTTAAACAATTTGCCGCTGAACTTTCCGTCTTTTTGAAACTCCTGAAACGACGCGATATTCCGCGCTATAAATCCGTTGGAAACGTTTATTCCAAATACGTCTTTTTTGGATTCCAAAACTCTGTCGGCAATCAATGAAGACAAGGCAGAACCCGTTAAATCCAGCTCGCTTAACTCCTTTTGCGTTAATTTTTTTCCGTAAAGTTTCTCGTATTCGTTTTCAAGTTTCCCGTAATACCTGCTTAACTCGTTCATCGATATCTTCTTTCCGGCGACCACGGCGGCATCGCGCGGCGAAACGCCCCTTCCCACGCCCATAATATAAGGAAGAAAACTAAATCCGACTATAAATAAAAGTCCCACGAGTATGGTAATAATTTTACCTGCGGTATGGGCATAAAATCTTCTCAAAAAATCAAGCATAATTGTTTAAGGCTCCTTAAAGAATTTTAAAATTTTTTTCTATTAAGTTATATTTTATATTTAGGCTAAAATTTATGCAAATATTTTATTCTACTTTATAAATATATTAATTTTTTCTTTTTTAGAAAATTCCTGTAGCCTATTTTTTTAAAAAAGAAAAATAAAGCCGGGGTAAGAAGAGCGGTCGAAACCGATACGGGTAAATAGTAAGAAAGTAGAAAATTCCATGATAAAAAATGAATATCTTAGCAGTAAAAAACAATTAAGAAAAGCATGATATAGTAAAACCATGAGACTATAAAAGCTATAAGTATTTCGGTCGCCGCATTATCGTAAGGAATTTTACGCCATAAAATATACGAAACGGCGTAGGATACAGTTCCTATAAGTCCGAAAACGGCAGGATTTAAAGGCGTCATAGAGCCGTATATATAAAATAATATATAAGACGTAAGCCATCCCGGATATAAGTCTAAATATGCCGATATATATACTAAACCGACTATAGTAAAATTGGGAAAGGCATAGAAGCCGCGGGAATAAAAATTATCGTTAAAGATGAGGGACAGTATCATTAAAAACAAAAATAAACATATTATATAAATATATTTATGCAGATTATTTTTCGACGAGGACATATTTGCCGTTAAATAAGTTTTTATATGGAATTATAGTTATCCGTTGAAATATATTATAACTCTTTTTTCTTATTAAAATTACTCTGCCCACGTATATACCGGGAGTGAAAACGCCTCCAAGTCCGGACGTTAAAATTCTATCTCCTTTATTGACCTTTTTAGAGTTAAAGACGAATCTCATTTTAAGATAACCGTTACCGATCCCCTGCGCTATGCCCATAGTCCCCGTATCGGCGTCTATTACGGAAAAAACGCATTTTGGATTTGTAATCGGTATAACTCTGGAACGGCGGCGTCCCGCATAAACAACGCGCCCAACCGCTCCGTCGTAAGAAATGACTCCGTCTCCGTTGTTAACCCCGTCTTTCGTGCCTTTATTTATATAAAGACTGTAAAACCATCCTTCTATCCCGTGAAGCAAAACGGCGGCGGGAACTGATTTTTTGTTTATCGAGCTTTTTAAAAACAAGAGGGCTTTTAAGTTTCTGTTTTCTATACTATAGTCTTTATAACGGTTCAGCTTGAATTTTATCTTTTTCAAATCCGACTTAAGTTTCTTGTTCTGCTCTTTAACCGATAAGACGTCGATATAATTTTTATAAAGCCTTTCGGAAATGCCGACCGGATAATCTACGACCTTATATATCGAATATACGGAATTACTTATAAAATCGGAAAATAAACCCCCAAATTTAATTCCGTTTAAAGAAAGTATATAAATCGATGCGGATATTATTATAATAATTAAAAGAACTATTGCATCCTTGTGTTTTTTTAGCTTTAAACTTTTAATAAATTTACTCACAACGATTAATTCTCAAGCATTATATCTTTTAATACGTTAATTTCGTTCAACGCTTTGCCTGCGCCGCGGACGACGCAAGTTAAGGGATCATCGGCTATTATAACCGGCAGTTCCGTATGTTCCCTTATAAGGACGTCTATATTTTTTAAAAGGGCTCCGCCGCCCGCAAGCACTATTCCTCTATCGACTATATCGGACGAAAGCTCGGGAGGAATTTTTTCTAATGTGGTTTTTATAGCATCTACTATTTGAGCCGCAGGCTCGGATATGGCTTCCAATATCTCCGAAGAAGTTATTTCGATAATCTTGGGTATGCCGCTTACAAGATCTCTTCCCTTAATATTCATTTTGGATTCTTCTTCGACCGGATATACCGTGCCGATAGTCATTTTAACGAGTTCCGCCGTTCTGTCTCCTATGAGGAGGTTATATTTTTTCTTTACATATTGAATTATAGCATCATCGATTTTATCTCCGCCTACCCTTAGCGATTTGGCAAAAACTATCCCCGACATAGAAATTACCGCCACCTCGGTAGTTCCGCCGCCTATATCGACTATCATATTTCCCGCGGCTTCGGTAATGGGAAGTCCAGCGCCTATAGCCGCAGCTACGGGTTCTTCTATAAGATAAACTACCCTCGCTCCGGCAGCTTCGGCGGATTCTCTTACCGCTCTTCTTTCCACGGCGGTAATGCCCGAGGGAATCGCAACGATAATACGCGGTCTTATCATAGTTTTTCTATTGTGAATTTTTCTGATAAAATATTTGAGCATCGCTTCTACGACTTCAAAGTCCGCTATAACCCCATCTTTCATGGGTCTTATCGCCGATATATTGCCCGGCGTCCTTCCAAGCATTTTCTTGGCGTCTTTTCCTACGGCAAGAATTTTTTTATCGCCGCGCAAGTCTATGTGAACGGCAACTACCGAAGGCTCATTACAAACGATTCCTTTATCTTTGACGTAAATAAGGGTATTTGCCGTTCCGAGATCTACGGCAAGATCGTTACTGAATAAACCTATTAAGCTATCGACGAACATAATAAAATATCTCCTTGTATATCGTTATCGTTCAAATTTAAAAAGCAGGATTACGACAAATGTAAATGTTATAATATATTAATTATTTTAGCAACTAAAACTTAAAACTGAAACTTTAATCTTTAGGTGAAAATATTTTAGAATTAAGCAGATACCTGTCTAACGGTTTAGAATACTGGCTCCACTGGGTATTATTATTATCTATAAAATCGGCAAACTGGTCTTCTTTCGAATCCATATTGTCGATATAATGCAGAAGAAAGGCTTCCAGCGTCTTAGGTCTTTTAGGCGAGCCGTATTCCATCTCTCCATGATGCGAAACGATAGAATGAAGCAGAAGCAATCTTAAATTTTCGGGAAACCCTTGTATTTCGGCTATTTTTTTATTTAAAGCATCTATGCCGAGTACTATATGCCCGAGAAGCCTTCCTTCGTCGGAATATTCCGTAACGTTATTTTTAACCCTTAGTTCTTCCGTCTTTCCAACATCGTGAAGAAATATCGACGATAAAAGTATATCTTTTATTACATACCGATTATAATGCCCTGAAAGAAAAACGCCTATTTTAAGCATGCTTAGCGTGTGTTCAAGCAATCCCCCCACGTATGCATGATGGATTGATTTTGCGGCAGGCATGGTTTTTAGCAATCTTATATAATTTTCGTCCTCAAAAAATTTTTCGATAAGTTTTATTATATATTCATCGGTTAGGTTTTCTTTTAGAATCGATTTAAGTTCTTGAAACATCGACTCGATATCGTTTCTGGAAGATTTGAGAAATAACGCCATTGCATCCGCATCTAACAGGTCGCTCCGGACTTTTTCTATTTCCGATATGCCGAGTTGCAATTCGTTCTGAAATATAGATGTTTTAGATTTTATTCTGATAAGGTCGCCGGTATCGAACATAGGGGCCAATTTTTCTACGTTATCCCATATATAACCTTTAATTTCTCCGGTTTTATCGGATAGTTTTAAATAAACGTAAGGTTTCCCGGTTTTTCCGGTAGCCTGCGATTTGCTTTTAACGAGAAAGATCGAGTCGACTTTTTGATTTTCTTTTATATCCGAAACTAAAATTTTTTCCATATCCGTTTATATTAGCAAAACAAGGCTTAAAAATCAATGATGCAAAAAAGAGAAAAAGGGGACAAAGAGAAAAAGGGGACAGATTTATTTATTTTCTTACAGCTGACTGCATTTGTGAGCTTTTCTGCCCGAAAATAAAAAATATCTGTCCCCTTTTTGATCGCAGACAGTTTCCTATCCTACGTTTGTCCTTGTCCCCTTTTCCTATCCTACGTCGTTATAATGCCTCAGTTTAAAATCGACTCCAAGGTTTTTCGAAATATTTTCGATATAGGCAATATCGACGCCGGGTAAATCTATAGCAGAAACTGCGACATTTTTTATATGCTTTTTAGACTCCTTGACAAACTCGAGAACGGAAGTATAGGCATCTTTTCCTTTGCCCGTTATTTGAGGAGCGCAAAGAGCGTTATACAGCCCGCCGTTCTGCGCATTAAGGCTTATGCTTACGCTGTCTATAAGCCCTTCAAGCTCGGCGGCTATATTGCGTCCGTAAACCGCATTTGCAAGCCCGTCGGTATCAAGCCTTATTTTAATGCCGGTTGCGATATTTTTTACAGACTTGGCAACATCCTTAAGCGTTTCTATTCTTAATGTGGGTTCCCCCAGTCCGCAAAATACGACTTCTTTAAAATTATAATAGCGGAAAACTGACGATATTACTTCGTTTGCGTCAGGTTCTTTTTTTAATTCGAGATTGTATCCTTGAACGCAAAAATTACTTTTGCCGCCCTGATATTTAGGACAAAACGTGCACCTGTTAGTGCATTTATTCGTAAGGTTTATATATACCGAATTTCTTATTTTATAAGCGACCGCGGGGTAAAAACCGCCGACGCCTTCAAGCGAAAAAAGATTGACGGTATTCTGGACGGTTAAATCGTCTAATTTTTTTCTTTCGATCCCTTTTTCTTCGGCAATCGTACCCAAAACAAACCGGACGTACGACGGTTCGTTCCTTTTTCCCCTAAAGGATTGCGGAGCAAGATAGGGACTGTCGGTTTCTATAAGGAGCTTTTCATCGGGAATTACTTTTGCCGCGGCTCTTAATCCGTCGTTTTTTTTAAACGTTATATTTCCGGAAAAAGATATAAAAAAACCCATTTTTAAAAATTCGTCCGATATACCACGTTCGGCAGACGAATAGCAATGTATAACGCCGCCGTAAAAACCGTCCGGATTTTTTACGTAATCTTTTAAAATATCTATTGCATCTTCGTAGGCGTCCCTTATATGGATTATGACCGGAAGCATGTTTGCGGATGCAAGTCCGAGTTGAAATTTGAATAATTCCTTCTGTTTAGTTTTGATTATTTCAAAATTTTCTTTTGGAATATCCGGCAGGAAATAATCTAATCCGATTTCTCCGACCGCAACAATCTTTTTTTTATTTTTTGAATAATATTTTTCGAATAACTCCGATATATTTTCAAGATCATTATAAGGACTTTTCGGATGAACGCCGAGAGTGGTATAAATATTATCGTGTAAGCCGGCTATTTCAATAGTTTTTTCGATTCTTTCGTTTTGCGCTAAAGAACCTATCGAAACGGCATGCGTGACTCCGTGTTCCGACATTCTAACAAAAACGTCCTTAAGGTCGGAATCAAACTCCGGCATTTCAAGATGGCAGTGCGAATCAATCATTTTTATTATTCAAATTTTATTCTCGGAAACATAATTTCCGGTTTTTCCGATATACGGCATCCGTTTTTAAATAATTCCATGCAATTATCCGCCATATCTTCGGGACGCGCCGAAAAACTGCCGGAATCAAACGGCTCGATATTTAATATTGTATTGATTTTTTTTGACGTTTCCGGCATAAAAGGATAAATCAGATAAGATATATAGTAAATAGAAACGCCGACGGTCTTCAATATTTTTAATAAATTAGTTTTTTCCTCAGGGTCTTCCATATTTAATTTCCACGGAGCGGAATCGTTGATATATTTGTTCAGCGCATTTATAAACCTAAATATATCTTCTAAAATCTTTGCGAAATCGTAATCGTCGTATCTATCGCTTAGACCGCTTAAAATATCTTCAGCGGCTTTTAAGACCGACGCGTCTTCAGGAATACCGTATCCCGGAATCAGTCCACCCGTATATTTATTTAACATTACCGCGGTTCTGGAAACTAAATTTCCCAAATCGTTTGCAAGTCCCGAGTTATATCTCACGACAAAATTATCGATATTAAAGTCGCCGTCCAGACCGAGGGTAATTTCGCTTAAAAGATAATATCTAAGAGCATCTGCGCCGAATTTATTAATCAACGACAAAGGATCGACGACGTTTCCAAGGGACTTCGACATCTTTTTGCCGCTCATAAGCCACCAGCCGTGAGCTATTACGGTTTTAGGAGGTTCAAGCCCGAGAGCAAAAAGCATAATAGGCCAGTAAACGGCATGAAATTTAAGGATATCCTTACCTACTATATGATTGACCGATTTAAAAAAAGGGGTAAAATCGGAATTTTTACCGTTAATAAAATCTTCGTATCCCGGACCGGTGAGGTAGTTCAAAAGAGCGTCGAACCAGACATATATGATATGTTTATCGTTGCCCGGCACAGGAATTCCCCATTTAAAAGAGGTTCTGGATATGCTTAAATTTTTCAATCCTTCGTTTACAAAAGACAAAACCTCGTTTTTTCTAAAATCCGGTTTTATAAAACCGGGATTGTCGGCGATATAATCTAAAAGTTTTTTTTCATATTTGTCTAATTTTAAAAAATAGCTTTCTTCTTTGACTTTAACCGCCTGTCTTCCGCATTGGGGACATTTACCCTCGATAAGCGATTTTTCCGTAAGAAAGGTTTCGCAAGGCGTACAATACCATCCTTCGTATTCGGACAGATATACGTCGCCGTTTTCCAATAATTTCTCGAAAGCAATCCTGACGGTTCTAATATGATCGGCGTCGGTAGTCCTTATAAACCTGTCATACGAGATATTAAGTTCCGAAAAAAGCTCCTTAAATTTAATATGGACGGAATCGGCAAGGTCCCTGGCCGAAATGCCTCTTAAATTTGCTTCTTTTTCTATTTTTAATCCGTGTTCGTCCGTTCCCGTAAGAAAAAAAACTCTGAAACCTGAAAGCCTTTTAAATCTGGCGATTGAATCGGCTATCACCGTAGAATAAGCATGCCCTATATGAGGTTTATCGTTTACGTAATATATAGGAGTCGTAACGTAAAAATAGTCTTTATTATTGTTTTCCATAATCGTCATCCGTAAAAACGGCGGACTGTATTTCCTCCGTTTCCGCCGCCGTTACGGCTTTCTCCGCTATTTTAGTTTCCGCAGGCAATTCTTCCCCATGCACCGGAGGGTCAAAGGCAAGACAGCACAACAGCCTCCCGCAGTAGCCGACAAATTTGCTTGTATTCTGGCATTGCAGTTTAGTGATTTTAGAAGTAACGGTATTCATCTCATTTACTATTGAAGCGCAACAACAAACCCTTCCGCAAATACCTATTCCACCCAAAATTTTGCATTCGTCGCGGATGTTAATCTGCCGCATTTCTATCCTTAAATGAAATCTCGTAGCAAGAATTTTCACAAGTTCTCTAAAATCGACCCTTTCTTCCGCGCTGTAATAAAAAACAAGTTTATTTTCAAGGGCTATATACTTAACCTTCAATAATTTCATTGTAAGTTTAAGCTCTTCGACATTTTTCCTGCAGAAATCAAAACCTTCATTCTCTATTTGATAATGCATAAACTTCTCGCCGGTTTCAAAAGGAAAGAGCTTTCTGATTATTGAACAGGAGGGTTGCGGATGAAGAGTTTCGCCGTCATCCGCAAAAACTTTCGATTCTCGCGAAACCGTTCCTAAATAAATAATTTTATCCCGCTCGACAAGCACTCTATCGTTTACGGAAAGTTCGGGAATTTTCGTAACGCATTCCAAAGTGTAACCCATTTCGATTATCTTTACTTCCGCTATTCTCATTTTTAATTCATTCGCACAAAAGTTTAGAAAAATATGAATCTATAGATATAGTTTTATTCAAATTACGGCTGTTCATCGTTTCTATATGCTCGGCGGTATATTCTATCATATTCCCGATATCTTTCGCAGATACCGCCGAATCTAAAGCAAGCCTTTTTATTTCGTCCGCAATGTCTTCATTATATAATAATTTTTCATTATTTGACACATTATAAATATAAATATCCCTGAGAATAAATAAAATCAACTCAAATACGGCGTTTTTATCCTCATTTTCTTCTGCCTGCAAACCGCCTTTTTTACGAGCGGGCTTCCCTTCTTTTTCCATAATATTAAATTTAGCCGATATTTCATAGGGATTTTTATTAATGTTTTTATTTCTATATTCTCCGAACAAGTCTTTTATAATCGTCCCGATTAAAAAATTTCTTTTTTCTAAATATTTGCCTTCGACCAACCCGCGGAAACCGGAGTAACTGCCCCGCGAAAGTTTAGCATAAAGCCTTAAAGTTTTGCTTTCGATATCCGAAAATTCAGCTTTAAAAACATTTAATAAAACTTCGTCGGGGACGGGGCTGAAACCAAGCAGGAGACATCTCGATATAACGGTCGGCAAAAGCATACCGATGTTGGAAGTTACGAGAATAAAGACGGTTTTTTCCCGGGGTTCTTCGAGCATTTTTAACAAAGCGTTTGCGGCGGAAGCATTCATGGAAGAGGCTTCGTCGATAATAATAATCCTGTATCCGGGATAAGCGGGGGTAAGGCTCAGAAACGAATCTATTTTATGTATATTTTCAATTTTTATAGAACCGCCGGAAGGCTCTACAATCATAAAGTTCCCGCTCGTGCCGTTTAAAAAGCTTATGCATGAAGGACATTTCCCGCAGAATTTCAAAGACGGACGGCTGTTCTCCGAAAGAAAACCTGCCGCATAATCTCCGCATAAAACGGAAGCCGCAAAAGCTTCCGCGGTAAATTTTTTTCCGATATTTTTCTGACCGTAAAACAAAAGCCCTGAGGGCATTCTGCCGCCCGACGACAAACCTTTTAAAAAATCTAATTGCTTTTTATGTCCGACAATATTAGAAAGTTCGTAATTTTTATTATCTAACTCCATAGTCTATATTATAGATAAGATTATTTTTCTAAAATTTTTAAAATATCCCGCCGAATCTCTTCCGCAATTTTTTCGGGCGGCATAGAAGCGTCTATTATTTTAATTCTGTCCCGGTATTTTTCGGAAAGTCGCAGATAATTATTTCTAACGGAGTTAAAAAAATCCGCGGGACGGGAATCGAAACCGTCTATTTTATCCGCTCTCCCGTTTAACCTGTTCAGCGCAGTTTCCGGTTTTAAATCAAACAGATAAGTTCTGTCTATTGAAAATTTTTTTTGCTCGAGAATAAATTCGTTTACGCTCAGTATAAAATCTTTTAATTTTTTATTTTCGTTCGAACGGCTAAGCTCTGCCGTCTGATAAGCATAAGTAGAGTCGATAAATCTGTCGCAGATTATAATATCTAAATATTTTATTTTCTCTTTTATTTCGTCTATATGGACGGCTCTGTCGGCGGAAAAAAGAAAAAACGCGCTCAGGGCGTCCCGCGCGCCTGCCGCGGAACCGGAACCGAGAATCTCGCTTCTTATGAATTTTCCGAGCGGCGTTTCGGTCGGTTCTTTTATCGGCATTACTTTGTATCCGTCTTTCTCTAAAAGTTCTTTTAAAATCTTAGAAACGGTGGTCTTGCCGGAACCGTCTATTCCTTCGAGCGTTATAAAAATACCCATATTGTATATTAATTTTTTAAAAAAATAAATTTATGTCTAAGTTTTCATTTTATCATAAAAGTAAAATAAACTGGATACATTTTGCTGAAATTTGTTATAATATCGGATTATATGAACATAGGTTTATTCGACTATAAATTCGACGAAAAACAGATTGCGAAATATCCTGCCGTTGACCGCGGCGAAGCAAGACTGCTTGCCGTGGACGTAAAAAATTTCAAAATGGAACATAAAAAATTTTACGAAATAACGGGATATATAAACAAAGGCGATATCGTAGCGGTTAATAATTCTTACGTAAAAAAAGCCAGGATATTCGGGAAAAGAACTTCCGGGGGCAAAGTGGAGATATTTGTAACGGAATTTCCTATGAATATATCCTTTCCTTTAAAACTGAAAGCTCTTTTAAAATCCCACAAAACCGTTAGAGAAAACGAAGAAATTGCCGTAAGCGGACAGGCGGATATTCAAAGTACTCAAAACCCGAGCGCAGTTTTTAAAACAGTCACGGCGCTTAAAAACATGGGGGGCGGAAACTACGAAATATTAATAAAAACTAAGGAAGATTACGATTATATTTTTGGCAAATGCGCTTTAATTCCTCTTCCGCCTTATATAAAACGCTCAGTGGAAAAAACGGACGATGTATATTATCAGACCATTTACGCAGACGGTTCGGCAGGATTTTCCGTAGCCGCTCCTACCGCCGGTCTGCATTTTAACGATAAAACCATAAACGAAATAAAAGAAAAAGGCGGCATTTTTACCCCGGTTTCTTTAAATATCGGGCTGGGGACTTTCCTTCCTGTAAGAACCACAGACATAAGGGACCATAACATACATAAGGAAACTTACTCTATTTCTAAAGAAACGGCGGATGCGGTAAATAATGCGGTAAAATCGGGCAATAAAATAATATTAACCGGAACTTCCACCGTCCGGTGCATGGAATCTTCGGCGGAAGCGGAAAAGGCACTGCACGGCGGAGCCGTCAAGATCAACTCCGGCAGAAATATCGAAACCTCGCTGTATATTTATCCCGGATATAAATTTAAAATAACCAGAAATCTTATTACGAACTTTCATCAGCCGAAATCGACGCTTTACATAATGATTTGCGCCCTTATAGGTATAGAAAAAACAAGGGCGGTTTACGAAGAGGCGGTAAAAAACGGCTACTCGCTTTTCAGTTACGGCGATGCGATGTATCTGCATAATATATAAAACATATGCCATTTAAAATAATAAAAAAAGACGACCGTACCGCCGCAAGAACGGGCATACTTGCCACTAAAAACGGAATGATAGAAACTCCTGTTTTTATGCCGGTAGGAACGATAGGCACCGTAAAATCGTTGTCGCCCTTCGAAATATACGACGAAGGTTTTAAGATTATGCTGTCCAACACCTATCATCTTTTTTTAAGACCCGGGACCGACGTAATTAAAAAATTCGGATCGCTTAGAAGCTTTACGAAATATAAAGGTTCTATCCTGACCGACTCCGGCGGATTTCAAATTTTCAGCCTTGCAAAATTCGCAAAGATTAAAAACGAAGGCGTAGAGTTTATGTCGCATATCGACGGCGAAACCCATTTTTTTACTCCAGAACGCGTAATAGAAATACAACAGATTTTGGATTCCGATATAATGATGCAGTTGGACGTTTTTTCCGGACCCGGCGTAAAAAGAGAAAAAGCCGAAAAAGATTTAGATACGACTTTAAGATGGGCGGAAAAATCTATCGAAGCAAAAAAAATAATCGCGTCTAAAAAAAATAACCTGCTCTTTCTCATAACGCAGGGTAACTTTTTCGAAGATTTAAGGGAAGAGTCGGCAAAAATAATGTCCGAATTAGATGCCGACGGCTATGCAATAGGAGGACTCGCCGTAGGAGAAACGAAAGAGATAATGTTGAAAATGCTGAAAATTTCCGCATCGAATCTTCCGGAAAACAAACCACGCTACCTTATGGGAGTTGGAACTCCTGCGGATATAGTAAATGCGGTATCTCTTGGAGTAGATATGTTCGACTGCGTCCTGCCGACTAGAAACGCAAGAAACGGCTTTATTTTTACATCGCGGGGAACGCTCAACATAAAAAATTCTTCATACAAATCCGAAACTTTGCCTGTGGACCCCGAATGCGGTTGCTTTTGCTGTAAAAACTTCAGCGCCGCATACGTCCGGCATGCCTTTATGAGCAGGGAAATATTTTCACAGAGGCTGTTGACTATCCATAATCTTCATTTTTACCAAAATTTGATTTTACGGATAAGGCGGTCTATCGAAGACGGCAGTTTTTACGATTTTTATGAAAGTTATAAATCTTTACTTTGACTTTCTTTAAATATAAATATAATATATTAAAATTAATAAATTTTAATAGAAAAAGGAGCAGGTATGAAAATCTTATCAAGTTTATCAGGCTTATTCAATAATTTTGCGGTTAAACCGGCTTATGCCGCGGGCGGCGGCACAACCTCTTCCGGAGGCTGGGAGGCAACTTTAATAAATTTTGCCCCGCTCATCGCCATAGTGGTAATATTTTATCTTTTGGTCATACTTCCACAGCAAAAAAGAACCAAGGACCATAAGAAAATGATAGAATCGCTTAAAGTCGGAGACGAAGTCCTGACGACGGGAGGCATATTCGGCGTTATTACCGGAATAGCCGACCAGCTTTTTACTATAGAAATAGCAAAAGACGTTAAAATCAAAATTACCAAAAGCGCCATTGCGACGAAAACCGTAAAACAGTAAAAAACGATAAAATTTTAAAACATTGTATAATTTAACAAGTCTAATTTTCTTTTATGGTGGAGCTTGATGAAACCGGTTAAAACTCGAGTAATTTTAATAGCCGTATTTATTTTTATATCTTTTTTCTCGATAATCCCTTCTATTTACCCAAATACGCCGGGATGGTGGAAAGCCGTAATCGGAAATTCGGAAATGCATCTGGGACTCGACCTTCAAGGCGGCGTTTATCTAGTCGAAAAGGTTGAGGTAGATAAAGCCGTTAAAGAAAAATTATATAAAGATTATTCCGATATAAAATCATTCGTGAAAGATAAAAATATTGGGAAAGGAAAAGATTTAACCTTCACGGACGATCACATAATTTTAGGCGGAAACATTTCGAAAAATAAACCGGCGCTTTCCGACCTTAAAAATTATCTGAAAAACCATCATGTTTCTTTGCAGTTAACCGGCAATATAATAAATTTTAAACCTTCCGCTCTTTCCCGATATAAAAAGGAAGCCGTTGGAGGAGCCGTCGAGGTAATGAGAAACAGGATAGACCAGTTCGGATTGGTAGCCCCAAAAATAGCCCGTCAAGGAAAAGATTTGATAGTCGTCGAAATGCCCGGAGTAAAAAACGTCAAACAGGCTATTAAACTCATAGGAAAAACTGCAAGACTTACGTTTAAACTTGTGGATGACAAACACGGCCTGATGAATGCATTGAACGGAAAAGTTCCGAAAGGAGACGAAATTTTATATCATATTACATACAATAAATATACGCATAAAACGACAAAAAGACCTTATCTTATAAGAAAAACGGTACTGATGGACGGAGCCGCCATTTCAAGCGCAAACGTTCAGATGAACCGTTATAACCAGCCCGTCGTCGGGGTTTCCTTAAACTCTGCGGGAGCAAAACAGTTCGGAAAAATTACTACGAAATACACCGGCAAAAGATTAGCCATCATACTCGATAACAACGTTATTTCCGCTCCGGTTATAGAAGAGCCTATACTTGGAGGCAATGCATCTATTTCCGGACGTTTTACCATGGCGCAGGCAAACAATCTTGCAATCGCCCTCCGTTCGGGTGCATTGCCCGCCCCCGTCAAAATAATACAGAACAATACGGTAGGCCCTACCTTAGGAACAGACTCGATACATGGCGGAATACTTGCCGCAATAGTAGGTACTATTCTCGTTATCGGTTTTATGATATTTTATTATAAGCTTTCCGGTTTAATCGCGGATTTTGCGCTCATAGAAAACGTTCTGTTCCTTATGGCGGCTCTTTCATTGTTTGGGGCAACGCTGACCCTTCCCGGCATTGCGGGAATTATTTTGACCATAGGTATGTCGGTGGATTCCAACGTTCTTATCTTTGAAAGGATAAGAGAGGAACTCAGGGAAGGCAAGCCGGTCGTCATAGCCATAGAAAACGGATACAATAAAGCCTTTTTTACTATTTTGGATTCGCATGTTACGGCACTTATTACGGCAGCGGTTCTTTTTTATTTCGGTTCCGGTCCGGTAAAAGGTTTTGCGGTAACGCTTTCTCTCGGAATATTAATTAACCTCTTCACTTCCTTAGTAGGAACAAAAGTTATATTCGATATGATATCCAATAAAAAAGAACTTAATAAATTAAGTATTTAAGGAGCAGAAATTGGAATTTATTAAAAACTCGCATTATAATTTTATAGGAAAACAAAAATATTCTTTCGTTATTTCCTCTATTCTTGTAATATTCGGCATTATAGAAATTATTACGATGATAATGGGGACGGCTAAAATAGGAATAGATTTTACAGGCGGACTATCTATGCAGCTTGCGTTTAAACATAAAATTTCTATATCCTCCGTTCGAAAAATACTGATACCTGCGGGATTTAAGGACGTAAAATTAGTTAAGATTAAAGGTGAAAACGATATTATAATTCAGACTAAAGCTGAAGCAAAAAATTTAAACGCTTATACCGCTGAAATAAAACAAGTAATTAAAAAATCTTTCAAAAAAAATCCGCCCAAAGTCGTCAGCAGTGAAATGATAGGGCCTTCCGTAGGCAGAAAACTTTCAAGAGATGCCGTTATCGCTATTATCATATCTATTATTGCAATAATACTGTATATAACATGGCGTTTCGAGTTTAGATTCGGTCTTGCGGCGGCAATAGGTCTTGCCCATGACGTGCTTGCCCTGCTCGGGATAATTTTTATATTTCAAAAGGAGATAACGCTTCTTGTTATAACCGCCGTTTTAACCGTGGCGGGATATTCGCTTACCGATAAAGTCGTCGTTTTCGACAGGATCAGGGAAAACTTAAAGATCGAAACGGAAAAAGCAAAGAATATCGATTTAAAAAAACTTGTTAATTCAAGCATCAACGAAGTTTTAACAAGAACGGTCGTTACGTCCTTCACGGTCATACTTGTCGTGTTATCCCTATTCTTTCTCGGGGGCGTAGTTTTGCACGACTTTGCTTTTACTTTATTGCTCGGGGTACTAATAGGAACTTATTCCTCGATATTTATAGCAAGCCCTATTATGGTTATTTTAAACGAGAAGCACTATAAATAAACAAATAAGTATTTGAAAAAGTGCATATAAATTTAAAATTAAAATATGGAAAAAGAATATGTTCAGCGATATTTAAAAGAACGTCTTCCCATATATTTAGATAATACTGCTTCATCCCTTATTTTAAAAAGAATACTTTCCCAATTAAATTTTGACCCTTTCTACTCGGATATTTTTGCGAACGGCAATAAAACTACGTTGAGTTGTTTTATAGACAATTATCTTAATCCCTCGCTTAAATGTTTAAGCGACCCCTTTCTTATATCCGATATGGAAAAAGCCGTACTCCGTTTATCTAATGCTATTTTAGACGACGAATCAATCTGTATATACGGGGATTATGACGTTGACGGGATTACGGCAACGTCTTTTCTTGTTTCCTTTTTAAGAGAATTGAAAAGAATACTAAACCCTGAACAAAAAAATAACGGCTCTTCCATCTTTTATAAACTGCCGGACAGGATAAAAGACGGCTATGGGCTGGGAATAGAGCCTATTAATGAAATTTATGATTTTATAAGCGAAAGCGGCAAAAAACCTCTTTCTCTAATGATAACGGTGGATCTGGGCATAACGGGAGTCAAAGAAGTTTCGTATGCAAATTCTAAGAATATAGACGTAATAATATGCGACCATCATGAAGTTCCTTTAAGCGGAGAAATGGAGATTTTGCCGGACGCTTTTGCAATACTTAATCCGAAACGCAAAGGCGATAAATTTCCTTTTAAATTTTTACCCGGAGTCGGGATTGCTTTCAACCTCGGTATCGCCCTTAGAAAATATTTAGTAAAAGAAGGTCTGCTGACTTCATATCCTAACCTTAAGGATTACTTAGATATCGTATGTCTCGGCATTATTGCCGATATAGTTCCTATGTACGGCGACAATAGAACCCTCACCCGCTACGGACTTCAAATACTTAATTCCTGCCCCCGCCCCGGAATAAAAGAACTAAGACGCATCTGCGGACTACATTTCGATAACGTCAATGAATCCGATATAGCATGGAAGATCGCGCCTAAAATAAATGCCGCGGGCAGGGTCGGTAACCCCGCAGTGGCGGTAGAACTTTTAACCCAAAAAGATCCTAAAACGGCTTTCGGTCTTGCTCAGGAGCTTGAATCGTTCAACAGAAAAAGACAATTGCTCGAAGATGCCTGCTTTAACGATGCAATTAATCTCCTTAAAGCAAAAACGGGGTACGAAGAAACGCTGCCGGTTATTATATTAAAAGGAGAATCATGGCATCCGGGCGTGATAGGGATAGTATCGTCAAAATTATCGGATTATTTACAAAAGCCGGTTTTGCTTCTTACCGGATTCAAAGAAAACGTCTATATCGGCTCCGCAAGGTCATGCGGCAATATCGACATTTACGCTTTCTTAAAAAATTACGAATCTTTTTTTTCTAAATTCGGGGGGCATAAAATGGCATGCGGATTAACCGTCCAAAAGGGAGAAGAAATAGACGATTTCATCTCTGCAGTTTTAAAAGACCATAAAAAAAATATTTTCATAGATAAAGCGCAGGGGGGGGGACAGGGGGAAGAAAAACCGGATGTTACCGGAAGCGG
The DNA here is from genome assembly GCA_027335745.1 of bacterium. Classification (GTDB taxonomy): domain Bacteria; phylum SZUA-79; class SZUA-79; order Acidulodesulfobacterales; family Acidulodesulfobacteraceae; genus Acidulodesulfobacterium_A. Next base: position 9,237 of record DAHWHJ010000040.1, on the reverse strand, counting down.
CTTCGAAGCGGATTACGATGAAGAAATTAATTTAAATTCTATATCGAATAAAGAGTTTTCCGAGATTATAAAATTAATATCTCCCTTCGGACCGCTTAACGAAAAGCCTAAGTTTTTAATTAGAAATATTACGCTATTAGATATAAACAGGCGCGAATTCAAAAATAAGACGCCAAAAAAAAATAATGCGGTTAATGGCTTACGCGTAAATACAAATTGTTATTTTACCTTAAATATAGCGGGGTCTTCCCAATCGGGAACGAACGGCGAAACAAAACATAAAGCAATGATGTTTAACAGACACGGGGCTATGGAAAATATTTTAAATAAAACTCCCGAAAATAGAATAGCGGTTGACGGAATTATATTCGAATTTTTCAACGGTTACATAAAAATCCTGAATTTTATATAACCTTACTTAAAACTTTATGAAGATTTTTACCGCCGTAGAAATTGATTATAACCAGTTTAAAATACTGGAAATTTTCAAAAAAAGAGATAGTTATTTTCTGAACAATTTTGTAAACGTCACGATTGCAGGTTTAGACTACCACGATATAAATTCGGTATCCCTTAATCTAAATAAAATTATAAATGAAAATAAAATCGGCAGAAAAAACATATTAACGTCTATTAACGGGAACTCGGTTTACAGTTTTAATTTTATTTTACCGCCTATGCCGGAATCGGATCTTAAAATAGCGGTTGAATACGAACTAAAAAAACTACTTACCTTCCCTATATCACAGTGTATATTCGATTTTATATATACCGAAAAAATAGACGAACAGGGAAACAGAGCGCTAAATATCACGGCATTCGCCTCGAAAGACGAAGACATAAATAATTTTAAGGAAATATTCGACAAATCGGGGCTGAAAATAAAATCGATAGAATGTAAAACGGTATCGATTTATAACAATATAAGATATATAAATAAAAACCTTACGGGTCATTTACTGCTTTGCGATATATCGGATAAAACGATAAAAATAGTCATAATATTAAATAATGCGATTAATTTTGAAAGAACGATCGACGGATTAAACCTTAAAAGTCAAAACTATGACGAAGCCTCAACCCTTATAACCGATGAATTAAAAAGAACGATAGACTTTTATTTTGCCGGAAAATCCCTGCCCTCCATCGACGGCATCATACTTACGGGAATTTTTTCAGGCAAAAAAGGGTTCGACGCAAAAATTACCGAAGCGACGGCTTTCAGGGCTTATTCGGTTTCCGTCCTCAATCTTATAGGCTCGGAAAAATATTCTTTTTATTTATCTAAAAAATTAAAAAACCGCAACATACAAGAAGATTATGAATTTTTCCGGCCGTTGGAAGAAATGTGGACTACGTTCGGACTGATTATAAACAGATGAACGGAAAGATAAATGAAAAAGAAGAATCCCGAAAAAACAAGAATTAACTTATTGCCGGCAAAAGACAGGAATCGTATCGCAAAAAGCAGAAAAAGGACGGTAATTTTTTCTATAATTGTTGCGTATCTTATATTTATTTTTTTATTGGATTTAGCTTCAATTCTTAACAACAATTCCAAAAGAACTTATATATCGCAATTAAATCAGCAGTTAACAGTCTTAAAAACAAAAAATATTTTAAACGAAACATTTGAACAGGCAATAGACAAAAGGAAAAATCTTTTGGAAGCCATAGAAAAAAAGATAGCAATCATAGACTCCCTTAAAAAACTTAAGGTAGCATGGAATAAGAAGATAAGCAGGATGGTTGCGGCATCCCCCGACGGAGTATGGATGAGCGGACTGTCTTTGGAAAACGGCGTTATTGCCATAAACGGAAACAGCTTATCATTATCGGGAATTTCGACATACATAAATAATCTTAAAAATACCGGATTATTCACAAAAATAAATCTTAAAGAAGCTCATAGAAAAATTATCGGCGGCAATACCTTTTATTCTTTTAATTTAAAAGCTTTTTTAAATATTACGAATATCAATTTTAAAAACATTAAAAACAAAAAATGAAACCGTTAGAAGAGATTAAAAAAATATCGGCATACTTAAAGACCAATAAAACAGCCGCAGTAATACTTATGGCTTTTATATTTCTTTATTTAATAAATCAGGATATATTTTTAAACGGATTATATAAAAGAATAGCCGCCAAAAATACGGCCATATTAAAGCTCAAAAGCAAAATAAATATGATAAAGAACACGACGGGGTCTCTTTCCAGGGAAAAAAATAGTTTATACGGTCTTAAAAATCAAATTGTAAAATTAAGGTTAAAGTTAAAAAACGAAGAAATTATGCTCCCTACGACATTTATGGTTGCGGATTTAATTAAAAATATCGCCGTAAATAAACCTGCCGATAATTTTGCAATAGAAAATATAAGTTTCGGAAAACCGGTCAAATATATAGGGGTGACGGCTTTGCCCGTAGATATTTCCGTAACGGGAGGATTTAATAAAACGATAGAGTTTATTAAAAATATAAACTCTATGAAAAGAATTTTTATTATAAACTATGTTTCCGTTAAGGCAAGCAAAAAATCGTTTCCCGATATTAAAGCAGACATAAAAGGGTTTGTCTTTTCTATGAACGGTTAATTGTTGCCGGGTGCCGCATCAACCGTCTTTTTTTTAAATTTCCATATAAAGGAAGATATAAAAATACTTATCTCATACATCGAATAAAGAGGAACCGCTATAAAAAACATGGTAACTATATCTGCATGAAAAGCCGCAATAATAAGACTTATTACAAGGGCATACTTTCTGTATTTCTTCAAAAACCCGGGTTTTAATATTCCCGCAAGCGAAAAAAGAGCCGACACTAACGGCAGTTCGAATATCAGGCCGAATATCAGTCCAAGCCTCAGCGCAAAATTAATGTAATGAGTCAAATTTATGAGCGGGGATAAGTTTGGACTTTGGTAACTAAGAGAAAAATTAATAACCGCCGGCCATATGTAAAAAACCATAAAAATCACGCCTGAAACAAAAAACAGCGTTCCGAAAAACAAAAAAGGCAGCAAATACATCCTTTCTTTTTTCAAAAGACCGGGCTTTATAAACTGCCAGAACTGAAACAGAATAAACGGGAGGGCTATCATAAACCCGAGAATCAGCGATACTTTTACCTGCATAAAAAACGGCTCTAAGGGTTTTGAATAATGAAGAATATGCTTTACGAATTTTTTCGGGGTTTTATTAAGACCGAACGCATAATAAACCGAAGGCGCTTTTTCTTTTATAACATTTTTTGCGTATCCCGAAAAATATGTAATATAGGTAGGCTTTTCTAAAGGAGTTTCTATGATATTTATCGCTTTATAGGAAAGCCGCCACGAAAAACCCATGCATACGATAAGCGCGATAAATACATAAAGTATTCTCTTTCTTAATTCCGAAAAATGCTCTAAAAAAGGCATTCTTCTTTCGGCTTTAACTTTCTTTTCTTCTTTTTCGTTTTTTTTAAAGCTCATTTAAATTAATTATTTTATTTAATGCGGCTAATTTACTATTTTTGGAGAAATAAATACCATTAACTGCTCTCTAGAAACGCTTTTTTGCCTTGACGAAAAAAGATAGCCAATTACAGGAATGGTTGATAGAATAGGAATTCCGTTATTAGAATGCGATTTATCGGTATATAAAATGCCCCCGATAACTAAAGTAGAATTATTTTTAACCAGAACCGTGGTCGAAACGCTTTTATTATCTACCGAAGGGAACCCGTTGACTACCTGTCCGAAATTTGGCTGTGAATTTGTAACGTTAATATTCAGCATAATGGAATTTTTGCTTTCGACTATAGGCGTAACGGTTAACGTAAGCCCCAGCGTAATAGTCTGGAGGGACGACGTAACAGGTTCCTGCGTTATAACGGTAGTTCCGCTTGAGGGGGTGCTTGAAGGGGTTGACGAAGAAGCTCCTCCCGATGCCGTATATGCGACATAATATAAAGTAACTCCCGAATTTATAGTGGCGGGCTGACCGCTTATAACCGAAACGCTCGGGGACGCTATAACCTTATCCCAGCCTAACTGCTGTCCTAAAGAAAGTTGGGCGGAAAGTATTCCAAAATTCTGCCATGCCGTTCCGACGCTTAAGTTTAGGGTATTTTGAGGCGGCGGTTGACTTATAGCGCCGCTAAAGCCGGTAGGAAAAGTAGAAGTAGATATTATAGCGTTGTTATTATTCGGCGAAAAAGACCACGCTATGCCCAGATTTCTAACGAAATTATCGGTTACGTCGACTATTCTTGCATTTAAAAGAACGACCCTTTTTTTTACGTCTATTTTTTTAATAATATTTTTAATTTTTTTTATGTTTGAAGGAATATCGTAAACGAATACGGAATTGCCGTGGGGAGAAGCGTAAGCCTTTGCCCCCGCCGGTAAAATAGGCGTTAAATCCGCAAGAAGATTTTTAGCCTGAATATATTTTAGATTTATCTTGTAATATATATAACTGTTTTTAAGGGATGAACGGGGGCCTATAAACAAAATCCCGTTGCTCACGCTGTAGCCCAAATTTCCCGCTCTGAAAATAATCGACAGGGCTTCCGGCAGAGGTATGCTTCTTATGTGCAGAGTCGCGCTTCCGTTTACGGAACTGCTTAAAACGTAATTCAACCGAAATTCATGGCATATTCCTATTATCAACGGCCTGAGCGGAATATCGTTTCCTTCGATAGTTATTCTTTTGTTAGGCAGTCTAATCCCGCCTAAGAAACTATATGAAGTATTCGCTTTAAAAGCATAGGCGTTTCCATAAAAATTAAAAATAAATAAGGAAATACTAACGATAATATAAAATTTGGATTTAAAAATCATAAGATTATTATATCATTTATTATTTTTTAAATCCTTCAAATTTGGATAGTATAAGCTTAACTATTTTTCCGTTTTTAAGTTTGATTATTACGGCATTACGAGTAATTCCCACGACGGTTTTTTCCATAATCTTAGAACCGACGTAATAAGGGCTGCCGTTAATAACGGCAATATTTTTGCCGGGGTTGGAACCGCTCACTATAGCCTGAAGGTTAAGCCCGTTCAAAGGATTAGAGTTAAAATTTTTATATTCCTTTGTCTTGAAGGGAGATATAAATGGATTTTTCAATCCGATACAGACGCCTGTATTTATTAATGATTGAAATATAATAATAATAAAGGCGATTAAAGCGAAGATATAAGTAAATTTCCTTTTCATTATTATCAATTTTCATTTTTTCGGATGATGGGAGGATGGATTTTTATTTACCCCTCCCATCAATACAATTTTAAACGATTCTAACCTGCGCCAAAAATTTATTAAGATTTTTGGACATAAAATTTAAACTTTCCGCCCTCTTCGGAAGATTCTAAAAGCTTATTTCCGGTCCTGTTGCACCACGCCGTCATATCGTTTTTAGAACCGGGATCGGTTGAAATTACTTCTAAAACCTGCCCCGAAGTCATCGTGTCGATTTCTTTTTTGGTTTTAACGATTGGCAGCGGGCAGGACAACCCGCTTGCATCTAATGTTTTGTTGGCCGATACTGCCATAATGTTACCCCCTTTTTAAGTAAAATAGCGTTATATATTCTTTTAGCTTATTACTTCACCGTCAAAAAGTCAATAGGAAAAAACCGTCCCGTTTTTTATTGTTTTTTACGATTATTATCTGATATAATACGGCATATGAATTTCAACATACTTATATTTACAGCCGTGTTTTCGGTTGCGATAGTAGAACTCAGCGAAGTTGCCGCAATAGTTTTCGTAGTAGGTGAAGACGTAGGACTTTCGAGCGCTTTAGCGGGAGGATTAATCGGATTTATCGGCACGCTGATAATTCTTTTCGTTGGAGGCATAGCTTTAATTAAAACGGTTCCCATATTTACCATAAAACTAATAATAGCCGCTATATTGCTTTCTATAGGCATTTACTTCTCTTATAAACTCGTCAGTTTTATATTTTATCTTACGCCTTTTTCCCAAAAAATCGGAGAAAAACCGCTTTTCAAAAAAGCTGAAACTGCCGTCGTAAGACATCAAAAATGCTCTTTTAAACATTTCATCGTCGCTTTAAACGCAGTAATAGTAGAAGCATTCGAAGTAGCCGTAGTAGCGGTTCCCTTTGCCATTACCGATAATCAATGGCTTTCCGTAATCTCCGCTCTTATCGTCAGTTCATTTCTTATTTTAATACTGTCGATTTATTTAAGAAAATATTTCAAGAAAATACCTTCCCACTGGATTAAAGGAATAGCGTCCATTCTACTTCTAAGCTTTGGAATATACTGGGGACTTCAGGGCTTAAAAATTAAGGTCGAAGACGACGATTTAGCCTTAATTATACCCGCAATAGCGTTGTTACTATTAGCCGTATCGTTAATTTTCGATAAAATCGGATACCACATCAAAAACAAGAAGACAATCTAACCCCTCCCCGATTTATTTATTAACCGTATTAACCGACTGTTTGCCGCTATTATTATGCTTGGGCGGAAAATTTAACGTTACTACCTGCTTTTCTGTTCCGGGGCTTCCGATATCTTTTCCGTTATAATTCAGAACAATGCCTCCGGCATTGCCTATTTTTATCCTTATTCTTTTTTTTGCCTTCCATGTCTCGGTATCTCCCGCATAAAGCATTGAAGTCGCAGCGCTTCCGCCGTCGATTTTAACGGCAACCCATGTTCTTTTAATTACCTTTCCTTTTAATATCACGGGATAATTAGCCCTAATTTTTGGAGGTCTGCCGCTTACGGACGGATGGCCCTCCGGAACTAAAGATTTAATCCGGGATTGAAACGGCATCGCTATATGAATTCTCGGCGCGGTTTTAATATATTCGTAAATCTTAATTATCGCATAAGATAAGATTATAATAAGGATACCTGCAAAAACTATTACTAAAATTCTCTTTTTAAAATCCTTAGACTTTTGTATTTCTTCTTTAAATCTTTTTCCTACTATATCTTCTATATGTTTGTCTTTAAAATTTTCGCCCGCCTCCGCTTCCAGCAGCGCCGCCGCTTTTTTTTCGTCCGCTTTGACCGTTTTTGCAAGAAGTTTTATATAGCCCTTAAGCAGATGAGGCGAAGAAAACATTGCAAAGTCGTCATTTTCGATGGCTTCGATATACTGCGCCCTGATTTTTGTAATATTGGAAACTTCATCGACGGTAAGCCCTAAAGATTTCCTGCTGTTTCTAAGATATTCCCCCGATGTTTCCGGCATTTCGCTATCCATAAAACATGCCCTATTTTGAATATAGCATTATTTTTTTTAGATAATCCAAAGATTTAGTTCCGTATATGTTCGTTTTATTCTGTTCATATACCGAAGAAAATATCTTTTTTGCTTTATTATACTTTTTTTGCTTAAAAAATATAACCCCTTCAAAATATTTCGCGGGCGTAAAAAACATATTTAATTTTATAACTTTCTTAAAGTTACGCAGGCTTCTGTCTAAATTTCCTTTAATAAGCCAGTATTTGCCCAGATAATAATATGTTAAAAAATATCTCTTATTCAGCAGTTTAGATATGGTTAATATTTTTTTTGCTTTCTCCGGCTTATTTTCAGCAAAATATATTTTTGCCAACTGGGTATAGCTTTCATACGGTCTGTTGTAAAAAGGATTTTTCAACGCTCTTTTCAAGTATGATTTTGCAGGCGGATAATCTTTTCTTTTAATGTAAATTATTGCCAAATTATAATAGGCGTCGGAAAACTTAGGGTTAATTCTTACCGCTTCCTCGAAATTTTTTACGGCTTTACCTTCTCTGGCGGTTTCCATATAAACCATTCCAATAGCATTATAATTTCTCGCCGAATACGGGTTTAACGTTTTAGCTTTAATAAATTCCTGCATTGCTTTTATAAAATTTCCGTTCCGGTAAAACCCTACCCCAAGCCTGTAGTATAGATTGGATTTAAGCTTATTTTTTTTAGGAACCTGCGAAAGTCCGCAACCCGATAATGCCGCAAAAATAACGGTTATAAGAAAAAATAAGAAAAAAAACTTTATTGATTTTTGATTAATTGCCCACATTTATAATTTATAATAATAAGCTTTTACGAAAGTTCCTCAAAATAAGTCATTTACCTGAATTTTTTAAACCTGTCCTTAATTTCGTCGTTGTTTATAGATAAAAACCTGTTTACCGAAAAACCTTCCACGGCAAAAGACGCCATAATATTTCCGAACACAAGAGCTTTTTTGAGATTTTCGAACGCCATATCGCCGGTATTATCGATATATCCTAAAAATCCGCCTGCAAAAGAATCTCCTGCGCCGGTAGGGTCTATAACGTTTTCTAACGGATAAGCCGGAACCATAAAAAATTTATTTTCAAAAAACATGGTAGCTCCGTAAGCCCCTCTTTTTAAGATTAATATTTTAGCTCCTGATTTTAATATGGCTTTAGCGCACAAAAATATAGAGGATTCCCCCGTTAAAAGTCTTGCTTCGGATTCATTTATAATAAATATATCGGTCAGCTCCATAACTTTAATAAGTTTTTCCTTTTTCCCTTCTATCCAGAAATTCATAGTATCGAGCGCAACGAGTTTAGGGGATCCCATCTGCTTTAATGCGTCAAACTGGATATCGGGATCTATATTAGCAAGAAAAAGCATATCGTTTTTTGAACTGTGCGGAACGACCGGTTTAAAAGAAGAAAATACCCCGAGTTCGGTCATAAGGGTTTCCGGATCGGACATATCGTATCCGTATCTGCCTTTCCACCTGAAAGTTTTGCCTTCTTCAGTCTTTATCCCTTTGGCGTCTATCGACCTGTCCTTAAAAACGTTTAAATGCTTCCCGTCAAAATCGTTTCCAACCGTGCCTATAATTTTTACGTCCGTTAAAAACGACGCCGCCATCGAAAAATAAGTCGCCGAGCCGCCCAAAATATCTCCTGTTTTATTAAAAGGAGTTTCTATATCGTCTATTGCGATAGAACCTATAACCGTAACCGCCATTTTTGCCTCCGTCTAATTATTTTTATTATTTCTTAGTTACGGGATTCTGGACTCCATAGCCCTGCTTTGCCGCAAGATAACCGGTAGTGCCTGCAAGCCCTCCGACAAGCATAAGGGCGCATCCGCTTAAAAAATTTATTGCGCCGAATAAAATCAAAGCCAAAGCTATAAGTTTTATTTTTTTCATTTAATTTTAATTCCCTCCGTTCAAATTTTATTAAATTTCAAGGTATTGAAATAAATATTCAAAATTAGTAGAATATAATA
>DAHWHJ010000036.1:0-3389 GCA_027335745.1 bacterium | reverse complement strand
GAAATAAAGATTTTATAATTTTTAAAGACAAAGAATCTTCTAAAATATCTTTTATTTTTAGAGGAGAAGACGGGGAGTTTTCGTTAATTACGCCCGAATTATAAATTAATATGGAAAACACGGGGAGACCCAATATAATATTAGTAAGCGGGATTTCCGGTTCAGGAAAGTCGTCGGCATTAAAAATTTTTGAAGATAAAGGTTTTTTTTGCGTAGATAATATGCCTATGCTTCTTCTGCCTAAATTTTTTGAATTAGGATTGTCGGCGAGGCTCAAAAATATACTTTTTGTTATCGATATAAGGGAAAAAAGTTTTTTAAGCGAATTAGAAAGTTATATTAAATTTTTAAAACGCCAGTCGGGATTTTTTAAATTTATTTTTTTTGACGCCAGAGACGATGTAGTCATAAGGAGATATTCCGAAACCCGCAGAAAACATCCTCTGTCCGGAAACGATATAATCTCCGCGGTTAAAAAAGAGCGTTCGCTGTTAGAAAACGCAAAAACCGGCGCCGACGTCGTTATAGATACCTCCGATATTAAAATTCACGAGTTAGAAAGTATTTTATCCCCGCACTTAGAAGGGCTGATATTCCCCGTTTCATTTTCCGTTAAAATTATTTCTTTTGGTTTTAAATACGGTTTGCCTATAGAAGCGGATACCGTTTTCGATGCAAGGTTTTTGCCGAACCCTTTTTTCGTAGAATCTTTAAAAAATTTTACGGGAGTAGATACCGAAGTAGCAGGCTATATGCTTTCTTTTAAAGAGTCTAAAGAATTTATAAACCGCATAGCCGATTTTTTGGTTTTTGCCGTGCCTCTTTACAAAAGGGAAAACAAGTCTTATTTTACCGTCGGAGTAGGTTGTACCGGCGGCGTCCACAGATCGGTTTTTGTAGTGGAAGAATTAAAAAAGAGACTCGCGAGTATCAACGGCGAATACGGAATATCGTATTTTCATAGGGATATTCAAAAACGATAAATAATTTGACCTTGCGGTATTTTTATTATATTATATATTATAATAAATTTTTTGCGGTATTTTATTATATAAATATAAAAAAGGTGAATTATTATGAACAATAAAAAATCAAGTTTTATTTTTACGTCCGAATCCGTAACCGAAGGGCATCCCGATAAAATTTGCGATAAAATATCCGATTCTATCCTCGATGCTTTTATATCGCAGGATAAATATTCCAAAGTTGCTCTGGAAACAATGGTAACTACCGGTCTTGTGGCTATTGCGGGCGAGGTTTCGTCCAACGGATCCGTGAATTATCAGGATATAATCAGAAACGTTATAAAAGAAATAGGATACGACGATTCGTCTATCGGTTTCGATTATAAAAGCTGCGGGATAATAGCGGCCGTCGGCAAACAGTCTTCAGATATAAGAATGGGCGTCGAAAAAGAAAAGGACGAAGATCAGGGCGCGGGCGACCAGGGGTTAATGTTTGGTTATGCCACTGCGGAAACGGAAGATTTTATGCCCGCGCCTATTTATTATGCCCATAAATTAACCAAAAGGCTTGCCGAAGTCAGAAAAACGGGCGTTCTGGATTTTATTAGACCCGACGGGAAATCTCAGGTTTCCGTCAGATACGTAAACGGCGAACCCGATAAAATTACTTCCATAGTGCTTTCTACACAGCATACAGAGTCGGTATCGCAGGAAAAACTAAAAGATGCGGTTATTTCAGAGGTTATAGGCAAAACTATACCTGCGGAATTGATGGACAAAGATACTAAATTTTTTATAAATCCGACGGGGCGTTTTGTTATAGGCGGTCCTAACGGCGATACCGGGCTTACCGGAAGAAAAATAATAGTCGATACATACGGCGGAATGGGCAGGCACGGCGGCGGGGCTTTCTCGGGAAAGGATCCTTCCAAGGTCGATAGAAGCGGTTCTTATATGGCAAGGTTTATCGCTAAAAACGTAGTCGGCAGCGGCGTCGCAAAAAAATGCGAAGTTCAGATAGCCTATGCCATAGGCGTCGCAGAACCGGTTTCGATTATGGCAAATACTTTCGGCACCGGAATTTATCCGGACGAAGCTATTTCCGACGCTATTTGTAAAGTTTTTAGTTTAAAGCCATACAACATAGTGAAAACGCTTGACCTTTTGAGGCCTATTTATGCCAAGACGTCCAACTATGGTCATTTCGGTAGATTCGACGAGGATTTTGCATGGGAAAAACTTATTAGAATCGAAGAAATTAAGAAAGAAGCGGCAAGTTTAAGCAAAACTAAAGAATTTGTATAAACGGCATAAAATACAAATAAATTAATATTTAATTATTTTTAAATCAATGAGGGGATGTAATGGCGGATATAAAAGACGTTAAACTTGCAAAGAAGGGAAAAGAAAGAATTTTATGGGCAGAACAGGATATGCCGGTTTTAGGATTAATAAAAAGACAGTTTGCCGATAAAAAACCTTTTAAAGGGTTAAATATGGGACTCTGCCTTCATGTTACCGCCGAAACAGCCAACCTTGCAAGAACGCTAAAAGAAGGCGGAGCAAACGTATATTTGTGCGCCTCCAATCCACTCTCGACGCAGGACGATGTAGCCGCTTCTCTTACTAAGGATTTCGGAATAGATGTTTATGCCATAAAAGGAGAGGATTCCGATACCTATTATCAGCATATAGAAAGTATTCTGAGCCATGAACCCAATGTAACCCTTGATGACGGCGCAGATCTAATATCGGTAATACACAAAAAGCATAAAAAATTAATTAAAAACATTAAGGCGTCTATGGAGGAAACTACTACGGGGGTAATAAGGCTCCGTTCCATGGAGGCGGCAGGAGAGCTTAAAATACCGGTTATCGCCGTCAACGATGCCGACGCCAAGCATCTTTTCGATAACAGGTATGGCACCGGACAATCTACAATCGACGGAATAATAAGGGCCACGGATATGCTGCTCGCAGGTAAGAATTTCGTAGTTATGGGTTACGGCTGGTGCGGTAAAGGGCTTGCATCTAGAGCCAGAGGTATAGGTTCCAACGTTATAGTTACGGAAATTGACCCCGTCAAGGCTTTAGAGGCAGTAATGGACGGCTTTAGGGTTATGAAAGGAACGGATGCGGCAAAGATAGGCGATATTTTTTGCACCGTTACGGGGGATATTAACGTTATCGACGCCCTACATTTTGAAAATATGAAAGACGGCGCAATTGTTTCTAACTCAGGGCATTTCGACGTGGAAATAAACATAAAAAAGCTGAAAAAAATGGCAAAAAAAGTAAGAACCGTCAAAGATTTCGTCGAAGAATATATTTTGGAAGACGGCAAAAGAATATATCTTCTTGCGGAGGGCAGGCTTATAAATCTTGCAAGCGCCCACGGACATCCGGCAAGCGTTATGGATATGA
>DAHWHJ010000116.1:0-8214 GCA_027335745.1 bacterium | reverse complement strand
TATTCATACTAATTTAGGACGGTCTATACTGCCGGAAAGCGCCGTTAAAAACGTTCATAAGATTTCATCCGCATATTCAAATTTAGAATTTAATTTAATTGAAGGGAAAAGAGGCAAAAGATATTCGCACGTAGAGTATCTTCTCGAAAAAATTTTAAAATGCGAAAAGGCGATAGTGGTTAATAATAATGCCGCCGCGGTGTTTATGGCGCTTTCATCTTTTTGCTCAGGAGTTAAAAAAGAGGTTATTGTTTCAAGAGGGGAACTTGTCGAAATAGGCGGTTCGTTCAGAATACCCGATATAATGAAGGCATCGGGGGCCAATCTCGTCGAGGTAGGAACGACAAATAAAACCAAGCCGCAGGATTATGAATCCGCAATAAACGAAAATACGGCCCTATTATTAAAAGTACATCAAAGTAATTTCAGAATGATAGGTTTTGTCGGCAGACCGTCGAGCGAAGATATTGCCGCAATTGGAGAAAAACATAATATACCGGTTATGGAAGATCTTGGTTCGGGCAGTTTCGTCAATTTAGAAAAATTCGGGTTGCCGTATGAACCGACAGCTCAGGAAACCGTTAAAGCGGGGGTAGATATCGTTACGTTCAGCGGAGATAAACTTCTCGGAGGCCCTCAGGCGGGAATAATAGCCGGAAAAGCCGGATATATCGATATGATTGCCGCAAATCCTTTGAATAGGGCATTCAGAATAGATAAAATGACGCTTGCCGCTTTGGAGGCAGTTCTATTTGAATATTTAGATTTAGAAAGAGCCGCTAAAAATATTCCGACGCTTTTTCTTTTATCTCAAACCGAAAGAGAAATTAGAAAAAAAGCGGTTAAACTTTTAAATAAGATTAAAAAATTGGAAAATATCGATAAGAACCTATTAGATTTTAAGATAATCGAAGATTTAAGCATAGTCGGCGGCGGGGCGCTTCCCGATTATGAACTTAAAACCTTTGCCTTGAGCATCACCCATAAAAAGATAAGCGCATCCGGATTGGGCAAATTTTTCCGCGGTTGTAACGCGCCGATTATAGGAAAAATAAAAAACGAAGAGTATCTTTTAGATATGAGAACGGTATCGGAAGAGGATTTTAAAGATATATTAAGCGCCCTTGCGTTAATTTCAAAATAAGGCTTTTAGGTTTTTTATTTTATTGATATAATATATTAGTGTTTAATTTGCTATAAATAATAAATAAAAATAAAATAATAATGGTATCCTCAAGCGTTCTTGTGTTAAATAAGTCTTTTTTGCCTGTTCACGTAACATCTCTGAAAAGGGCGCTTATACTTCTTTATCAAGATATTGCCAAGGCGGTTGACGAAAATTATAGAACGTTTAGTTTCGATTCATGGCAGGACCTTTCCGTTACCGAAAAAACAAACTCGATTGGATTAGTGGGCAGAGCAATTAGGGCGCCAAGAGTCATAATTCTTCTTAATTACGATAAATTACCCAAAAGATATATCAAATTTTCCAGAGCCAACATTTTTTTAAGGGATAAAAATAAATGCCAATATTGCGGAAAAGAATTTAAAAAAAGCGAGTTAAACTTAGACCATGTTATTCCCAGAATGTCAGGGGGAGTTTCATCTTGGGAAAATGTCGTATGCAGTTGTATTCCGTGCAATAGGGCAAAGGGAGGGAGGACGCCGGAAGGAGCAGGAATGAAACTCATAAAAAAGCCCAGAAAGCCGGAGTGGTCGCCTTATTACCATATATCCCTTACCAACATTATGTATAAAGAATGGATGCCTTTTTTAAATCTCGTGGATAACGCATACTGGCATGTCGAACTGGAAGAATCGTAATAAAGATTTATAAAACCTAACTATTGTTTCAAAAATTTTAACTATGAATATAATCCTTATCCCGTTTGAAAAAATGGGCAAATTTGTATTATATACCGTTGAAGAGTTAGGTTCTATAGCGGTTTATATGTGGGAATCCTTTATTTCGATACCTCAATATTTTATAAACCTCGACAATCTTATAGACCAGATAATTTTTATCGGAATAGATTCGTTCTGGGTAGTCGGATTGACCGGTCTTTTTACCGGTATGGTGCTCTCCCTTCAAGCGTATTATGCCGCCAAAATAGTGGGAGTTACATATATGATAGGGCCTACCGTAGCATTATCTATGGTAAGAGAACTGGGGCCTGTTTTGACGGCGCTTATGATTACCGCAAGATGCGGCTCTTCTATGGCATCGGAAATAGGCACTATGAAGGTTACGGAGCAAATTGACGCGCTTGAAGTTATGGCGGTGGACCCGTATTATTTTCTTTCGGTGCCGCGCATACTTGCCGCAATGGCTATGCTTCCGGTAATGGCCGTTTTATGTTCTTTGATAGGTATAATGGGCGGCTACGTAGTTTACGTATATTTTTTGGGACTCAACCACGTTACTTACATTGAAAAGATATATCAGTATATTAAGTTGAGCGATATATATAACGGTTTATTGAAATCTGTTTTTTTCGGGGCGATACTTGCGGTAATAAGCACATTTAAAGGTTTTCAAACTTCCGGCGGCGCCAAAGGGGTAGGTAAGTTTACTACTCAGGCGGTCGTGCTAAGTTCTGTCTATATCCTTTTTGCGGACTATTTGCTTACCTCTATTCTTTTTTGAACGATTTTTCCTTATAATTAATTGATTAATTAAACGTCAGGATATATAATTATAAATTATATCGATATAGATAAGTAATTTAGAACGTTCAATTTAATTAATTAATCATTTGCTATGATCGTTTTGCAGCGGTTGTCAAAATCATTTAACGGCGTAAAGGTGTTAGACGATTTAGACATTGAGTTCGGAGAAAAACAAATAACAGTTGTTATAGGCAGAAGCGGCGGCGGAAAGAGCGTAATGCTGAAACATATAATAGGACTTATGAAGCCCGATTCCGGCAAGGTTTTAATCGGCGGCATAGATATAAACGCCTTAAAAAAAAAGGAGCTTAACGAAATAAGAAAAAAATTCGGAATGGTATTTCAAGACGGAGCGCTTCTGGATTCATTATCCGTATTTGAAAACGTGGCGTTTCCGCTCAGACGGCATCTTAAACTTTCCGAAAAAGAAATAAAATACCGGGTATTTTCTGTTTTAGAAGACGTGGGATTAGAGGGACAGGATGGTAAAATGCCGTCCGAGATTTCAGGCGGTATGAGGAAAAGGGTAGGGGTTGCAAGGGCGCTGATACTTAATCCTGAAATAATGCTTTTTGACGAACCGACCACCGGACTGGATCCCATTATGTCCGACGTTATTAATAATTTAATTATATCGATGCATAACAAATTTAAATTTACGGGAATAATTATAAGTCATGATATATCGGGAACTTTCAAAACGGGAGATATCATCGCAATGCTTTACGAAGGCAGGATTATAGAATCTGGAACTCCGGAAGAGTTTAAAAATACAAATAATCCCGTAGTTAAGCAATTTATAACCGGAAGTATGGAAGGCCCTATTTTAATTTAATTTTATTTCTTTACTATGAATATTAATAAAGAAACAAAAGTAGGCATTTTTGTCGTTGCAGTTTTATTAATACTTGCCTATTTCTCGGTGAAGGTAGGAAAAATTAGTATATTTAAACCACCCACATATACTATTTCCGCATATTTCAAATCGGCAAACGGTATAGGAATCGGAACTTCCGTTACTATGGCGGGAATAAAAATAGGAACGGTAAAAAAAATTAGTTTAGAAAAAGGATTAGCCCGGGTTTATATGGCAATAAAATCCGAGTATAAAGTTTATCCTGCGTATGTAGCGTCTATCAGGTCCATGAGCCTTCTTGGAGAAAGCTATATCTCTATCTCTCCCGTCAGCGCAGAAACGGAGAATCAAACAACGAAATCTTTAAATAAAGAGGTTATTAGGAGCGAAATAACTCCGCAGAGTATGTCTGCGCTTATTATGAAATTTTCTAAAACGGCAGGCGATTTGGAAAAAGTTTCTAAATCGTTAAAAAATTCTATCGGAACGAAGACTGGGGAAAAAAACATAAAAGCAATACTTCATAATATTGCGACGCTTTCGAGGAATTTAAACAGGCTCGTATATTTAAATCAGGAAAACGTTAATGTTATTATGTCTAATTTTGCTTCTATTTCAAAGAATATAAACGGTTTAACCGTGCAAAACGATGAGGCAATCACCAGAACGATACATAATTTCGATTCTATATCGTATAATCTAAAAAAAGAGCTTCCCGCTATTACCGAGAATATAAAAGGCCTTTCGGAAAATTTAAACCATATAGTGTCTAAAAATAAGGAAAATATAAACAGCAGTTTAGAGAATATTAACGCCGATACTAAAAAATTAAAACTTACTTTAAACGAGTTATACGGTATTTCCTCTAAAATCAATAACGGTCAGGGAACTATAGGCAGGCTCGTAAACAGAAATTCTGTGTATGACAATTTGAATGGTTCGCTTAAAGGCATTAATAATTTAGTCGGCGGATACAGCCGGTTTCAGGTTAAGGTAAATATGAATTCACAGTATCTGGCAAGGAGTAAAGGCTCTATTTCGCAGGTGAACGTTAAGCTTCAGCCTTCTCCCGGACATTATTACGAACTCGGCGTGGCTTCGGTGCCGATAGGTTACGGAAATACTTACGGAGAAACCAAGACGACTACTTATACCACAAATAATCCTCCATCGGGGCAGTTTTATCCTTCGAGCGTAACTACCAATACGACACAATACAGTTATTCCAACAGCATTAAATTTAACGCTTTAATTGCAAAAAATTTCTATAACTTTACACTTCTTGCCGGTTTGCTGTATTCTACCGGCGCGGTCGGCGTCAATTATTATATTCCCGATACGGGTAAAAATCTTAAGCTTTATGCAAGGGCATTCGGTTTTAACGCCGACAATAACGGCGTGAGCGAGGATATTAACGCGGGCATCGCCTATACGTTTTATAGACATATATTTTTAGACGAGGGATACGACGATATATTCAACAGCGCCGACAGGTCGGTATATTTCGGCGGCGGAATAAAGTTTACCGATAAAGATCTTAAATATCTTATAGTCGGCGGGAAAATGCCTACTCCTTAAGAAAATAAAAAATGACGTCGAAAAAATACAAACTTACAAGTTTGACAAGCGCTCACGGCTGAGGGTGCAAGATAGGTCCGGAGGACCTTTCCAAAATTCTCGAAAAATTACCCGTGCCTCAAAACAAAAACGTTTTAGTCGGGTTTGGATATAAAGACGATGCAGGCGTTTATAAAATTAACGACGGTACCTGTCTTATTCAGACAGTGGATTTCTTTACTCCGGTTGTGGACGACCCTTATTCTTTCGGTCAGATTGCCGCGGCTAACGCTCTATCCGATGTTTATGCCATGGGAGGAAAGCCTTTAACAGCGTTGAATATTGCCTGTTTTCCTATAAACGATATAGAAAAAGAGGTTTTCAACCTTATACTTGCGGGCGGATTAAATAAAATTATCGAAGCAGGCGCCGCACTTTTAGGGGGTCATTCAATCGACGACAAGGAGATAAAATACGGTTTAAGCGTTACAGGCATTTGCGGTATAGATGAAATTTATTCTAATAGAGGCGCGGAACCGGGAGATATTTTATATTTAACTAAAAGTCTTGGCACCGGATTTGCCGTTAGCGCTATATGCACGGATTTTCTTAATGAAATTACTCTCGATGAGGCTGTGTCGTCTATGTCGAAGCTGAATAAATATGCTTCCGAATTAGCCGTTTCTTTAAGGTCGCCCGATGCCGTAACCGACGTTACCGGATTCGGGCTTATTGGGCATCTAAGCGAAATGATGATTGCAAGCGGAACACGATGCGAAATAGACTTGCACTCTCTTCCTGTAATAAACGGCGTTCCCGACCTGATAAAAAAGGGCGTCAATCCTACGGGAACCAAGCGCAACAGAAAATATTTTACCCAATACGTTTCCGTTAAAGAAGGACTTGATGAAAATTTATTATGGATTGCTTTCGGAGCGGAAACTTCGGGGGGCTTAATATTTTCCGTTCCGGAAGGTAAAGCGTCGGCGACGGAAAAAATATTTAAAATTAAAGGCGAACCTCTTTATAAAATCGGCATGGTTTTGAATAAAAACGTAAAAGACGGCATTTATATAAATATAATTTAATTATGAAATATTCGCTAGGGGTCGATCTCGGCACGACGACCGTTGCGGCAATTATAACCGACGGCGAAAAAAATGTTTTTCCCGCCAAGAGTCTCTTAAATTTTCAGTATCCGGAATTCGGTCTGGATTCCATAAAAAGGATACAGAACGGTTTAGATAAAAATTCGGTTAGAAAACTGCAGGAGAGGGCGGTATCGACTATAAATGCCCTAATAGACTCGTATAAAAACGAATTAGGATTTAATTACGGTGATATAAAAGAAGTCGCGATTGCCGGTAATACCGTTATGGAAATGACGTTATGCGGCTACCCGTTAGTATCTCTTTCAAAACCTCCTTATAGACCGATGTCCGAACTATTCTTTCCTGATAATACCTCATATTTACCAGATTTTTATCTTAAAAATAATAAATTATTTATTTTCCCCGTGTTAGACGGATTCGTGGGCGGGGATACAGTTGCATCTATTTATTTTTTAGATATGACGAAAAGGGATAAACCGGCTTTTATCGCGGATTTTGGAACAAACGTCGAAATAGCCGTCGGCTGTAAAGATAAAATATATACTACTTCTGCTCCTGCCGGTCCGGCGTTTGAAGGCGGAAATATAAAATCTGGAATGACGGCTTCGGACGGAGCTATATCGGAAGTGCGTTTCGAGGAGGGTATTTTTGATATTAAAACTATATCCGGTTCTGTTCCTTCGGGAATTTGCGGAAG
Organism: bacterium; assembly: GCA_027335745.1. Lineage (GTDB taxonomy): Bacteria > SZUA-79 > SZUA-79 > Acidulodesulfobacterales > Acidulodesulfobacteraceae > Acidulodesulfobacterium_A. The sequence goes on along the minus strand of DAHWHJ010000116.1, from coordinate 1,322 downwards.
CGGCATAATGAGTCTTATGTATGAACTTTTAAAAGAAGGCATTATAAATAAAAACGGTAGAATTTTACCGCCGGAAGAAATAGAATCCGAAAGTTTTACCGTTGTCGAAAAAATCGAAAAAGAAAACGAAAACGCAATTATTCTTTATTTTGACGGGAAAAATAATATTAAGTTTTTTCAGGAAGACGTCAGACAGTTTCAATTTGCAAAATCGGCAGTCAAATCTGCTTCCGAAATACTGTTGGATAAATTTAAAATTTCGGACTATGGGGACTTCGACGTATTTATTTCGGGAACGTTCGGCAGCCATATAAGATCGGATATTATAGATTTAATCGATATTTTTCCTTTCAAAGGGAAAAATATTAGCGTTATAGACGGGTCGGTTCTTTCGGGATGTTTAAAATACATAACGGCGGATTCGGCGCAAAGGGAAAGAGATATAAAAAATATAATTAAAATATCGAAAAACTTTCCTCTTTCCGGCAGCGGGATTTTTCAAAAGTATTTTATTAGGAATTTATCGTTTTCGCCTTGAGCTGTCCGCATCCTCCGTTTATCGATCGGGCTTTGGAAAATCTTACCGTTACGGTAAATCCCGCCTTAGATAGTTTTGATTTAAAATTATCGACAACCGTATCGTCCGGTCTTTCAAAATTTTTAAGATATATCGAGTTTTGCTCTTTGTTTAAAGGTATCAGGTTAAATTTTACCTTTGCCGGCGAAAACATTTTAATTAATTTTTTAGCGTTTTCTATGCCGTCGTTTACTTCTTTTATCAGCACATATTCTATCGTCGTTTTATTATGAACCGACGGCTTTTTGCCGTTTATCAAAGCGGCTAAATTTTCTAAAGGAAATTTTTTATTTATAGGCATAAGCATACTTCGTGTTATATTGTCGGATGCGTTTAAAGATACGGCAATTTTATATTTGAATTCATTGAAATTTAAGTCTTTTAAAACATTCAGCATGCCGCACGTGGAAACGGTTATTTTTCGCGGAGCTATGCCGATAAATTTATCTTTAGATATTATATTTAATGATTTTTCTACTTCTTCTATGTTGTCTAAAGGCTCGCCCATTCCCATAAAAACGATATTGGTAATTCCGGCGTTCATATCGTTTTCTACGGTTAATATCTGAGATATTATTTCGCCTGACGTTAGGTGTCTGGTAAAGCCGAGACCCGATGTTTCGCAGTAAACGCAACCCATCCTGCAGCCTATTTGGGACGATAAGCATAATGTTTTTCGATTTTTATAGTTTATCAAAACTGACTCTATAATCCCGCCGTCCGGGAATTTTATCAGATATTTTTT
>DAHWHJ010000112.1:0-27776 GCA_027335745.1 bacterium | reverse complement strand
TAAGCTCATCTATGTTTTTATGCGAAAGTTTGCCGTATCCCTTAAAAGAATTTACCCTGAAAAACACGTCTCCGTTTATCTCGTAGGCATTGCCCTTTTCTATCAACCCGGAGGTCAGATTTATCATTTCCTTAATAGTTTCGGTGGCTTTAGGTTCGTAAGCAGGGTTTAAAACATTTAAGGCGTTCATATCTTTATGGTATTCGTCTATGTATTTGGAGGAAATTTTTTCCAAGGAGGAATTTTCCTCATTTGCCTTTTTTATTATTTTATCGTCTATGTCTGTAAAATTTCTAACGTAAACGACGTTGTAGCCGAGCCGCCTTAAATATCTGTAAATTATATCGAACGTGATATACGCCCTCGCATGACCGATGTGCGAAAGGTCGTATGCCGTAATTCCGCAGACGTACATTAAAACTCTGTCTTCGTTTATAGGCTTAAAAAGCTCCTTAGAAAGGGAAAGCGTATTGTAAATATATATATTCCGGTTCATATGCGAAATTTAATTAATTTTAACATATACATCTTAAACATCTTAACATATCGGAGACTTTTTTTTAACATTTTTTTAACAAAAATTTAACCTAAACGAAACATTATCGTCATAATACCGTAACATTAATTTGATATATTGATTAAATAAAACAATTTTTAAAAAATAACGTCGGGAAAAAGGAGGACGATTTAGTGGAAATTAATATATGGGGCGAAAGAAGTCTTCCGGCGGGAAAAAATATTAAAGTATTCAAGCAAAATTCAGATAAGGAATTAATTAGACAACGTAATATTTCCGGCGGGGAAAGGGAAATAAAAACGCTGTTAAATTCCGGCTTCATCGTGAAGAACGACGAAAATTTTTTATTGAATACTTACGGTTTTATAGACAAAAACGTCAGAAATAATTTTAACGATTTATTTATAAAAAATAATTTCGTCGAGGTTCAAGGGGCATCTTTCAATTCTATGACTCCATACGGCAGAAATATAACCGTGAAAAATATCATCATGTCTTCGGAAAAATTCAACGAAATTAATTCCGCTAAATATCTTAAAAGTTACGCTAAATTAGACGAAAAATTCAACGAAGAGTATAAACTGTCTAAATTTACGTTAAAGAACTATTTCGACCTCAAGCGGGCATTTGTCGGAATAGACCCAAAAAATACCGCGCCGGGAGTTATTAATATAGAAAATACCGAAGAAGGCTTAAAACAGATAAAATATGCCGCCAAAGAAACTCCGTCTTCTTATAAATTTAAATTCGAAAAAGACCGTCCGGAAATTTATTCCGCAAAACAGCCGGAACTCGGAGTCTTGAAAGATTATGAAAATACCAAGGACGGCTTTAAAAATATAAAAGTGACGGTGAACGATAAAAAAATTTTAGAGATAGAATCCATACACAACTGGCAAAAGATTATGAATTACGTAAAAACAAGAGATATGCAGTTTTTAAACGGTTTAAAAAGAAATGAAAGAAACGAAATTTTGGAAAGGATAGAAGTCCACCATATAAACCAGCTTCAGGACGACGGCAAAGAAAATGTCCATAATCTTATCGCGATAGACGAAAAAATGCACAGGCTTGCCGATTCGTATAAAATCCTCATAGACAAAAACACCGGTTATTACAGAGAGCGTTTTTCGGAAACGGGAAATGCCGTCTCCTCCGCAAATATAAACGATTCTCGTTCGAACGGAGAAAAGAACTATAATAAACTTTTAGAAACCATAGGCAATCTGGATTTAAATGATAAGATAATGCTTAACGACATTAAATTGGACGTGGAAACCAACTCTGCAATGAGGCTTAATATGCTGTCCGATACGGGAGAAAATTTAAGATTATTGTTTATAGACGGCAAAACCGGCGAAGAGTTAAGGCTACTTGCCGCAAAAACGGACGACGAAACGGATAAATATATAGCTAAAACGGCATTAATCAATATGGTTAAAGAACTGGCTACCGCCACGGGTATATAGGCATATAATAAAAAAGATATATTAAACTATATTATAATAACATGTGGGGGCGGCAATAAATTTTATGGAAAATATTATGGAAAAATATAATCCCGAAGAGTATGAACTGCTTGCATCGCATATCGAAATATTTCGGAAAGCTTTCGGCGCTTATCTCAAGCAATACGAACAATATGAATCTGTGAATAACAAATCTGCAAAACCTGACGGATTAAACGTCCTGCTTTTCGACGAACTGTTTTGCAATTATTATAAAACCGTAATTTCTGCTCTAAAAAAACTTGCGAAATACGATGAAAAATATATTTCGGTTCTCATAGAAACATATGAAGAATTGTGGATGTCGGCGCCGAGGCTTAACGACAGGAATTACATTTGCCCTTATTTATTAGACCTGTGCAAGTTTTTATATGGAATAAAAAAAACCGCCCCGCTCACTTTTTTTTATAATCTTCTTATTTATTGCAGGGAAATTCCTTTTTTATCTTTAAACGAAGAACATGAAAAAGTATTATCGGAAGCTTATAAAAATAACGGAGAAGAAGATCCTTTCGCCGAGTTCAGAAAAGAAAGGGCGGAAAGAATCACGGAAAGTTTCGATAAAGCGCTTTTCGATAAGACTTATGATAAATTTTTTTTAATACTCTCTGGATGGCGTGAAAGAATAGAAGGATATTACACGAAAGACGAAATATATTTTATGAATGGACTTTTTATAATGGACGAGCTTTCGGATCAAGTTTATTTTAAGGAAAGAAATCCAAAAAAAATCTTCCGCAAAGACTGCAAAACGGATGTCGATAGCATGACGGATGGGGGTGCAGGCGGCGGTAAAAATATATATGAATATGCTTACGACGGCGAAATTAGAGAAAAAATATCCGATTTTTACGAAAAAGCGTTGAAATATTTCAAATTGTCTATAAATTATAATCCCAATAATCCGAGATATTACTACGAATATGCCAGATGCCTTAAAAATTCCGGAAAATCAGAAGAAGCTGAAATATTTTTCAAAAAGGCTTTCGATTTAAACGGGTAAAGTTATGCGAAACTTACGAACTTAAGCTCGGTCATTTCTTCTATAGCGTATTTTACGCCTTCCCTGCCTATGCCGGATTCTTTTACGCCGCCGTAGGGCTGGTGGTCGGCTCTTGCGGTAGGAATATCGTTTATTAAAACGCCGCCGGTATCGATATGCTTAATAAAGTACAGGGCGTTTTTAAGGTCGTTTGTGTATATTCCCGCTTGAAGACCGTAAATAGAATCGTTCACCATATGAACGGCTTCGTTTATATTTTCAAAAGGAACGGTCGAAACTATGGGCGCAAAAACTTCAAGGCAGGATATTTTCATTTTATCGGTAACGCCGGAAAATATAGTCGGATTCATTATATTCCCGTTAAAATCACCGCCCAACTCGATTTTTGCGCCTTCTTTAACGGCTTCTTCTGCCCATTCGGTAATTCTTTGTTTAGATTCGGAACTGATTATTGGACCGATGTCGGTCGATTCATCAAGCGGATCGCCTATTTTTAGCTTTTTAGTTTCTTTGATAAAATGTTCCAAAAATTCCCGTTCTATATCCTTATGAACATAAATTCTTTGCAAAGAAATGCAAACCTGCCCCGAATTATAAAAAGCGCCTATTACGGCTTTTCTTGCGGATTCTAAAATATTGGCGGATTTATCGACTATAAGGGCGGAATTGCTTCCAAGCTCCATGGTATATTTTTTAAGTCCGCCTTTGGACATTATTTCCCTGCCTACTTTCGGACTTCCGGTAAAACTTACCATTCTGATTTTTTCGTCGCTAACTATTGCTTCTCCCGTGTCTCTGTCGCCGTAAAGCAGATTGACCGCATTTTCGGGCAGACCGGCTTCAAGCAGAGCTTGAACGAGAAAGTATGCCGTAATGGAACCGTTTACGGATGGCTTGAAAATAACGCTGTTTCCAGCCGCAATAGCAGGAGCTATTTTATGGGCGGGGAGATTAACCGGAAAATTAAAAGGAGTAATAGCGGCTATGATGCCTACGGGAACCCTTAAATAAAAAGAAACTCTATCTTCAAATCCCTTGACTACATCCATAGGAACCGTTTCGCCGTGTATTCTTTTGGCTTCTTCGGCGGCATATTTGAATATGTTGACGACCCTCTGTGTTTCTATTAAAGAATATTTATAAGCTTTGCCTACCTCAAGGGAAATGTAATGCGCAATTTCTTTTGAATTGCGTTTAAGAATATCGCCTGTTTTTTCTAATATCTCAAATCTTTCGTAAGTATGAAGGCTTCTCATTTTATGGAAGCCTTTTTCGGCGGAAACTACCGCCTCCTCTATGTCGGATTTATCGGGTTTGCTTAAATGCGCGACGACTTCGTCGTTAAACGGATTGATTACCTCATACGTTTCTTTTTTTTCGACCCATTTGCCGTTTATATACAGAGGATAATTTTTTAGCATAAATCTTTCCTTTTTATTTAAAAAAATAAATTAATAAAATAACTTAATGTCTGCTCAACCGATAAGTTTTGCGGCGTATATAGAATAGTAGCTTATAATAATATCCGCTCCTGCTCTTTTAATGGAAGTAAGCATTTCGATAACGGCGGACTCTTCTTTCAAATATCCGAGCTTAGCCGCGGCTTTAATCATAGAATATTCGCCGGATACGTTATAGGCGGCGAGCGGTTTCTTGAACGACTGCTTTATCCTGTATATTATGTCTAAATAGCTTAACGCAGGCTTGACCATAATAATGTCCGCGCCTTCGTCTATATCGAGGGCGGTTTCCAAAATTGCCTCGTCGGAATTAGAATAATCCATCTGGTAGGACTTTCTGTTGCCGAATTTAGGAGAAGAATCGGCGGCTTCCCTGAAAGGTTCGTAAAAAGCCGACGAATATTTAGACGAATAGGACATAATAGGAATGTTTAATAAACCCTCGTCGTCTAAGGCTTCCCTGATTTTTTTCACCCTGCCGTCCATCATATCGGAAGGCGCTATTATATCCGCGCCCGCTTTTGCGTAAGAAATGCTTATTTTTGCTAAATATTCGAGGGTTTCGTCATTTTTAACGTATCCGCTTTCATCCACGATTCCGCAGTGTCCGTGAGAGGTATAATCGCACATACAAACGTCGGTAACGATCAAAATGTCGGGATATTCGTCTTTAATAGCTTTAAGGGTCGTTTGAATTATACCGTTGTCGGAATAGCTTTCCGAAGCAAGTTCGTCTTTATGTTCGGGAACGCCGAAAAGAAGAATTCCGCCGATATTAAGACCGTTGACGTCCTTAAGCTCCTTCAACAGTTCGTCTATAGAATAACGAAACTGACCGGGCATAGTTTCTATCGGGTCTTTAACCGACTTGCCGTGCGTAACGAAATACGGCATAATAAATTTTGAAGGGTCAAGCGACGTTTCCCGCACTAAATTGGATAATTTTAAAGAAGAACGCAGTCTTCTCGGTCTTATTAAAGGATAGCCCGAATTCATTTTATTACCCCTCCGCCAACCTCAAAAAAGTTTATTAAAAAGTTTATTTATGTTCAATAATTATAACATAAAATTATAATATAAAACCAAAAAAGAGAGAAATATGTTATACTAAAATTATGGATAAAACAAAACAAAAGAAGGCAGTCGTGCTGTTTAGCGGCGGATTAGATTCGACGACGACGCTTAAAATTGCGATGGACGAAGGATTTGAACCTGCGCCGATTACGTTTTTCTATAACCAGCGTCATAAAACCGAAATAGAACATGCAAAAGAAATAGTTAAATTTTTCGGTTTAAAAAAACATTTAATTATAAATTTAGACTTTGAGGGGATTAAGGGGTCGGCGTTGACGGACTCTGCCGTAAGCGTTCCTAAGAATAGAATAAAAATGAACAGAGGAGCAGATGAAAAAGAAAATAGGGGGAAAAACGCCGGCTTAGAACATTTAGGCGGCGGCGCAGTCAAAAATGACATACCGGTTACCTATGTTCCCGCAAGAAACACTATTTTTCTCTCATACGCCCTTGCCGCAGCCGAAGTCGAGAAAGCCTCGGATATTTTTATAGGAGCAAATTATATCGACTACAGCGGTTATCCCGACTGCAGACCGGATTATTTATCAGCTTTTGAAAAAATGGCAAATCTGGCTACGAAAGCATCCGTAACCGGAGAAATTAGTTTTAAAATAAACGCTCCGCTTCTTAAATTGACCAAAAAAGATATAATTATTAAGGCGTTTGAAATTGGAGCGCCTCTTGAACTGACCCACAGTTGTTACGACCCCATAGAAGGTCTTGCCTGCGGGGTGTGCGATTCCTGTATTTTGAGGAAAAGAGGTTTTGAGGAATCGGGTATTAAAGACCCGACGAAATATTACCCGTCAGACTAATTCCGTTACCTCTTTTACGTTAAAAACCATAGCCGACCTTACCCAGTCGAAACGGGATTTCAGCTTATCGAAATTTGTGCCGCTTTCTTCAAATTTTGCTTTGCCCTTAAGCAAAAACCCGGCTCCTTCGCCCTGAAGGCCTGCGACGTCTTTGGAAGCCAGAATCATTTGAACTTCGCTCCCTGCCTCGACGTTTCTCTGTGTTTTATTCAGATGCCCCGCCGGAATTAAAAGCGTATCGTCGTAAAGAACCTCTATATAGCTGTTCCAAGTAGCGGCAAGATGTATTCCGTCGGTTCCGTGAGTCGCAAAACTTGCCGGTCCTTCATGTTTTAAAATTTCGATTATTTTTTCGTTAAGCATAATCTTAATGCTCCTTCTTTTAAGTATTAATTAATTTATCTTCTTTTTTATTATATCATCATTATACTTAGATTCAAGGGCTTTTTCTACCGCATAACAAAGAATAAGGGCAGTATCCGCATATTTTTATTTCAGGCTCTTTATTAACGAAATCGAAATAATCTAAATTAATTATTTCCGCAATAAGACTTTTAATAAATGCGGCATAAGAATCGAAAATTCCGTCTTTTTTAAGGTCTATCGAATACTCCCCGCCGGTTTTAAGCCCCCATAATTTAGCGGTTAAATTAGAATAATCGGCGCCGTTTATGTTTGAATAATTATAAAGCACTATATAAAAAGGAAGCTGGACGGATTTAATCATTTTTAACCATTCTTCCCTATTTTCCGCAGTAGGAATAAAATTTTTATTAGGTCCGGATAACATACTTCCCGTTTTGTAATCTATTATATAATTTTCGCCGTTCTTCTTTAAAATTAAATCGGCTCTTCCCGTAAGTTTAATCTTTGTTATAAAAGTAATAAAAGTTTCAAACGGATATTCGACCCCCATAATCTCTGCTCCCGAAAGGTCTTTTAGTCTGGATTTTATAAACATATTAAGTGCTAAAAGAATCTGTTGTTTTTGCAGATTTATAATACCCGAGCCGCCTGTTTTAAAATTTTTGTCTAATATTTTATAAATCTCCGTTTTTTCGTTTTCTAAACTATTAATCTCATATTCTTTATGTAAAAATTTTTCAAAATATTCTTTAAGAACGTTATGCATAATCCTGCCGATTTCCCGCGCGTCTATGTCTTCTACGACGTTTTCGATTTCCCGCAGGTTCAATACATATTCATAATAAAACATAGAGGGGCATTTTAGATATACATCGAGTTTGCTTGCCGAATAATCGATACCGCATAGATACTGTTTTACTTCTTCGGACTTTTCTATTACGGAAGGCTCTTTACGGATAAAATTAATTTTAAAAACCGAATTTTCTTCTTTAGGCTCTTTTAAGTTGTGCGATTTTTTCTGGATATTCCAAATAATTTTTTCAATAAAACGCGATTTTTCCGAAGAATCCGAATCGTTATAAAAAAAATGAACTTCTTTAGCCCCCGATATAAGGTTAAAAAAATTATACTCCTGTATTCGGGCGGAATCGTCTGCAGACTTTAAATTTAAAAATTTTCTTACGTCTTCCGTCAAAACCGTATTTTCTTTAGAAATATTAGGCACGTTCCCTTCGTTTGCGCCGAGATAAAACACCCTGTCGAAATTAATCATTCTTGCTTCGAGCGGACCCAATACCTGCAAGCCTTTTAGAGGGGTTCCCTTGAAAGGAACGTTTTTTCGTTTTAAGATGTTTTTTAACAGACTGAAATAGCCTGATATTCCGTCAAATTTATATGACGATATGTCTAAATCTTTATCTATGCCGCCATTTTTACCGGCTCGATTTTTAATTTCCGCATTTTCTTCTTTATCCGAAAGTTTAAAACTTATTCCTTGAAACTCCATTATTTCGGTAAGGGCGGACTCTATAAATTTTAGTCCGTAAGGATGTTTATAAGCGCTGGAATTACGAGATACCGTATCTATTATTTTTAAAATTTTTTCTATAAAATCTTTTACGTTTTTTATATTTTCGAAATTATAAATAAAAATTTGGCTCATTTCTTTAAAATATTCTTTTAAACCGTTTGAGGCTCCTGCGACCGGTTCGATATTTTCCATATCTTTATCGGAAACAAATAAAATTTTATTTTTTTTAATATAAGATTCGATGGACTGAAAAAGTATTCTCGTCTGAACGGGGTCAAAATCGAAATCAGGCAAGCCGTTTAATTTTCCGCTTATATTTTTTACGTAAGGATGCAAAAACAACGAGATAAAATCTTTCGCATAGAATCTGCCTTCTTTTTTTCTGCTATGGAGAACCGATATTAAATTAAAAAGAGCATACAGGGGCGTTCTTTTTAAAGAATATCCTATAGATATATTATATTCATCTTTATTTAAGGAATTCAAAACATTGTGAATTAAAGGAAAAAGATAATCTTCTTTCGATAGGACGATTAAATCATTTGACGATAGTTTATCTTTAGAATGTTTTATCGTTTCCTTGAGGCTGATTATCTCATTATGTATAGAATTAACTTTATTAAAATAAAAGTCGGCTTCTTCATATTCGTATTTATATGTATATTTATCGTTTACTTCTAAACCTATTTTTTTAAAGAATCCGGATATTTCGGCGCCGATTTTTGACGCTATGCGGACATCCCGAGGCTTATTTTTTAATAAATTTTTAATTATAATAGTTTCGGCGGCGGTAATGCCGTTATAAAATCCTGCCAAAATTACCCTGCCGGTTAAAATATTCAAAACGGCGGCAGGATTTTCGGCAATAAATTTATATCTGGAAGACCTTGAACTAAATCCTTGCTCTAAGAGGGTTTTATAAAAAATTTTATACATTGTGGAAAATTTAGAAAATTTATCCGAAAAATAATGTTTAAGAAGATTTTGGTCGGGATCTTTGTCTGGATTGATTTTTTCGTTGATAAGTTCGTCGCATGACGAAGGGTCTGCCGATTCTATTAAAAGTTCCTCGAAATCATCGAATAATTTATAACCCCAAGGCATAAAGGAGTCTAATTTTTCAACATTTTTTAAGACGTTCGTTTCTTCCTTTTTATTTAAATCGAAGAGGAAAAACGCCGCTTTCGAGGGATTTATTTTCGGTAAAGGAAGAAAAGACGGGATGTCCGCCGATTCATAGCATTTGTCTATAAAGTCGTCTATCGAAAACATTTCGATTTCGCCGGTCGAAGTTTTTAAGGCGTCCGAAATATATTTTCCAAGAAAATATACAGGTCTTCTGTAAGGAAATATAACCGTAACCTTTCGTCCGGCCTTAATTTCTTCAAGAGTTAAATCGCCGACGTATTTTATAATGTCCGCAGACTTTTTTAAAATATGCGCATTACCGGCAATATTAATACCTATAATATCATCCGAATCGTATGAAATAAAATTATCCATAGCCTATCTTATTAAAAGTCTAACCAAAACAATTAAAAATTAAATTAATACTCTAATAAATCGCCTTTATCGATATTGTATATAACCGCCGAAATTTTTTTATCTTTATACGTATTTATATCCGCTAAAACGGATTTATAACGAAGCAGTTGAACTTTGTAAGATTCTTCCTCTTTTTTATTTATATCTCCCGTTTTATAATCCAATACGCAAATCTCGCCCGATTTTTTAGATACGGACACCCTGTCCATACGGTAAATGCCGCCTGCGGCGGACAAATACTCTTTTTCGGTAAATACCTCGTATATTTCTTTATCGAAAAATTTTAATAAATAATCTTCTTTTTTGATGCGAAGTATTTTTTCTTTTATATCCGTTTTTGTTTCGGGGATATTTTTAAAACCCAACAAAACCATATACTTTTCTATTAAAGCATCTAAATTTTCAAAATCTTGCGCATATTTAATTTCGCTTAAAACCCTGTGATAAAAATCGCCTCTTTTTATGCTTAGATATTGACTGCCGGTTCTTACGGCGTATTCGAATCCGATATCGCAATATCCGCATTCTAATGTTATTTCCTTACCGGAGACGGCATTATTTCCCGCAGCCCCGTTTTCCACGGTTTCGTTTTCTGCCGACAAAGAATCCCCGCTACGCTCTTTCGTTTTTTTTCCTCTAATTTCCGCAGGCAGAGAACATTCGCCCTTTGAAATAATTAGATTGTACAATTCGTGCTTTGCTCTCGTTAGAGCTACATAGAAAATATTTAAATCGCTTATATTCTCGTCTTTTGCGGCTTGATTATAAACCAACTCTAAGTAAGACGAATTAAACATCTTTTTTGTTATATAAAGCATGTCTAAATATTTATCTCCGCCTATTCCTTCGTTTTCTACGATAAAATTATTTTTATTGCGCCCTTTGTTATTTTTACCGTTTGAAGACCCTGATTTAAGGGCATAATTTTCTTCGGCAAAAAAAATATTTATAACAATGTCCCATTGCAAGCCTTTTGCTTTGTGAACGGTAAGAAGAGTTAACGCATCCTGAACTTCCGGTAATTTTATAGAAAATAATTCGCTGGATTCGTCGTCTTTCAAACTAATTAATTCTAAAAGATCGTTTAAATTAGCCGAACCGTTTTCTTCGCTCGATTGAATTACGTCTAAAAAATGTGCCAGATAGGCGGATTCTTCGGAAAAATTTTCAGGTATATAAAAGACGTTATAAATATATAAAACTATTTCGTATAAAGGCAGGTATCCGGTTTTGTTAAATAATTCCTCGAAGCATTCATTCCAGAGATTTTCGTATTTTTCTCTGAACTCGATGTAAAGCGGTTTTTTGATATTTATATTCACATTTTTTAAATTTATCTCGAATATGAATTTTTCAAATTCTTTTTTATCCGACTTAGTTCTTTTTTCAAAAACATCTCCCAGAATAAAACAGCCGAAACTAAAATCATCGAGAGGAGAGTTTAAAAAGCTCAAAAGCATTTCTATTTCTATTATTACCTTTCTGTTTCTTATATCTAAACTGCTCTGTGCTACTACCGGATAGCCTTTTTCTATAAGGCGTCCGCTTATATCGTTCAGATATTTATTTTTTTGCATCAGTATGGCAATATCGCCGTATTTATAACTGCGGGCTTTAAGGTCTTCTAAAATTTCGATAAGGCGTGGTTCTATGAGGTCTAAAGGATTTATGGATAACGCGTCGTCTTGTTCCGTATTATTAAATATTTCCGTAACGCAATAACCTTCGATGTTTGCATTTTTGGATATTTCATTTTGCGGAACATCCTGTTCGTAAGTTAAAAAGCCTGCCGGATCGCCTGCTTGTTCTACTCTGTCTTTTATGACGCTTTTAAAAACATAGTTTACGTAATCCACTAAAACTTTATCCGACCTGAAATTGGTTTTAAGGGATACTCTTTTAAATTCATTCAGCGAAGGAAAAGATTTGCCGCCGTCTTCGAGAAGAGATTTCATTATTTTATAGTCTGCGCCCCTGAACCCGTATAATGCCTGTTTTAAATCTCCGACCGTAAATAATGAACCGTTTTTTGAAAGAGACTCTTCTATTAAAGGTTTGAGATTCTGCCACTGAACCTTAGACGTATCCTGAAACTCGTCGATAAAGTAATGATAAATAGTATTTCCAAGATGAAAATAAATTTCGGGAATAGAACTTTCCGTTAGAAACCTGCTTAATTTTTTGTTTACGTCGCTTATATAAACAAATCCTAAAATATTATAAGTTTTTTTTAATTCGTTTTTAAAGGATTCGTAAAGCGTCAAATAAGGGAGATTTTTTAATTTTGCTATATCCGGCAAATATTTATCGAAATAGTCGAATAAATCTTCCCATTCTTTTGAGTAATCCGTATTTTCGGAACCGGATTTTGGCTTTGGCTTTTTAAACGGAAATGTTTTCCTTTCGTTGATTAATCCAAAATAATTTTTGCTTTCTAAATAACTTTTTATTTTATTTAAAGTTTCGGCATTAAAATTGCCTTTAACTTCAAAACCTTCGCTCTCGGCTATTTTGAACAAATCCTTTAAAGCGTTTATTGCCGGAGTCAAGTCCCCGTCTAATTTCTTTTTAAACGAAAAATCGAATGAAAACTCGTAATTATAATTAGATTCTGCTTCCAATAGATGTTTCATACCGTTTTTAATGCTTTTAACCGGATTAAAATCTAACCCGCCGCCGCTTTGACTTTTGTTAAGCAAGTCGAGAAATTCGTTTAAAATAGCCGGATCTGCCGACTCGACGGTATTTAAGGCGGCATAGTCTATAATAGACGAACTTTCGGTAGATATTTCGAAATCTGGAGGCAGACCCATTTCTGCGGCAGACGCTTTTAGTATTTTCGACGTAAAACTGTCTATAGTCCTAATCTGAAAATTATGATAATTCGATAGTATATCGTCTATAAGATTTTTTGCCGCCTCCGCATAATCGTTTCCATTAAGCGTCGTTATATCGGAAATGTAATCGGCATAGCGGGCAGTTTCAGTGTCGGCGGCGTCGGCGTCGACAACGGCAGCGGCGGCAGCGGCGCAGAGTAAACCGAAGCTCATAGATTTTAACCTTTCCAATACCTGCCTCTTCATATCTTTTGCCGAATTATTGGTAAAAGTAATGCCGAGTATATTCGTTAGTTTATTGTTTGGTATTTTAGCCGATAGTAAAAATTGTATTACGCGGAGAGTGAGAGTATATGTTTTGCCGGAGCCGGCGGATGCTTCTACGGAAAAAATATGCGGAAATTTAAGTTCGGTATCTTTTTCTAATATTCGTTTTGCCTTATCGTCCATTAGTTCATAATATTAATACTCTTCATCCTTCCACATATCTTTAGCGAGCCTTGTCACTTTATTCCTGCCGCTTTCTTTCGCCTCATACAAGGCAACGTCGGCATATTTAACAGCCTGCCAAAATTTTTCCGTATCTGCCGGATACTCGCAAACTCCGATGCTTATAGAATCATGAGCAAAACGACTATCCTCGAAATTATTTTTATTTTGAGAGATTTATTTAATTTTTTATTTTTTAGAAACATATTTAAAAGTTATATCATAAAATAAAAAAGATACAAAGAAATTTTTTTTCGCCCGTCATTTAAATTTTAAAATCAATTAATAATATGATATTATTAGTATTAATATGAAAAATTTTTTAGTATTTATTTGTATTTAATAGTCTTACGGATTCGTATGCCATTTGAAGTTCTTCGTCGGTATGGACGACAAATACTTTAACGGCGGCGGCGGATAAAGCGGCATCGCTGCTTACCTGCATTACCGAATTTTTGACGTCGAGCCTGCCGAACGGTTCGTATGATTGAAAATATTTTGCGGCGGCGGTATTTTTTCCATCGTCGATTTCCACTCCGAGATAAGATAATCCGCCGCAGACCTCTTTTCTTAACCGGTCGGAATTTTCGCCTATGCCGCCGGTAAAAACAAGGGCGTCTATGCCGTTTAATACGGCGGCATACTGCCCTATGAATTTTACGATTCTGTAGGCATACATTTTTAAAGCAAGTTTGGAATATTTATCTTTTTGCTTAATCAGCTCTTTAAAATCATAAGTTTTCTTGGAAATTCCCAAAAGTCCGCTTTTTTTGTTTAATATTTCGTTTACGGCGTCGTCGGTTAAATTAAGTTTCTTCTTTAAGACGAAGGGAACTTCCGGGTCTATGTTTCCGCATCTCGTCCCCATCATAAGCCCTTCGAGGGGCGTATAACCCATAGAAGTATCTATTGATTCTCCGTTTTTCACGGCGCATATGCTTGCCCCGTTGCCGAGATGGCAGATTACCGTTTTTTTTATTTTTTTATCGTAAATTTTTAATAAATTGACTATAAAGGAATAAGAAATTCCGTGAAAACCGTATTTTTCTATGTTAAGTTTTTCGGCGTATTCTACCGGAAGAGGATATATCTTGGCGTAAGGCGGGATAGTGCGGTGAAAAGCAGTATCGAAAATACAGACTTGCTTGGCGCCGGGAAGCAGAGACGCCATAATTTCCAACCCTTTTAAGTTTGCGGGATTATGCAAAGGCGCAAGGTCGTTCAGCTCCGCTAGTTTTTTTATATCGCGCTCTCCGGCAATCAACGGTTTTATATAATGTTTCCCGCCGTGAACGTATCTGTGGACTACGATATCTACCCCGCCACCGTCCCCCCCTCTGCCTCTGCCCCCGTTCCCGCCGGTTTTGCTTTTTTTTAATAAACCTGTTCTTTGAAAAATATAATTAAGGGCTTTTTCATGGTCGATAAAATTTATTTTTCCGCTTTCCGTTTTGTTTTTATCTTTAAGGTAAAACGAGCCGTATTCTGTTCCTATCTCTTCTATTTTACATGATAATATTCTGTCGATACTTGACAACGTTGACGACGATACGCCGTTTTTTTCTAAGCCGGAATAATGAAAAACGGAAAATTTGACCGAAGAACTGCCGCAGTTTATCGATATTATTTTTAAGCCGGACATATAATTTATATTTATATTAGTTGAATTACACGTATATTATATATTATAATAAATATATGCACAAATTTAATCCCGCAAATCATAAAAGATTAGATTCGGAAGAAAGGCGCAAAATTATGCCGCCGGAGTTGCTGATAGACGAAATAGAAAAATCGGCAGATGAATATTTTAAAAAAAGCGGTTCGGTCGTTTTTGCCGACCTTGGCTGCGGAAGCGGTTTCTTTTCCATACCTTTAGCAAAAAGAGCCAAAAATTATAAAGACAAGAATTTTCTGTTATTTGCTTTAGACGTAAGCGAAGAAATGCTCGGCGTTTTTAACGGCAATTTAAAAAAAGATAAAGAAATAGACCCATCAGGCGAAAAAGGTTCGTGCGCAATCAAATGCGTCAAATGCGAAGAGTTTTTTATCCCGCTCGAAGATAATTCCGTCGATATTCTTTTGCTGGCAAACGTTTTTCACGAAATAGAAGATAAAACCGCCTACTTAAATGAAATTAAAAGAGTTTTAAAAGACGGAGGAACTTTTTTCCTACTGGACTGGAAAAAAGAAGACGTAAATCCGGTAATGGGACCTCCTGCGTCGGAAAGGGTCTCTGCCGAAGAAACCATAAAATTATTAAATAAATCGGGCTTTAAAGATATAAAAGAACTTCCGCTATATACGGCATCGTTTACTTTTGTTGCAAAAAAATCAAAAAAATAAATCTGCTCCCTTTAATTCTTTGTCCGCTTTAATTCTTTTTAATTCTATTCATACGTTTATATTTATCTTTCCGCTGACGTATTGGTGAATTAGAAAGGCGACTAAGGTTTGATACGATAATCCCGTGGACAAACTTTTACTCTTAAGTTTTAAAAGGTCGTTTTCGGCAAGCCTTATGTTTATATTTTTCTTCTTGAGAGCAAAAGACCGGGCTAATTTTTTATATCTTTCCTTTTCTTTTTCCATATTAGGAATATCGACCCACTCGTCGTTTTCCACTTCTTTTAATAATTGCATTTCTTCCTTGCCTAACTTAGTCATTTTTTTCATCTATTCTACCCCTTTTTTATTTTCTGAATCCCCTGAATTCTTTAAATATAGCTTAGTCATTTTTCTGCTCGGGATAATAGTTTTTAGGATTATTTTTTCTTCGCTTTCCTCAAACGGCACCATGTAAACATAATCGTTGAATTCTATTATGTATATCTTTTGTCCCCGATATTTTAACTTATTGTGATGTTCTTTTATCGTTAATAGTTTACCGGTCTGTAGGGCAATTATGATATCCTCGAAGCAAATACCCCTTCCACGTTTTAAAACCTCATTTTTTGTCTCGTCCCATTCAAAATTCATATATACATTGTATTACTATTTATATTTATTGTCAAATAAAAAACCGCCTTGCCTGAAACGGCAAAGCGGTTTTGGTTTAACGACTCTCGTATTTCCCGAAAACCCTGCAAACGCAGGCGGGAATAAGTAAATAAATAAATCTGTCCCCTTTAAATTTTTACATCTTATGACTGGCAAGGAACAAGATAAAATCCCTCGACATTGCCGTGTATCGAATATTCCATATAATAGGCATAGCTATCGACGGTGCTTCCATTAGTATAAACATAATCCGTGGCTCCCAAAGGCAGGATATAGTTATTGTTAGGAACATCAAAACTTGGCTGTAAAAAATTTGGATTAGTAGTGGCCGAGTTATCGCATGTCGGCGTATATGTTACAGGGGTACCGACGCTGCCCGGACCAACGGCAGTTCCTGCTGCATAATTAATCCACCATGAATTTGCAGGTACATTCGTTAGCCCTATTGATACCGGATCTCCAAAGTTGTAAAGGGTACCGGAACCGTAGCCGCTTGACGGCATCGAATAATTAGGCAAAAGTAGAAAAGGGTTCTCGTAAGGGTTATTTCCCTGTACATTAAGAGCCGGGGCAGTTCCCAAAAAAGTAACCGTTCCACCTGAGGCTTTACTTACCCCTGCAATCGTAACATAAGTAGATAAATCATTATTCACCAAATTTTTCGACAACTGACTTGTTAATCCTTCTCCCAGCGAGCCGACCACACCCTGAGAAGCCGCCTTGTTCGCCGAACCGGTCAGGTTCACGAACTTGGGCAGGACGACAGCCGCCAGAATACCTATTAAGAGTATTACCATGACGAGTTCGATAAGCGTAAATGCCTCGCTGTTTTTAATTATGCTTATCCCGCCGGTCGTTTTAGACTTTAAATTCTTAACTTTTCTTTCCATAATACCCCCTTGTTTTTTTTTAAAAAATTAATAAGTAACCGTAAAATATCTTTTATTAATATTATTATAATTCTTGTGACGAACACGTGTCAACATTTTTTACGCCCGTCTTTAACATAAACGCAACCTAAATTTAACGATTTTGTAATACTAACGTCATAATATCGCAACAATGGCTATGGTATTATATGACATTATATTTTTTTAAATTTGCAATTTTTAATTTGAATGTTATAATTAAAAGGAGAATATATATAATGGAAAAAATTAAAGGAAATGAAGATTATACGAATATGAGCTTATCCGTATCCCCCGAAAAATATTTCGACAGCAGGTTCGATGCTCAAGAAAAGTTTTTTTCTGAAAAATTTGATAACTTTAAAATTCAGTTGAGTGCCGAATTTAAAACGCAATTTGACGGCTTGAAAACTGAAATTAAACGGTTGGATGGCAGGATAGAAACTGAGAGTAAACGGTTAGACAACAGGATTGAAACTGAGAGTAAACGGTTGGACAACAAAATTGAAACTGAAATTAAACGGTTGGATGGCAGGATAGAAACTGAGAGTAAACGGTTAGACGACAGGATAGACGCGGTCGATAAGAAGCTTACTTTCGGATTCAGCATAGTAATCGGCATGCTTGCCGTTTTAGTGGCTTTGCATTTTTTGGGGCGATAAATTTATATTACCGTGGGGTGCTTATAGTTTTTGTCGTCTTTGTTAGGATAATCTATATTATAATGAGTTCCCCGCGATTCTTTCCTCGATATTGCGGAGGTTATTATAAGATTTGCTACTTCGGCTATATTTCTTAATTCTAATAAATCGGTCGTTATTTTATAATTCCAGTAATATTCTTTAATTTCCGCCAGCAGGTTTTCTATGCGCCGCTTTGCCCTTTCGAGCCGTTTGTCGGAACGGACTATTCCGACATAATTCCACATAGTCCGCCTAAGTTCGTCCCAGTTGTGCGAAACGACTATCATCTCGTCGCCGCCGGACAAACCGAAATCTTTCCATTCAGGAAGTTCAATCTTACGGACTGCGGCTTTTTTAAACGTTGCCGCCGACGCCTCGTATGCTTTTTTTGCAAAAACGCATCCTTCTAAAAGAGAATTGCTTGCAAGCCTGTTTGCCCCGTGAAGTCCGGTGCAGGCTACCTCGCCTACGGCATATAAACTTTCTACGGAAGTTAAACCGTTTTCGTCGGTTAAAACGCCTCCGCAAAGGTAATGGGCGGCGGGAACGACGGGAATCCATTTTTTCGACATATCGATGCCGAAACCGAGGGTCGTTTTAAATATATCGGGGAAGCGTTTTTCTAAAAATTCCCTGCTTTTATGCGTCATATCGAGATATACGCATTCGTCCCCCGTCCTTTTAAGCTCGAAGTCTATCGTCCTTGCCACGATATCGCGCGGCGCAAGGCTCTTTAAGGGATGGACGTTATCCATAAAAGGCGTCCCGTCTTTTAATCTTAACGTCCCGCCTTCTCCCCTGAGCGCCTCGGAAATTAAAAACGACTTTGCCTCGGGATGATAAAGTATAGTAGGATGGAACTGGTAAAATTCCATATTTGCGATTTTAGCTCCGGCTCTTCGAGCCATAGCTATTCCGTCGCCGGTTGAAATATCGGGATTAGACGTATAAAGAAAAACTTTTCCGGCTCCTCCGGTAGCCAAAACGACGACGTCCGCTCCAACCGTAATAGTTTTTCCCGTTTCTTTGTTTAAAAAATATGCTCCGAGAACTCTATTTTCATTTTCATTTTGTATTTTTAGTTTGCGAGAGGTTATTAAATCGATGCCTATGTGATTTTCGAATATTTTTATATTCGGCTTTTTTCTTGAAGTTTCTACAAGCGCTCTTTCTATTTCTCTTCCGGTAATATCACCCGCATGAAGGACCCTTCTTTCCGAATGCCCGCCTTCTCTTCCGAGGTCGAATTCCTTTTTGTTTTCGGAATATTTTGCAAAATTTACGCCCCAGTTTAACAAGTCTTTTACAATGCCCGGTCCTTCTTCGACGACCATTCGGACGATTTTTTCGTCGCAAAGACCGTCCCCGGCGGTCAAAGTGTCTTGAATATGCTTTTCGTATGAATCTTTATTTAGGTTCGTAACGGCGGCAAGTCCGCCCTGAGCATAGTTAGTATTTGATTCGGCTTCTTCTTTTTTTGTAAAAATACCGACCGAAACGGATTCGTCGAACCTGTTTGCAAGGGAAAGACCGGCTATTCCCGAACCTATTATGATAATGTTAAAGTGCATTTATATTCCACGTCAAAACGGCTTTTCCGTTTACCCCCGTAATTACAAGTTTTATCCATTTTACCGAACTATCTAAAAACGGCTTGTTTTCCTTCTTATCGTAATATATCGGAAACTTCATAATATACTGCTTCGACCAGTTTGTAACGTAAGGAAAAAATTTCTTTAAAAACACCCTTTTTTCCTGCGAAGGCTTAATGCTGACGGGCATCACGCTTTCGCCCTCGTTATTAGAAAGATAAACCATCCATATAGAACGTTTGGAGTCTAAATTGTTATAAGATTTTCGCGGAGTATAAACCGAAACTAAAAGAGTAACGTATTTGCGGGTTTTGTCTTTTAATCCTTCCGGTTTTTTCATATAGTAATTATAATATTCTTTTTCGTAGGCGCGGACGAAAGATTTATTGAAATAAGTAGCCCTTATATACATTACCGTATTAAGCTTATTATAAATATCGGCTTTTCGCGTCGCTTTTCGCAGTGCGGACTTGTATCCGCCGGAGGATTGAACGGCGGGAGGGATCCCCAGCGAACTAAAAACCGAACATCCTGAAAGATAAAACAGGGGAACGGAAACGACAAAAAATAAAATAATTAATAAAAATCTTCTTTTCATAACTATCCAATTATATCTGCTTTAGTAAAAACCGAATGCAGATTAATGCCGTTTTCTTTGAGAAATTCGGCTCCGCCTTCCTGCCTGTCAACCATACAGACCGCATCCGTTATCTCGTAACCTTCTTCCCTTGCGTTTCTTACGGCTTTTAAAATAGAACCGCCCGTGGTAACGACGTCTTCGACTATAAGAATATTCGCCCCTTTGGATAAAAACTGCGCCGGCTCTATGAGCCTGCCCTTGCCGTATTCTTTTTTTTCTTTTCTTATAACCACGGATTTTAAAGGGTTCTCGTCTAAATAACTTGCCGTCAGTATCGACGAAATTAAAGGGATGCCTCCGACCGGAACGCCTGCGATAACCGAAAATTTTAAATCCTTAATATTTTTAATTTCGTCGTATAACAATTTTCCGATAAGATATAAATATTCTCCGTCGAAAGAAATTCTCCGCAAATCTATATAAAAATTACTCTTTTTCCCGGAAGCGAGCGTAAATTCTTTTTTCTCGTAGCACAGGGTCTTTATAGCGTTTAATACTACGCTTTTTATATCGTCCATAGATAACCGGGGACAGACTTAAGTCTGTCCCCCTTTAGAAAATTAAATTTAAAAAATTTCTTTGCTGAAAAGTTTTAACTGCGTCTGATTTTCATATTCGGATTCGCAGTCTATTTCTTGAGGATAAACGTTTGAAAAACATGCTTCGCAGAAATTTACGCCGTTCCCTACGGCTCTTCTTAAACCGTCTATGGAAAGAAATCTCGTGGTCGTAGCGCCGAGTTTGGCGTTTATCTCTTTTTCGGTATATTTAGCCGCCATAAGGTCTTCCCTGACGGGAGTGTCTATTCCGTAAAAACAAGGCGCTATAACCATAGGAGAGCTTAAACGCAGATGAATTTCTTTAGCTCCGGCAAGTTTAAGCATATCGACTATTTTTTTAGACGTGGTCCCCCTGACGACGGAGTCGTCCACGACGACGACTTTTTTGCCCCTGATGACGTCGGGAACGGGGTTAAGTTTAACCTTGACGCCGAAATGTCTTATAGACTTTTTAGGCTCTATAAAAGTTCTTCCTACATAGTGGTTTCTGGTAAAACCCATTTCAAAATCAATTCCCGAACCTTTTGAAAACCCTAACGCCGCCGGCACTCCCGAATCGGGAACGGGTATGACGATATCGGCATCGGGCGTGGATTCTTTCGCGAGTTCTTTGCCCATTTGAATCCGCAGGCTGTAAATGGATTTCCCGTTAAAAATACTGTCGGGTCTAGAAAAATATATAAGTTCAAAGACGCAGTTAGAGTTTTTTTCCAGCTTGAAAGGAAAAAAGCTTTTTGCGCCTTCTCCGTTGACTAATATCACTTCGCCGGGCTTAACGTCCCTTATATATTCGGCGTTTATAAGGTCGAGCGCGCAGGTTTCGGAAGCAAAGACCAACGAACCGTTGAGCCTTCCAATAACGAGAGGTCTGAATCCATAAGGATCTCTTGCGGCAATTATCTCTTTTTCGGAAAGAAAAAGGAAAGAATACGCGCCTTTCAACCTTTTTAAAGAATTTACGACCCTGTCTATGAGGAGGCTTTCCGTAGATGAAGCGATTAAATGTATTACGACTTCCGTGTCCGACGTAGAAGAAAATATCGAACCGTTTTCTTCAAGTTCGTCTTTTATTAGGAGCGAATTGGTAATATTCCCGTTATGCGCTACGGCGATAGAGCCGTAATAATAATCGGCGACGAGCGGTTGTGCGTTCTTAAGAAGCGTTTCGCCGGCTGTGGAATATCTGACGTGTCCTATAGCGTTTTTGCCTTTAAGCTGGGAGAGCGTGTTTTCTTTAAATACGTCGCTTACAAGACCGAGGCTTTTATGAAAATATAAATTACCCGCATCGGAAGATGCAATGCCGCAGGATTCCTGCCCCCTGTGCTGGAGCGCATAAAGCCCCAGATAGGTAATCTTAGCCGCCTCTTCATTGTTATATATGCCAAATACTCCGCATTCGTCCTTTATCTCTTCCATTTTTAAAAACCGCCGTCCCTTTCCTTTAATTTTTAAACAGATTTTTTAAATTGCCGAATAGTACTCTTCTTTTATTTTACCACTTTTTAAGTCTATTGTGCCGTTAATTTTCATTTCGTCTTTTTCGACCGCGCCTATTTTTTCCAATTTTATACCGTATTCCTTAAGGATTTTAGTTATATCGGACTCCTGTCTGCCGCTTCTTAATTCTTTATCCATAGTTACTATAAACGCCTGCTCGAATTCCGAAAATAAAAATTCGTCTATTCTTATTTTATGCCCTTTAATATCGTAATCTACGGCAAATCCGAGGGTCTTCCCCGGATTAGTTACGGCGCCTTCCGCCAGAGCCGTAAACATTCCGCCTTCGCTTACGTCGGCGGCGCTTTTAATAAACCCTTTGCTTATTAATGCTCTTAAACAATTTTGAAGACGGACTTCATAATCTAAATCTATATCTGCGGGCTTTTGGCGGAAATCGTTATGCGCAAGCTCCATATATAAACCGCCGCCGAGATTGCCTTTAAGAAAACCCAACAGATATATTTCGTCCCCTTCGTCTTTAAAATAAGGCGTTACCGCATTATTAACGTCGTCTATAAATCCAAGCATACCTATAACGGGGGTCGGATATATTTTTGAAACGTAAGATTTATCTCCGTCTTTTTTTGCCGTTTCGTTGTAAAAACTGACGTTTCCGCTTATAACCGGAGTATTTAATTTAATTGCGGCAGATTTTATGCCCTCTACCGCCGAGGCGAACTGCCACATGACTTCCGGGTCTTCGGGGCTCGCAAAGTTAAGGCAGTCCGTAACCGCAACCGGAGAGCCTCCGCAGGCGGTTATATTGCGGGCGCATTCTACTACCGCTATCGCGCCGCCGGTAAAAGGGTCTAAATACGTATATCTGGAGTTTCCGCTTGCGTTAAGTAAAAAACCTTTATTACTATTAAGGCGGTTTCCGTTAACCCTGAGAACGGCTGCGGAAAAACCGGGCGGAACGATGGTTGCCGTTCCTATCGTATAGTCGTATTGAGTAAAAACCTTTCTCTTGGAAGCTATATTAGGATGCGTAATAATCTTAACGGCGATATCGTTTAAATTTTCCGGAATTTTATAATCGTTTATGTTTACGTATTTGATATTTTCTAAGTAGGTCGGTCTTTTTGCAGGTCTTTTATATTCCGGTCCGTTAACGACAACGTCCACGTCAAGTGTTTTATAAATTTTCGACTTATAATAAAACTTTATGACTTTTTCTTTTATCACCTCGCCGGCTATGACGCAGTTTAATCCCCATTTGTCGAAAACGTCTTTTAATTCTCCGAATTTCTCTTTTTCGCAGGCAAGAAGCATTCTTTCCTGCGATTCGGAAAGCATCATTTCTACCGGCGTCATTCCCGAAGTCCTTAGCGGTATGGCGTCTAAGTCTATAATCATTCCTTTTCCGCTTTTATCCGCCATTTCAAAGGACGAACTCGTAAGTCCCGCCGCGCCCATATCCTGAATGGAAACAATCAATTTCTTTTCCATAGCCTCTAAACATGCTTCGAGAAGCAGTTTTTCCGTAAATGGGTCGCCTACCTGAACGGTGCTTCTTTTCTTGTTCTTTTTTAAATCAAATTCTTCCGAAGCCATAGTAGCTCCGTGAATGCCGTCCATTCCGGTCGCCGAACCGACGTAAACTACGATATTTCCTACTTCGCAATTTGAAGAAAGAAATATGCCGTCTTTTTTCGCTATGCCTATAGTAAACGCATTAACGAGTATATTATCGTTATAACATTCGTCGAATACGACTTCCCCGCCTACCGTCGGCACGCCCATGCAGTTTCCGTAAAAGCCTATTCCTTTAACTACTTCGGAAAGATAATAAGGCGTCCTCGGATGAGAAAAACTTCCAAACCTTAAAGAATTAAGGTTTGCCACGGGTCTTGCGCCCATTGTAAAAATATCGCGCATAATTCCGCCTACTCCCGTTGCCGAACCCTGAAAAGGTTCTATGAATGACGGATGATTATGACTTTCCATTTTAAATACGAGTACGTCGCCGTCTCCAAAATCGACCACCCCCGCATTTTCTCCCGGCCCTATGAGGACTTTGCCCCCTTCCGTAGGCAGTGTTTTAAGATAGACTTTAGAACTTTTATAAGAACAGTGTTCCGACCACATAGCCGAAAATATGCCGAGTTCAAAATCGTCCGGATTATGTCCTAAAAGTTCCGAAATTTTTTCGTATTCTTCCGCCGCTAAGCCAAAAAGTTTTTCAGCTGGTTTAGCCGCTTTTTTCGTTTTATTCATTTTATTTTTCTTTTATATATTTAATAATCGATTTAAAAATATAACCGCCGTCTCCGCTTCCGAGTATTTTTTCCGAAGACCTCTCCGGATGGGGCATAAGCCCCATTACGTTATTAGTTTCGTTTGAAATACCCGCAATATTATAAAGAGAACCGTTAGGATTTGAATAGGGAGAGGCATTGCCTTTCTCGTCGCAGTATTTAAAAATAATGCCGCTATTTTTATTTAAACAGTCTATTATGTCGTTCGTTGCAAAATAGTTGCCGTCATGGTGCGCTATAGGCATTTTAAGGACGGAATCTTTTTTAACGGCGCAGGTAAAAGGCGTTTCCGTATTAAGCGTCTTTAAATATACATCCTTACACTCGAACTTTAAAGAATCGTTCGTAAGCATAGCCCCGCCCAAAAGTCCGGCTTCGAGAAGAATTTGAAAACCGTTGCATATGCCGAGCACTATGCCGCCGTTTACCGCATAATCTTTAACTAATTCCATAATCGGACTTCTTGCGGCAAGAGCGCCGGACCTTAAATAATCCCCGTATGAAAAGCCGCCGGGGATAACGATAAAATCGTATTCGTTCAGGTCTTTTAACTTATCTTTATGCCATATAAAAGATACGTTTACGCCAAATACCGTCTTTAAAACACGGAAAACGTCAAAATCGCAATTTGAACCGGGAAAAACCGTAATTCCCGCTTTTATGCTTTTATTATTCATCTTAATTTATCTTGATTTATTTTATTTAATTTCTATGCTGAATTCTTCTATTAGCGGATTTGACAGGACCTTTTCGGAAATTTCTTCCGCTTCGTCCCCGAGTGAACCCGTTTTCCTCTCATCCATGTCCACTTCGATATATTTTCCGACCCTGACGTCTTTAACGTTGTCGTAGCCGGAAGATTTTAGAACCGATAAAACGGCTTTACCCTGCGGGTCTAAGACTTCTTCTTTCAACATAACCTTGATAAATGCTTTCTTCGTCATTTTTTTTCCTCCCGGATTTGAACGATCCGGTTATTCGGCGTTACACCTGTCGAATATATAGTTTATATATTTATAATAATAATTTATATCGAATATGGCTTCTATTTCTTCCGGCGGCAAAAGGTTCGACACGGCGGGGTCTTTTTTTAATAATTCCTTAAACCCGCTCTGCGTTTGAATGCTTTCATGGGCAAGTTTTTGAACTATTTTATATGCCTCTTCCCTCAACATTCCTTTATCTACTAATGATAGAAGGACTTTCTGGGAAAAAATGACCCCTTTGGTCAGGTCTATATTTTTGAGCATATTTTCTTTGTTGACGACTAAGTTGTCTATTAGATAGGTCAGCTGGTGAAGAATATAATATGCAAGAATAGTGGAATCCGGCCCTATGATTCTTTCGACGGACGAATGAGATATATCTCTTTCGTGCCACAACGGTATGTTTTCTAAAGACGCTATAAGATTTGACCTTAAAACCCTCGAAAGCCCGCAGATGTTTTCCGATATTATGGGATTTTTCTTATGCGGCATAGCCGAAGACCCTTTTTGACCCGGCGCAAACGGCTCTTCAAGTTCCGAAACCTCGGTTCTCATAAGATGCCTGATTTCTAACGCAATTTTTTCGCAGGAAGCCGCAAGGGACGCAAGAGCGTAAAAGGCATCCGCATAAACGTCTCTTTGGATAACCTGATTGGATAAAATATGGTTAAGTCCCAACTGTTCCAGCGCAATCTTTTCTACTTCGGGAGGTATGTTGGCATATGTTCCGACCGCCCCCGAAAGTTTGCCGAACGAAGACGAATGAATCGCATTTTTAATTCTTTCTTCGGCTCTTTTAATTTCTTCGTAAAATATCAAGAGCTTAAAACCGAGAGTAACAGGCTCGGCATGTATTCCGTGAGTTCTCCCCATTTCCGGCGTAAACTTATGTCTTAACGCCTGATTTCTAAGAGATTCCTTGAGCACCTCGGCTTTCTTTAAAATAAGTTCGAGCGCTTCTCTTAATATTAAAGAAAAAGATGTATCGCCGACGTCGGAGGATGTAAGACCCAGATGAATAAACCTCGAGTCTTCGCCGACGTATTTTGCCACGTCGGTTAAAAAGGCTATGACGTCGTGTCTTGAAACGCGCTCTATCTCTTCTATTTCGTGGACGTTAAACTTAGCTTTTTGAATAATATTGTCGTATGAAGCATCCGGAATTTTACCTATCTTGTTATATGCCGCACAGACGGCAAGTTCTACTTTAAGCCATGTTTGATACTTATTTTCAAGAGACCATATTTTTGAAATTTCCGGAAGAGAATATCTATCTATCAAGTTTAACCTCCTGAGTAAGTGAATTATTGCGTTTACTTTATTTTTACTATATTTTTACTTTTTCGTCGCTATGGCAATTTTATAAAGCCCATTTTCTATGCTTAAACCCATAACGTTTACAATGCTCGAAGCGGTAGATTCTTTATCGGCTTTGATAATAATCGTTGGATTACTTTCAGAAGTCTTTATGCGTTTCAAGAATAAAGATAATTCCTTTTTAGACAATTCTTTGTTTTTATAAAATATTTTACCCGCTTTCGTAATGTAAATAGTTATAGGCTTTTTAGACGAGGTAAATGATTTTACTCCGGATTTAGGCAGATGAATTTTTATGCCGTAGCTTGAAGTAAAAGTAGTCGTCATCATAAAAAATATCAACAGGGTTAAAAAAACGTCAACCATATTGATAACATTTATTATGGGGTCGGGTTTTCTTTTAGATGTAAACTTCATAATTAATCGTTTTTCATAAAAGATATAACCCTCGACGCGGTATCTTCCATTGCCGCTCCGAAGTTAAAAGCTTTAGAAGCAAAATATTTAAAAAATAAAAACGATATTATAGCTATTATCAGCCCTATGGCGGTCGAATATAACGCTTCGGAGATACCTAGCGCAAGAAGATGCGGATTCGTAATGCCGCTCTGATAGGATACGGCGCTAAGCGCCTTAATCATTCCTACTACGGTTCCAAGAAGCCCTAAAAGCGGAGCGATAGTCGTTATCGCGCTCAATCCTTCGAGATTCTTCTCAAGGTCTAAATATGCTCTCCTGCCTGATTCTTCGACTTCTAATTTAATAGTATCTAAGGAATTTTTATAGTTGTCTATAATGGAAAGATAAATTTTCGCTATCGGGGTCTTTGCCGTTATGCACATACCCTTTGCCTTTTCGATATCGCCTTCTTTAATAGATTTTTCGACGTTAGCAAGAAACTCTACCGGAAATATTTTAGATTTTCTGAGGCTGTAAAAACGTTCTATTATAATGGCAAGCGCAATAATAGAACATAAGATTAAAGGATATAAAAAAAACTCGGTCAGCAGTTCGGTTTGATTAAACATAATATTGCACCCTTACTTTTTTAAATTCTTTAATGCTTTCGAGGGAGTCGCGGTCATTGATCCCCGTAAGCGAAGAAATCCGTTCCATAACGCTAAGAGCGTCTTCTTTGGATTTTGAATGTATCATAGTAAATATATTATATTCCCATCTTCCGG
>DAHWHJ010000105.1:0-3742 GCA_027335745.1 bacterium | reverse complement strand
TTCTAAATTAACGGCATTCGGAAGCACCAGAAAAAAAAATATAACTGCAAAAGAAGATGCGGGCTTAAATATTCTCGGCGAAACGGCGGCGGATTATATTACTATTTTCGGTAAATCTTGGGATTTACATGTAGAAAGCGTTCTTAAGATATCTTTAAACGAAAACTTGGATATCATATCGGATTCTATCGAGTTTTTAAAATCATGCGGAAAAAAGGTATTTTTTGATGCGGAACACTTTTTCGACGGATTTAAAAACAACGAGGATTACGCCGTGAAAACCCTGAATGCGGCGCTTAGAGCCGGAGCCGACAAAGTCGTTTTATGCGATACTAACGGCGGCTCATTACCGTTATATATTTCTGAAACAATAGATAAACTTAAAACACGCTATAAAATAAATATAAAGAGTCTTGGAATCCATACCCATAACGATACGGACTGTGCCGTAGCAAATACTATTACCGCAGTTTTTGGCGGCGTCCGGCATATTCAGGGGACGATAAACGGCTATGGGGAAAGGACGGGAAACGCCAATCTGTCATCTATTATTCCAAATCTGGAATTAAAAACCGGATTCAGGACTATAGGAAAAGAAAGACTAAAGAATCTTCTCAAAGTAAGCAGATTAATCGATGAAATCTCAAACAATACCCCCGTTAAAAATATGCCGTACGTCGGAGAAAGCGCATTCGCGCATAAGGCGGGGCTTCATGCAAACGCGGTTTTAAAAAACCCTTCTTCTTACGAACATATCGACCCTTCGCTTGTCGGTAATAACAGAAGATTTTTGATTTCCGATTTATCGGGCAAAAGCAACATAGAAGCCAAAGCAAAAGAGATAGGATTAGACATCGGCGTTCTTTCCGCGTCCCGGGAAGCGGAACTTTTGAATAAAATTAAAGAACTTGAAAGCTTAGGATTTAATTTCGAGAGCGCCGACGGTTCTTTTAAAATTCTTTTAAATAAATATTCGTCTCAAGACTATAAAAACAAGGAATATTTTAAACTCATCGCATTCAGGGTGAATATAGAAAAAACCGTGGATAAAAATATCTTCAGCGAAGCCGTCGTAATGATAGAAGTCAAAGGTAAAACCGAGCATACGGTCGCCGTAGGAGATGGACCGGTAAACGCTTTAGACAATGCGTTGAGAAAAGCTCTCGTCAAATTTTATCCGGTATTAAACGAAATGAAATTGACGGATTTTAAGGTAAGAGTGATAAATAGTAAAACAAAATCGGGAACGGCTTCTTATGTAAGGGTATTAATAGAATCTTCGGATAAAGAAGAAAAATGGACTACTCTGGGCGTATCCGAAAACATTATAGAAGCATCCTACACCGCTCTTGCCGACAGCATAATTTATAAATTAGATAAAGAAGGGAAAGAAGCTAAAGAAGCGGTCGAATGTTAAAGGAGGAATTGAAAAAA
Source organism: bacterium (assembly GCA_027335745.1). GTDB lineage: Bacteria > SZUA-79 > SZUA-79 > Acidulodesulfobacterales > Acidulodesulfobacteraceae > Acidulodesulfobacterium_A. Next base: position 2,308 of record DAHWHJ010000105.1, on the reverse strand, counting down.
AATGGTTGATTTTGACGATATAAAAAAAACCGGATTTTTTAAAGCGTTATTTAGGACATGGAAAAAATCCCTTTTTACCCCGGAAATATTCTATAAAGAATTAAACGATTCCGAGTCTGGAATAGAGGCCGGTATATTCCGGCCTTATTTTTACGCGATAATATTTACCTATATAAATTTAGTTTTTTCATTCTTTTGGGAAGTAATTTTTTTTAAGATAGGTTTTTATAGAAACTACGCCGTCCTGCCTAAAATCCCGCTTTTTTTTACCGATAAAAATTTTATGATTTTATATATAGTTATCGGCGTTATTTTTCTTTTACTGTTGCTGGGGATGCTATATACGATTTTTCTTACGCTGTTTACTATTATAATACACGGGTTCGTAATGCTTATGGGAGGAAAGCAGGGTATAAAAAATACCTTCAGGATAATCGGATATGCTTCGGGGGTAGGGGTTTTCTCGATATTTCCCCTATTCGGGTATAACATATCAGCCGCATGGTTTGCGGCATTATTGATTATAGGAATTAAAGAAACCAACGAACTTTCTACTGCGAGGTCGATTACGGCTCTTCTTCTGCCTTTTATTTTTCTATCCCTTATATTAGTAGTTTTCTTTATAAAAATTTTAGCCGCAAGATAATTAAATTCTGCCCGAAGAACCCAAAACTTTCATTCTTTCTCTTATGACTTCCGTAACATAATCTCTTGCCGGACCAAAAATCTTTCTCGGGTCTATCTGCGATTTATCCGTTGCAACGCTTTCTCTTACCTTTGCCAAAAAGGCGATTCGCAGGTCGGTATCCGTATTGACTTTATTGATGCCGAATTTTATCGCGTCTTTCAGGACGTCGAACGGAACTCCCTTTGCCCCCTTTAAATTTCCGCCAAATTCTTCAAATTTTTTCGATGCCGCTTCAGGAACGGAAGATGCCCCGTGAAGAACAAGCGGAATACCGGTTAATTCTTTAACTTTTTTTAATCTTTCAAAATCAAGTTTGGCTTCGCCTTTAAATTTAAACGCTCCGTGAGAAGTTCCTATCGCCGGAGCGAGGAAGTCTATACCCGATGCCGAAACAAAGTTGCTTGCTTCTTCCGGATTAACGAGGACGGCGTCTCTTTCGGCAACGGAAACATTGTCTTCGACTCCCTGAAGCCTTCCAAGTTCGGCCTCAACCGAAATGCCCACCGGATGACATACGCCTACGACCTGTTTGGTTATCTTAAGATTTTCTTCAAACGGAAAATGCGAAGCGTCAATCATAACAGAAGTAAATCCAGCTTTTACCGCCGACATGACCGCAGCCAAATTAGAACCGTGGTCTAAATGAAGAGCGACCGGAATTTGGGGATATTTATCCGAAAGCGTCTTAACCATAGAGTAGAGCATTTCAGGACCGGCATATTTCATAGCGCCTTCGCTTGCGGCAATTATAATAGGAGATTTTTCGGAATCTGCGGCGGAGAATATCGCCTGTAGAAATTCCATATTGTTAACGTTAAAAGCTCCTACGGCATAACCCTTTTTATTTGCATCCTCGAGAATTGATTTTGCGGAAATCAAAGGCATTTTAAACCCTCCTTATTTTATGGCGGAAGCGTACGGGAATCGAACCCGCCTTGCCCTTTATGGGACAACTATTGATTTGAAGTCAAAGAGGGGCACCAGCCCTCCGATCGCTTCCGGTATTTATATTAGCTTGTTTAATTAAATTATAATATATAGATATTAATTGTTCAAGCGGTATTAAATTATAACTTTGGATTATGCAAAGAATATTTTATATGATAAAATATTATATAAAATATTTAAAGGGGCGTTAAAAAAAATAAAATATGGATAACTGGAAATTAGGCGATGAGGAAAACGAACTCTTTGGGGATGACAACAAATCCAAAAAAGGTTTTTCTATAGGAAAAATAGACAAAGGGGATGATTTATCAGAGATTATATTCAACGAAAAAAAATCGGATAAAATCGAAAAAGAAATTCCGCCTAAAAAAGAAAAAAACAAAGCCGGGTTCAAAAAAATATTTTATTTACTTTTAGGAATAGCCGCGCTGTTGTCGGCGGCATATTTATTTAAAACATTATTCCCAGGCAATAATACGAATATAAAATTATTCGGGTTGAAAACCGTTGTTTATAAATCTAAAGTACTGCCTGAGAACAATCTGTTAATTACCGGCTATTTAGTAAATAAAAATAAATTTCCGGTAAGTTACGTAAAGTTAAACTGTAAACTTTACGATACAAAAAATATCGTCATTTTAACAAAGCATGTATATGCCGGAAATTTTATAA
>DAHWHJ010000103.1:0-13082 GCA_027335745.1 bacterium | reverse complement strand
AAAAAAAGAAATAAAAAAAATGGATCAATTCATACATTATGCTCTTGCCTGTTCTAAAATGGCATTAGATATGTCCGGACTTAAAATCACGAATGCCAATGCCCACAGGGTCGGAGTATGGATAGGAGCCGGCATCGGCGGGTTGGTGACCATAGAAAAATATCACACTATGCTTTTGGAAGGCGGTCCAAAAAAGATTTCACCTTTTTTCATTCCGATGCTTTTAATAAACCTTGCCCCGGGACAGGTTTCTATAATGACCGGAGCCAAAGGTCCTAATGCCAGTACAGTTTCTGCTTGTTCCACAGGAACAAATTCCATAGGAGACGCATATAAAATTATTGCCAGAGGGGATGCAGACGCTATGATAGCAGGGGGGGCAGAATCTACCGTGTCCCCTTTATGTATTTCAGGTTTTAACGCGATGAAGGCGCTTTCCACAAGAAACGACGAACCTACTAAAGCATCAAGGCCTTTTGAAAAAAATAGAGACGGATTCGTAGTAAGCGAAGGCTCCGGCATCGTTATTCTGGAAGAAATGAATGAAGCCATAAAAAGAGGGGCAAAAATATATGCCGAGATAGTTGGATACGGCGTATCTTCAGACGCCTATCATTTATCTACGCCGGATCCGGAAGCTACCGGAGCATACTATAGTATGAAAAATGCGATCGAAGACGGAGGCTTAACGCCGGCTGACGTAGATTACGTCAATGCTCACGGAACATCCACTTATTATAACGACTTGAATGAAACCAAGGCTATTAAGCAGCTTTTTGGAGAGAATGCGAAAAAACTCAAAATCAGTTCTATTAAATCTATGATAGGGCATGCGCTCGGAGCAGCAGGCGGTATAGAAGCCGTTGCAACCGTTCTTACCGTCGACTCCGGTATTATGCCGCCTACTATTAATCTGGAAGAATCTGATCCCGAGTGCGATCTCGATTATGTTCCGAATACCGCGCAAAAAGCCGATATAAAGTATGCGATATCGAACTCTTTCGGTTTTGGCGGAACTAACGCCACATTAGTTTTTAAAAAATGGGAGGATTAAAACATAAATGATTTATTTAGGTTCCGACCACGCCGGTTTTGAATTAAAAGAATCCATAAAAGAAAGCCTTGAAAGAAAAGGTTTAAAATACCTCGACCTTGGCACTGATTCTTTAAAAAGCGTGGATTATCCCGATTACGCATTAAAGGTAGCGGAAAAAGTCAAGGAGGATAAGGATAAAAGCTCTTTCGGGATACTTGTTTGTGGAACGGGTATTGGTATGGATATAGCGGCAAATAAAGTTGACGGTATAAGAGCCGCCTTAGTCCACGATGAATATACAGCGGAGGTCGCAAAAGCGCATAACAACGCAAATATTATTACTATGGGCGGGCGAACTACTACTCCTACCGAGGCGGAAAGGTATGTAGATAAGTTTATGTCTTCGCATTACGAAGACGGCAGGCATGAAAACAGAATTTCGAAAATTACTTCAATTGAAAAATTAAAAAATTAATTTATATGCGAAAGGTGGGATAAATTGAATTTTGAAGATTTAAAAGAAACGGACAGGGAAGTTTACGATTTTATAGGAAAGGAGATCGATAGACAGAGAAATTCGTTAGAACTTATAGCATCCGAAAACTTTGTTTCAAAAGCCGTTATGCAGGCGCAGGGATCTGTTTTGACGAATAAATATGCCGAAGGGTATCCTAAAAAAAGATATTACGGAGGATGCGGCTTTATAGATAATATAGAACAGCTGGCAATCGATAGAATCAAAGAAATTTTTAAAGCCGAATACGCAAACGTTCAGCCTCATTCCGGATCTCAAGCCAATATGGCTATATTTTACGCTTTTTTAAAACCCGGCGATACGGTTTTAGGCATGGATTTATCGCACGGCGGGCATTTAACCCATGGAAGCCCGGTAAACTTTTCAGGGAAATACTTTAATATAGTCCCCTACGGCGTAAACAAATCTACGGAAACTATCGATTATGACGAGTTGAGAAGGACGGCTCTGCAGAATAAGCCTAAGATGATAATAGCCGGCGCAAGCGCCTATCCGAGGATTATAGATTTTAAAAAATTTAGGGAGATAGCGGACGAAGCCGGATGTTATCTTATGGTGGATATGGCGCATATAGCCGGATTAGTAGCGGCGGATCTTCACCCAAGCCCGGTTCCTTATGCCGATTTTGTTACGACCACGACCCATAAGACGCTAAGAGGTCCGAGAGGCGGAATTATTCTGGCAAAAGCTAAGTACGAAAAAGAGTTGAATTCGGCGATATTTCCGGGAATTCAGGGCGGGCCGCTGGAACATATAATTGCGGCAAAAGCTGTCGCCTTTAAGGAAGCGTTAAGCGAAAATTTTAGAAATTACCAAAGACAGGTCGTTTTTAACGCCTCTGCGCTTGCGAATACCCTTAAAAATAACGGTTTTTCGTTAATATCCGGAGGCACGGACAATCATCTTATGCTCGTAGATTTCAGAAAGTCGGAAATGACGGGCAAGCAGGCGGAAGCGCTTTTAGACGAGGTAGGCATAACCGTCAATAAAAATAAGGTTCCGTTTGACGAAAGATCTCCTTTCGTTACAAGCGGAATAAGAATCGGAACTCCGGCAGTTACTACCAGAGGCATGAAAGAAGGCGAAATGATAAAAATAGGCGAACTTATAATAGAAATCCTGCAAAATCCTGATGACGAAACAATAAAAAACAGCGTAAAAAAAGAAGTTAAACTTTTATGCGATAAGTTCCCTCTATATGAAAATATTTAATGTATTTAATGTATATTGTATATGAAATGCCCTTTCTGCTTTAACGACGACGATAAAGTAGTCGATTCGAGAGTATCTAAAGACGGCAGATCAACTAAAAGAAAAAGACAGTGCAATGTTTGCGGAAAAAGATTCACTACTTTAGAAACTATTATTGCCTCCTCTCCTTTAATAATTAAAAAAGACGGAAGGAGAGAGTCGTTTGACAGACAGAAACTCCTTAACGGTCTTATAAAAGCATGCGAAAAAAGACCCGTTCCCTACCGGAATATCGAAGAAATAGTCCAATCCGTGGAAAAGTGGATTGAAGAAACAAATTTAAAAGAGATAAAAAGCGAAGAGATAGGAAAACGCGTCCTCGATAAATTAAAAAATACGGATGCCATAAGTTATGTTCGTTTTGCTTCGGTTTATCTTTCTTTTAAAGATATAAACGAGCTTTACGAAAATGTATCCGATCTTATTAAAAAGCAGTCTTAAAATATAAACCGCGAATATTTTCCATTATATTCTATGGCTAAAAAAGGCAATAATTCGGATAAATATTTCATATTAAAAACTTTAGAGCTTGCAAAAAAAGCCGAAGGATTAACCTCTCCAAATCCAATGGTAGGGGCATTAGTAGTTAAGGACGGAGTAATAGTCGGCGAAGGCTGGCACGAAAAAGCAGGGCAACCTCATGCCGAAGTTGCGGCGTTAAGGAATGCAGGAGAAAAAGCAAAGGATGCAACGATTTATGTAAGTTTAGAGCCATGCAGTCATTTTGGGAAAACCCCGCCTTGCGTTTGTAAAATAAAAGAATCCGGTATAAAAAGGGTAGTAGCGGCGGTTAAGGACCCTAATCCCTTAGTATCGGGCAGGGGGTTTAATTATTTAAGGGATAGCGGAATAGAAGTAACTTACGGAATTTTAGAAGAAAAAGCCAAAAGACTGAACGAAGTTTTTTTTAAGAATATAATAAGCGGTCTTCCGTTTATAACAATTAAAGAGGCGGTAACTTTAGACGGCAATATAGGTTATAAAAACTGCAAAGAAAAAACCTATCTTTCGTCGGGCAAATCGCTTGAATATACCCATTACTTAAGGTTTATAAACGATGCAATAATGGTTTCCGCAAAAACAGTCGTGCAAGACGACCCTATGCTTGATGTTCGCAAAAGCAGGGGCGGCATTAAAAACAAATTCTTGACTAAAAGATGGACTAAAATAATTTTAGATTCAGGTTTAATTATCCCGATCGATTCAAAAGTTTTTAGCTCATACGGAGATGTTTTAATATTTACTTCAAGCGATTACGATAGAGAAAAAGATAAGAAAAAAAAGCTTTTAAAAGAAAAAGGTGCAATTATAATCGATGTATATTATAATAATATTAAAGACAAAATGTTTCTGAACCTGCAGGAAATATTTAGAAGATGCGGCAAACTAAAAATTACGAGCATACTTGTAGAAGCGGGACCTGAGCTTTTTAGTTCTTTGATTCTGGAAAAAAGTTACGACAAGTTGATTTTTAATTTGACGCCGGATATTTTAGGGAGTAAAAACGGGATTGACTTATTTAAACCTTTAGGTTTAGAAGTTAAAGAGAAAATAAAATTCGGCGGTTTAAATGTTAAAAAATTCGGAGATGAAATATTCTTGTCGTATTATCCGAAGAATTAATAAATTTAATAGTAATTTTCGCAGGTTTTAATGATATGTTTAGCGGTATAATAAAAGAACAGGGGGTCGTAAAATCTTTAAATAACGGCCTTTTGTCGGTAGCCGTTAAAATTGCCGGAAAAAATGCGTATATTGGACAGAGCATCGCCGTTAACGGCGTCTGTCTTACGGTAAAAAAGATAAACTATCCCGTTTTATATTTTAATTATACTCCTGCAACTCTAAACGATTCTGCATTAAAATATTTAAAAATAAACGAAAGCGTTAATATCGAACCGGCTCTTTCCGTCAACTCGGATATTTCAGGACATTTCGTGCTGGGTCATATAGATGGCATAGGCAGGATTTCGGTTAAAAAAAGAACGGGGAATTCTATAGTTTTAGGTATAAAAATAATAAATTGTATAGACGCCGATATTAAAAATTATATTATAAAGAAAGGCTCAATAGGTATCGACGGAATCAGTCTAACGGTCAATGAGGTTGAAGGGGATATTTTTTTTGTAAGCATAATCCCTTTAACATATGCCGAAACAAATTTAAAATTCAAAACGACGGGCGATTATTTAAATCTTGAATCGGATATAATAGAAAGGACGGTAGTTAATCGCTTAAAAGATATTGCGGTAAAGCAGGAAAGCGGCGGAGTTAAAAAATTGGACGAGATTTATAATGGGCTTACCAAGAAATTTTTAGCCGAAAATGGGTTTATGTAATAAATTAAAAAAGGAAGGTGAATATTTATGAGTTTAGCAACTATAGAAGAAGCTGCTCTTGATATAAAAAACGGAAAAATGATTATTCTCGTCGATGACGAGGACAGGGAAAACGAAGGAGATTTAGTCGTCGCCGCAGAACATACTACTCCGGAAATTATTAATTTTATGACAAAATATGCAAGAGGCTTGATATGTTTAACGTTAACCGAGGACAAAGCCGACAGCTTAGATCTTCCCCCTATGGTCGTCAATAACGAGTCAAAATTTACTACCGCGTTTACCGTATCGATAGAAGCAAAAGAAGGCGTCACTACCGGCATATCGGCGCACGACAGGGCAAAAACTATATTAACTGCCATAAAAGACGACGCAAAACCTTCCGATTTAGTCAGACCTGGACACATTTTTCCCTTAAGGGGCAAGAACGGAGGGGTGTTGACTAGAACGGGACAGACGGAGGGTTCGATAGACATAGCGCGCATAGCAGGACTAAAGCCGTACGGCGTTATATGTGAAATAATGCACGATGACGGAACTATGGCGAGAATGCCCGATTTAATAAAATTTTCAAAAAAATTCGATATAAAGATTTTAACTATAAAAGATTTGATAAATTACAGACTTAAACATGAAAAACATGTCAAGCGTCTTGTGGAATCTAAAATACCTACGGAATTTGCGGGAGATTTTAAAATTATAGTTTATTCCAACGATATCGATTTTAAAGAGCATATAGCTCTTGTAAAAGGAGAAATTAATAAAGACGAACCCGTTTTAGTCAGGGTCCATTCTCAATGTCTTACGGGTGATATATTCGGTTCTATGAGATGCGACTGCGGAGATCAATTACATTCGGCTATGGAGATGATAGACAAGGAAGGCAGAGGCGTTGTGCTTTATCTAATGCAGGAAGGCAGAGGTATCGGTCTTGTAAATAAATTAAAAGCCTATAATCTTCAGGATGAAGGTTACGATACCGTTGAGGCAAACGAAAAATTAGGATTTAAACCCGATTTACGAGAATACGGGGTAGGCGCTCAAATTTTAGTAGATCTGGGCGTCGGTAAAATGCGGCTTATAACCAATAATCCTAAAAAAATAATCGGGCTTGAAGGATACGGGCTGAGCGTGGTCGAAAGAGTTCCGGTTGAGATATGTCCGAATGAAACTAATAGACACTATCTAGAAACAAAAAAAGAAAAATTAGGACACATATTAAAAATGAAATAATAAAATTAAATTACAGGAGCGCAAACAATGGGTAATTTTAATTTAATAGAGGGTGAGCTTAAAGCGGCAGGTTTTAGGTTCGGTATTGTTATATCCAGATTTAACGATTTTATTAATAGCAAACTGCTGGACGGGGCTTTGGATTACTTAAAAAGGACGGGAGCTAACGAGGATAACATATCCGTCGCGAGGGTTCCGGGGGCGTTTGAAATTCCTATGGCGGTGAAAATGCTGTTGGAAACAAAAAAATATGATGCCGTAATCTGTCTTGGAACGCTGATAAGAGGCGAAACTACCCATTTTGATTTGCTGTCGAATCAAGTAACAAAATTAATTTCAGAACTTTCGATACATTATAATATTCCTGTGAGCTATGGAATTATAACGGCGGAATCTATCGAACAGGCGATATCGCGCGCCGGTACGAAAATGGGAAATAAGGGTTTCGATGCGGCAATGTCTGCCGTCGAAATGGCAAGCCTTTACGCAAAAATTAAGAAGAGTTGAGCTTTAATTATTTATGACAAAAAGAAGAAAGGCGAGAGAACTTGCTTTACAGTTTTTATACGAAGAAGACGGAAACATAAGCAATTTAGACTATAAAATAAATTGTTTTTATAATGACTTTGCCTCAGAAAGTCTTATGCGGGACGGATTTATAAAAACTAAAGAAGATTTAAACAGGAAAAAGGATATTTCTCAGATTTTTAATTTCTTTGCGGATATCGTACGGGGAACTTTAATAAATTTAGAAAAAATCGACGGTCTTATCAAGGCGCTGGCTAAAAACTGGACTATTGAAAGAATGTCGAGAGTTGATAGGAATATTTTAAGGCTTTCTATTTACGAGATTTTATTTATTCCCGAAACCCCCAAAAATGTCGTTATTAACGAAGCAATTGAGATAGCTAAAAAATTCGGAAACGACGAGTCGCCGGCTTTCATTAACGGTATCTTGGATGCGGCGGTTAAGGTTAAAATAAGTTAATCGGCTGATAAAAACTTAAAATAACCAAAAAGAGGTAAAAATGGAGATTAAATCGGGTTTGAATTACGGCGGTATCGTACTTGATATCAGGGGGCTTTGCTGAGGACCTCCGGTATGGGCGGTCGTCCATAAGCTTAAAACTTTAAAGCAGAATGACGTTTTAACGGTGGTTTCGGATAAAGAATCTTTGCTGAACGATATTCCCGCTTTATGTTCTCTTATGAATGTTCAATTACTAAACTCGGTCAATTTAAAGGATCTTTACATGTTTTTTATTAAAAATAAAAAATGGGAGCAGAATAAACTTTGAATAGGAATAATAACAGAGCCGCAGATGAAATGAGAACCGTGAATATTATCCCCGGCTATATGAAATATGCCGAAGGTTCGTGCTTGATAGAAGCCGGTGATACCAAAGTGATATGCACTGCGTCCGTCGATTATAAAGTGCCGCCGTTTTTAAAAGACAAAGGCGAAGGCTGGCTTACCGGTGAATATTCCATGCTTCCGAGGTCAGCCCAAAACAGGATACCGAGAGACTCCGCAAAAGGAAAAGTAAACGGAAGGGCTCAGGAAATACAGAGATTAATCGGCAGGTCGCTAAGGTCGGTGATCAATTTTTCCTATTTTCCGGGGATAACTTTATTGATAGACTGCGACGTTATTAGCGCCGACGGCGGGACGAGGACGGCTTCGATAACGGGGGCTTATGTTGCCGCCCATCTTGCATTCTCAAATCTGATAAAGCAGGGAAAAATCGAAAAAATGCCGTTTTACGATTCCGTTGCCGCGATAAGCATAGGCATAGTAAACGGCGAGATTTTATTAGACCTCGATTACTCCGAAGATTCGACTGCGGAATTGGATTTTAATTTCGTTTTAACCGGCAGCGGCAACATAGTCGAAATTCAGGGATGTGCTGAAAAAACTCCGATAAAATTCGACGTTCTCGGAAAACTCTATGAACTTTCAAAAACTGCCGTTTCAAAGATTACCGTGATGCAAAAAAATGCAATATCATATTATCTATGATGCACTTCTATAATTTTTTTATTGACAATTTTAAAATAATCCGTATAATTAATTTAAGGCTCAGGCAATGGGGTTTGCCTGAGTATAATCTTTAAAAATACCGCGCCTTTATTCATTAAAAGGCTGATGACTCCTACATTACATAATATTATTTAGAACAGAGAGTATTTACTAATTTGTTGGAATTTTATTGTAATGCATACGGAGACTGAAAGCCTATAATGAATGTCTATATAAATTCAACCATATTTCAACTCTTTCAAGTTATTACTGTTCTCGTTTGTTCCCCGTTTATTGCCGGATTTATCGGCAAAATAGAAGAAATAATCGAGGGCAAAACTGGACCTTCCGTTTTTCAGCCTTATTACGACCTTTATAAACTTTTCCATAAAGAAATTTTAATACCGAAGGATGCCTCGTTTGTATTTAAATCGGCGCCGTTCGTTTCTTTTGTTTCGATGATACTCATAACGCTTTTGATTCCGGTTTTGACTGCTTATCCGCTTCCGCTGGGATTTATGGGGGATATGCTCGGCGGAGCGTTTTTGTTTTCCCTTTCGTCGTTTTTTATAAATATTGCATCATTAGATTTAGGAACAAGCTACGGAGGATTAGGTTCTTCGCGCGCAACGCTTCTTGCCATTCTATCAGAACCCACCCTTATCTTAGTTTTTGTGGGCGTTGCTTTGATTGCAAAATCGACACTTCCATATGTTATGCTTCATACTATAACGTCATCCTTGCCGCTTTATTTCAGTTCGCCTCATTTTATGATAATCGTCGCTTTTTTTCTTTTATTTCTGGCGGATACGGATAGAAGACCGGTTAATGCGTCCACGCATGCCGAAATGAGTATGATAGAAGAAGCAAGAATTTTAGATTATTCCGGACCTTATTTGGCCTTATTAAAATGGTCGGGATATATGAAACAGTTTTTACTTTTAGTGATTTTTTTGAATGTGCTGGTTTTTCCATGGGGGCTTGCGGTTAATCATAGTTCGTTTTCTCTTATAACCGCAATAATTAGTCTTATTCTAAAAATGCTTGTAATTGGAATAATTGCGGCAGCTATAGATACGGCTATTTCAAGATTAAGGTTTTTCAGGTATCAGGAATATTTCGGCGCCGCATTTGTTTTAAGCGTGCTTGCCATAATGACATTTCAATATAAAGGATTTTAATTTAAAATGGTAAAATAAAAATGCTCGGTTATTCAATGCCGCTTTATATTTACGTTATAGAAGACCTTTTAGTTTCGCTTATTCTATTGTCGTCTTTCGTTATGCTGAGTTCGAAATGGATATCGTTTTATATACATGCGTACGGTTTCCAGTCGTTTCTGATATTTGTTTTAACGCTTATACTGGGAGTAGAAGCGAGAAACGTAGATTTGTATTTCGTTGCGTTTTTAACGCTTGCGGTAAGAACGGTATTCGTTCCTTATATTCTTTTAAAAATGATAAAAAAATTTAATATTAAAGAAGAAGTTAAATTGAGTTTAAAAATACCCTTTTCTATTATTTCAGGGGTTGTCTTGACGGTTTTTGCCTATTTTTTGATATACAGGCTTATTTCTGCATTTTCGCCTAAGATAGTTGTCAATGCTTCGTCTATAGCTTTAAGTTTGATATTTGTAGGTTTTTTTATGATTATTTCGAGGTTTACCACGATAACGCATATTCTCGGACTTCTTGTAATAGAAAACGGAATATTTCTTTTGTCGGTCGTTGTAGTTCCGACGCTTCCGATAATAGTAGAATTAGTAGTTTTGTTCGATATTCTCGTTACCGTTACGGCAATGCTTATTCTTTCGATGTTTATGAAGATGCAGACCGGTTCCTTTTCTACCGATATGTTAAACAGGTTAGTCGGGTAAAATTTAAGCAGGTAAGAATATATGAACTATATAAATATGAAAATTTTTATTAGTATATTTTTGATAATTCCGCTTTTTGCGTCCTTAAGCTCTTTTATCGTAAAAAATAAAAGATACGACGAGTACGCCGGCTTTTTTTCTTCGTTTTTAAGCCTGACCGGCGCATTTTTTATTCTTTATTACGTTTTAAATTTTAAAACGATTTTTTTATTTAATAATTTTATAGCAATAGACAAGTTTTCCGCTTATTTAATCCTACTTGTAAGTATAGTATATTTCTTGTCTTCAATGTACGGAATTTCATATATGAGGCTTGCTATAAAAAATGAGAAAATGACGGATAAAGAATTTTTTAGGTATTATCTTTTTGTTAATATTTTTGCTTTGACGATGCTGATTGCTCCTATGATTAACAATATGGCGATATATTTAATAGATATAGAGTTGACAACAATCGCAAGTTCTTTTTTAGTTATATCGGAGGTCACCGAAAAATCTATAGAAGCGGCATGGAAGTACATATTAGTCGTTTCTTCAGGAATTTCAATAGCGCTTTTAGGCACTATATTATTTTATCTTTCGGGGAATATTCCCGAAAATTTACATGCCGTTTCTTCTTTGGATTGGACGACTATGCGTTTAAATGCCGGCTATCTTAATAAAGATATAGTGCGTTTTGCCTTTGTTTTAATAGTAATAGGATTAGGGACTAAAGTAGGTCTTGCTCCTATGCATACTTGGGTTCCGGATGCATATTCCGAGGCGCCGTCTCCAGTATCTGCGATGCTGTCGGCATCTTTAGAAAATGTTGCATTATATGGAATTATAAGGTATTTTAGCATTACAGGGGCAAATATAGGCTTTGGTTATCCCAAAACGATACTGATAATAACGGGGATATTTTCTATTTTTATAGGAGTTATGGGAATAATATACCAAAGAAGCACGAAAAGGCTTTTTGCCTATTCCAGTATAGAACATATGGGCATAATTTCTATAGGTTTCGGTTTAGGCGGGGTATTTGGCACATTCGGCGCTTTATTGCAGATGCTTGGGCATACCCTTGCTAAATCCGCGATGTTTTTCGGCGCCGGTAATTTTTTACATAAATTTAAGACTAAGAATATTAAAAAAATTAAAGGAGCTTATTATGTTATGCCTAGAACGGCTTTTTTATTTTCTTTCGGTTCTATTGCGTTGATGGGAGTTCCGCCGTCGATAATTTTTATAAGCGAATTTTCTATTATACTTCAGAGTTTAAAAAACGGTTATTACTGGATAACGATTTTTTTAGTCGGTTTTTTAATAGCGGCTTTCATAGCTCTGCTGTCAAAAACGGGTTCTATGATTTTTGGAAAAAAAGAAGATAATTTAATTGAAGATAAAGGCGATTTTTCGGCTTTATCCTATACACCGATGCTTTTACCCGTCGTTGCGTCTTTAATCATGGGATTTTACATTCCGACGCCTTTTTATAATTTATTAATTGGCATTGTCCATATAATAAAATAAAATCTTATGCCTCATAGTAAATATAAATTTTTGGGAGATTACGAGTTTGTTTGGGGCCCGGTAAGAAAGGGAACTTCCGAATCAATTTTATTTAATTTTCTGTCTTCCGGCGAAGAACTGCATAATTTAGAGATTACGGCTGGTTATAAAAAAAGAAATGCGAAAGCCGTTCTTTCTAAAAAAGAGAACTTATACGAACAAATAGCGGTAACGGAAAGAATATCGGGACTGCACGCTTTTGCCTCATCGCTTTCTTTTGTCTTAAGCGTAGAAGATTTTTTGGAGCTTTCTGATAAAATCGGTGACGATATTAAAATTTTGCGGATGTTTTTTGCCGAATTCGAAAGAATTAGAAACCATATAGAAAATTTATCTGAAATAGCCGAATCTACTTATATACAGGTTCCTTCAGCTCTATACGCATATTATGCCGAAATGCTGAAGCAGTTATCCCATAAATTTTTAAATTCGCGTTATCTTATGGGAGTTAATGAAATAGGCGGAATAAGGAAAGATTTATCAAAGAGCGACATAGAAAATATCTTTAATTCCGTAAATTCAATCGTAGGAAAGGTTCAAGCCGTAATTAAAAAAAATATAGAAACTAAATCTCATATAGACAGGTTAAAAACGACCGGCAAGATAGACCTAAAGACGGCAAGGCGATTTTGCGCAAACGGCGTTGTCGCAAAAAGCATCGGTATTTCTAAAGATTTAAGAATGAATAATCCCTATCTTTTATACGGAGGAATTAATTTAAAACCGGTTATATTAGAAGAAGGAGACGCTTTTTCGAGATATGTCGTCAGAATAGAAGAAATCGAACAGTCTTTAAATATTCTCGAGTACTGTTTAAGCGCTCTTAGAGAAAACGGATTCGACCATACCGCAAGTTTGCCTGAGAATGGATACGGGGGCAGACTTAAGTCTGCCCCCTTTATGTCAAATCTGTCCCATTCACGCAATCACGGCTTCGGGTATGCAGAATCTTCCGAAGGGGCAATTTTTTGCTACGTAAAGGACTTTGACGGAAATATTTTTAAAAAAATAAATATAAAATATCCGTTTGAAAATAATTATAAATTATTTGCCTGCAGCACGAAAAATACTATGATGATGGATTTTAACATTAACGAAACGAGTTATAATTTTTCCGTTGCGGCTTTAGATAAATAAGGAACATATATATGACTTTCTGGACATATAACGGGTTAAAATTTGGAATAAAATCGGTTAAACTTCCTAAAGAAAACGATTTTTGCGACGGTCTTACCTCCTCC
>DAHWHJ010000097.1:0-8721 GCA_027335745.1 bacterium | reverse complement strand
TTTTATCGGAAAAACGATTACACAGCCGAAATAGATATAGATTTAGGCGGAAAAAATACTTTCAACATAACCGAAATGAACGAACTAATTAAAATTTTCGAGAAAAACATTGAAGAAGAAATAGACCTGAAAGTAATTTTAATAAAAAGCTCCAACCCCGATTATTTTGCAACAGGACCGGAAATTAAGGAAATTGCCCGACTCGACAGAGACGGAGCAAGATATTACGTTACGGTATTAAACGTTATGAACAGGCATATTGCCGAATCGCCCGTTCCGGTTATATGCTCCGTAAAAGGGGTCGTCAGCGGGATAGGATTAGATATAGCATCCTCATGCGATTTTAGGTTTGCGGAAAAAAAATCTAATTTTGCCGACTTGTCGTCTAAATACGGCATATTATCCCCTTCTTATTTGGCATTGAGATTGGCGTTTTTGATAGGAACGCAGAAAGCCTTGGAGATTGTATTGAGTTCAAAAAAATATTCCGCTGAAGAATTATATAAATTTAATTATTTGTCGGAGGTTTTCGACGGGGATGTTTTTGACGGCGGAGTTGCCGAATTTATAAAAGATTTTACTTCGCTCTCGATAGATTCATTAAGGCTTAAAAAAAGAATTTTTATCGATTTATGGAAAAATTATTTAAACAGTAATCAATTTTCTACTGAAGAAGTTTTTTCGGAACTCTTAAAAGAAGGAAAGGATTGGAAAAAGACTGTATCCGATTTTAACGACCATTTTTTATAAAATTAGGTAATTATAACGCAATTTCATTTTTTTTTATTTTTCCCTTGACAACTATTTTAGAATATTCTATATTTAGAATATACACATAATCGCGGTGTGCTACACCGCAAAGAATTAAAAAATGGGAAAAATGGGAAAAGAGTTTTGCGTAGACGACAAAAACCTCAACAAAAAGTGCAAGGACTTGGCAAGCATTTTTAAACTTCTGTCAAATCCTATCAGACTAGGCATTTTATGTATCGTATGCGACGAAGAAGTCAGCGTCAACGATATATCCTCCGCCTTAGGTAAAACCCAATCCAACATATCCCAGCATTTAGCCGTCTTAAGGAATACCCAGATGGTAGATTACAAAAGAGTCGATAATAAACTCTTATACTATCTGAAAAATTCCAAAATTAGACAGCTCGTCAAAGACATTAAGGACATTAAGGATGCAGGGGATTACACCGATTTAAGATTTTCCGGCGATAACACCGCCGAACCAGAATCCGGTAATAATCCCGAACTTCATTAATCCATAATAATAGTTATTATTAGTGCTTATTAATTAGCAGGATACTTTTGTCTATAAATCCATCTTACGTTTTGAAGCGGATGGATATGAGATCGACGAATATTTACACCCTTAAAGTTGCGAAGCAACTTGATTATAAATATATAAATATGAGGAGGTATTTTTAAATGAGCGAAGAAAACAAGAATCCTATTACCGAAGCAATCGAAAGTACCAAAGGCGGTCACTTCTATAAGGAGATTATGAAAGATTTTCGTATCAAAGAATCCCTGCACGGCTGTTTGAACTGCGGAACGTGCGTAGCAAACTGCCCTGCCGCCGCATTTTACGATTATTCTCCCCGCGAAGTCTGTCAGATGATGATAGAAGGAGACGAGGAGACTATCGAAGAGTATATGAAGGGCAAGATATGGAACTGCGCCCAGTGTTACAGTTGCAAATACAGATGTCCTAAAGAAAATTCCGCCGCCGATATAGTTATGGCTATGAGAGAAATTGCGGTCAGGGAAGGTCTTGCGGCGGAAGCGCTTGCCGGCTATACTAGAATCGCAAAGTTAGTGCTGACGAGAGGGAACCAGTTAGCTCCGGATATGCTTTCTCCCGACGCTTTTCCCGATTGGGGTCCCCGGATGATAGAACTTTCTTCTAAAAAAATGGAAATGAGGGAAGAGTTATTTAAGGGTTTTCCCGGCATGAACGTGGTAGATAGAGCTTGGGCGGCTGAAGATTACACCATATATGAAATGCAAAAAATATGGGAAGAAAGCGGCGCCTTAGAAAAAGTCGGGACCGTATTTCCATTTTTAGTCGATATAGTTCAGGACGATATGGAGGATAAGGCGGAAGAAATGGAAGGAAGAATTAAGGAGAAAAAGGAAAAATTAGAAGCTTCTAAAAGTAAATAGCCTAAAGTTTAATAAATATTAATTACCTTAATATTGGAGGACAAAATGTCTTATGAAATAAACGACGTTAAAACAGGCATAAATCATGCTAAGGGCATGAATTATCACGCACATGATATTAGAGCCGAAATGAAAAAATTGGAAGAAGAAGGCGAGATTAAAATCGCACATATTATTGGACCTTATAAAGAAGAAGAAGTTATGTACGGCATCAAAAAGAAAGTGCCTTTAGATATGCATTACCAGCACAAAAGCTGCGGTCAGTGCGCAAACCTTCCCGGAGTTCCAAGGTCAAATTTTTATTATAGGGATAAACTTGGAATAAAATATTACAACGATATGCAGCAGACTTCCTGTACCGCTTGGAACTATCATGCTTCCGGTCTCGGCAATCTTGTACAGCTTGCTTCCGTTGCCGCAAGAAATTGGCACAGAGCTTACGAAGAAGGTTACAATTTTACTATACATTGCGTTACCAGTTTCGGTAACTATCTCGAAATGCGGCATCTATTAGTAGGAAATAAAGAATTAAGGGATTCCGTCAAGAAAGTCCTTGCATCGCTTGGAAGAGAGTTGGTGATTCCCGAAGAAATAATCCACGACAGCGAAATAGCATATGCCTTAAGAGATAAAATATTAGAGGCGGCGGATCCAAAAAGAATTGAAGGAATTAAGGGATTAAGAGCGGTGGAGCATTACGGCTGTCATTTCTTTAAACAGGTATCCGACGACATAATCGGCGGAAAAAGACCGATCGTCGTCGGCGGTTTAGCATCGCATCTCGGAGTGCAAATGGAAGAATATTCTAAATGGTTTATGTGCTGCGGGTTCGGATTTAGGCATATATTGGTCAACAGGGAATTCACGAGGTCGGCGCAAAATATTAAATTAAAAGCCATTAAACAGGAAGTCGATCCCGATATGATATTGGTTAACTGCACGGGATGCGGAACGACATTCGACAAAACTCAGTGGATACAAAAAGCCGTTGGAGAAGATTATCATTATCCCGTGTTATTCTATTCCCAGTTAGCCGCTCTTGCTCTCGGCGCTCATCCGTTTAAGGAAGCGGGACTGAACTTTCACGTTACTCCCGTCGAACCGCTTTTAGATAAGATGGGAATAGCTTATAATTAATAATTAATAAAATTTTAAAAAGTTGCAAAGCAACTTAAATCATAATAAATATAGAAATATTATTAAGGAGGTATTTAAAGTGAAAACAGTTTTAGTTATCGGAGGAGGGGTTACCGGACTTAAAGCGTCATCCGAACTTGCAGGGATAGGCTATAACGTTACTTTGGTAGAAAAAGAGGATTATCTCGGCGGACAAGTTGCAAGGCATAAGTATTATAAACTCGCGCCTGATTTAAGACTTGCGGGCGACGTATTAGACCCTGTTATAAAAGCGGTAGAGAGCAATTCCAATATTAAAGTTCACAAACATTCACAGGTTACGGCGGTTTCAGGAAGCGCTCCCGAATTTAAAGCAAAAATCAAAAATTCTAAAGGAGAAAGCGAAGAAAGCTTTGGGGCTATTGTAGTCGCAACCGGATTCGATCATTTCGATCCCACGGTTAAACAGGAATACGGCTATGGAAGATTTAAAGACGTCGTTACCAATTCCGAAGTCGAAGAGATGCTTAATCCTAACGGTCATACGAAAGGAGAATTAAAAAGACCTTCGGATGGAAAAACGCCGAAGAAAATTGCAATATTTCAGTGCGTAGGCTCAAGAGATAGACAGGTTGGCAATCCTTACTGCTGCAGGGTGGGATGCGTCGTTTCTACGAAGCAGGCTATAGAAATTAAAGAAAAATATCCGGATTCCGAAGTTTACGTATATTATATGGATATGAGAATGTTCGGAAGGGGATGGGAAGAGCTTTACGGTAAAGCAATGGAAGATTATGAAGTCATATTTACGAGAGGAAGAGGGGCGGAAGTAACGCTTAAAAATCAGCAGTTGTCCTTAAGAGCCGAAGAAACCATTATGGACAGACCTATACAACATTCCGTCGATATGATTATTCTTGCCGCAGGAATGGCAGCCGGCGAAGGAACGATAGACGCCGCAAAAGTACTTGGAATTAAACAAAACGACTACGGTTTCCTTGCTCCTAAAGACGATTTTCTCAGTCCTAACGAGTCGTCGAAACCGGGAATATATATTGCGGGAGCGGATAAAGGTCCTATGGATATAGAAAACTGCATCGTCGAAGGAGCTGCAGTTGCCGCAAAAGTAGCAGGAAGTTTAAAAAATTAAATATCTTAATTAAATTTAGCGATGTATTTCATTAATTTCATTAAGATTTATATATTAAGCATAAGGAGAAAGCAATGGCGGAAAATACCGATAAAATGGTTATAGACGGCGTAGAGCTAACCGGCATATGGAAAGAATTTTTGCCGTCAAGAATATTATATGAAGACGTTACGACGGAATTTCTCGACGAGATTAAAAAACTTCCGGGCGGTTCTACAATCGTTAGATGTTATCAATGCGGAACATGTTCCGGCGGATGCACGCTGCCTGATTTTGTAGATAAATTTAATCCCAGGAGATTTATAGACTTGGTTAGAAGGGGGCATTACGACATTTTAGTAAACGAAAATAAAGATTTGGTATGGAAATGCGTTTCATGCCAGCGATGCACCCACAGATGCCCCAGAGGAGTAAATACTCAGGAAGTCGTAAGAGCTATAGCCAAATTCCTTGAGGACAGAAAAGTTTTCGGAAAACTTACCAACGATGAAGCTTTTGACGAAATTTTTATGGAAGAGGTTATAGAAGACGGAAGAATCGACGAAGTTAAAATAGTAAAAGATTTTTATTCTAAAACCGGCAGGCTCAAAGATATGATGAGCGCAGACCAGATATCGCTGGGCTTCAAGATGCTTACCAGCGGAAGGATAAAGCTATTCGGCGGCAGGATTAAAGACAGGAAGAAAGTTTCCCAGAGATTAAAGGAGGAATTACAATGAAAATAGGATATTTTCCGGGCTGTTCCTTAAAAGGAATGGCACGCGCTTACGACGAATCGACGAAAATAGTCGCCGAAGAATTTGGAATAGATTTAATGGAGATAGAAGATTTTAACTGTTGCGGCGCTCTTGAAGTAAAAGGTTCCAACGAGAAACTTTCTTATATGCTTCCCGCCAGAGTAATGGATTCCGCAAAAGGACGTTTTCACGTAGATGCGGTGGTTACTCCGTGTAACGGATGTTATCACAGCCTTTTAAGAGCAAACGAAGCAATGAACGAAAATACGGCTTCAAAAGGGGACGTTATAAGTTTTCTTAAAGACGTCGGTTACGGAACATATGAAGGCGATATGGACGTCAGACATTTTCTCGAACTATTTTACAACGAGATAGGGCCGGAAAAAGTAAAATCGGCAGTCAAAAAGCCGCTTAAAGGGCTTAAAGTCGCTTCTTACTACGGATGTTTATACGAAAGACCTAAAACTATAACTAAAACGGGCTACAAGAGTAAAAGAGACGATTCGGAAAACCCATATTTTCAAGATGAACTTTTAAAAGCTACAGGCGCGGAAGTCGTGGAATTTCATGCTGCCGCATCCTGCTGTGGGGGAGCGCATGCTCTTCAGGACGAATCTCTCGCCGCAACTTTATCCGCCGCGGTTCTGTCTTCGGCAAAAGAGGCGGGGGCGGATATGCTGGTACTTCCGTGTCCTTTGTGCGGGGCGGCTTTAGATATAAAACAGCCCGAAATAATTAAAGCCCACGGAGAAAAAGCTAAACTTCCCGTAGTTTATTTTACCCAGCTCATAGGTTTAAGTATTGGAAAATCGCCAAAAGAGCTTAAATTATCGGATCCAATTTCAAATCCCATGGAAGTATTAAAGTCTAAAGGACTTGCATAAAGGAAAAGAAGGCGGGGAAGAGAAGGAAAAAGAAAAAAGGGGACGGATATTTTTTATTTTCGGACAGAAAGCCCATAAATGTAGTCCGCAGTAAGAAAATAAATAAATCTGTCCCCTTTTTTGTCCATTTTTTGTTTAAGGTTTTTTTATGATATACTTGAGAATAATAAAAATTTGTAGTATTATAATCAAAAATAATTTAATTTAAGGAGGAATTTATAATGTCGTCTAAAATTAACGGATGCGATATTCCGGAAGATTTATATTACAGCGTCGAAAAACACGTATGGGGGAAGCTTGGTGATGACGGAACGGTAACCGTCGGAATGACGAGCGTAGCACAGAGTTTGGCCGGCAAACTGTTATATCTGACCCCAAAAAAAGTAGGGCAAAAAATTGCCCAGCTTAAATCTGTCGCCACGGTAGAAAGCGGTAAATACGTCGGACCGGTTCCTGCTCCGTTTTCCGGAGAAATATCCGCCGTCAACGAAGACGCAGTTAAAGACGTATCCCTGCTAAATTCAGACCCTTACGGTAAAGGATGGGTTTGTAAAATTAAAGCCGACAATATAGAAGCCGACAAAAAAAATCTTCTTACAGGAAAAGAAGCCGTAGAAGCATATAAGAAGAAGATAGAAGCAGACGGGATTAAATGCGAATAAAAAAAGCAAAAGGAAGATGCAAAAGGAGGATTTAATAAATGCCTGTTTTTAATGAATGTAATATCCCCGAAGATCTTTATTACGACATAGAAAATCAAGTTTGGGGCAGAAAGAACGCCGACGGCACTTTTACGTTCGGAATGACTGACCCCGCCCAATCTTTAGCCGGCAAAATTCTTTATGCCGACGTTAAACCCGTGGGCAAAATAATCAAAAAAGGCAAAAGCGCCGCGACGATAGAAAGCGGAAAATACGTCGGCCCTTTTCCTATGCCTTTTGCAGGAGAGGTCGTCGAAGTCAATAAAGAATTAGAAAACGATTCCCACATAATAAATTTAGACCCTTACGGAAAAGGCTGGATAGTTAAATTAAAGCCGCTTCCCGAATCTATATCCGACATAAAATCTCTTCCTACCGGAGAAGAAGCGGTTAACGCATATATAAAAAAGCTTGAAAAAGAAGACATAATCTGCAAAAAGAGATAAATATGAGTTTTTATGAATATAACGGTGATATAAACGATGAATATATAGAAGGATTTAATATAAGAAGAGAATATTTCGATTCCGAAATACATTTTTATGCTCCGAGTATTAAATCATACGAGACCGAAGATTTTAAAAACGATAAATCCAATTCATTCCCGCCTTTTTCGATTACGGGCAGTTCGTGTTCATTGAAATGCGAACACTGCAATGCCGAAATATTAAAGTCTATGTCTCCGGCGCTTACGCCCGACGAACTTTTTGAAAAGGCCGACGCCATATATAAATCCGGCGGTCTAGGATTTTTGCTTAGCGGCGGTTCCAACAGCAAAGGCATAGTAGATATTTTGCCGTATATAAAAACTATTAAAAAAATAAAATCTAATTTAAATCTTAAAGTAATAGTCCATTGCGGACTTATAAACGAAGAGATAGCAGACGGACTTTTGGATGCAGGCGTCGATTCGGCTATGTTGGATATAATAGGCGAAGAAGATACTATACGCAAAATATATCATCTTAACGCTACGGTTAAAGATTACGAAAATTCGTTAAAATATTTATCGGATAGAAAAATACCCTGTTCTCCGCATGTGGTAATAGGTTTAAAACACGGACGCATCGCGGGAGAATTTAACGCAATCGACATTATTTCGAGTTATGATATTTCTTCCTTGGTTTTGGTAGGGTTTATGCCGATGCATAATACTAAAATGGAAAATATTACTCCGCCCTCTGCGGAAGAAATAGGAGAAGTATTTTTATACGCCCGCAAAAAATTTATAGAAACTCCCGTCCTTTTAGGCTGTGAGAGACCTTACGGATTAAGCAAATTTAAAATAGAAGAACTTGCCGTAAAATCCGGATTAAACGGCATAGCTTATCCTTCCGAAGGAATTATACCGTTCAGCGTTAAATTAGGGTTAAAACCGAAATTTTCGGAGGTATGCTGTTCGCTGATTTTTTCCGAAACGGCTCTGCCCGTTATAGAAATGGGCGGTTAGGCGGTTAAATGAATAAGTTCAGGGTAATAGATACGGGGTTAAACGATTTTTCGTATAATATCTGCTTAGATAAATCCTTAATAGAACTTAGAAAAGACGGAATAATAGGGAATACTTTACGTTTTTTAAGGTTTGAGCCGTGCGTTTTAACAGGGTATCACCAGTCCATATTTACCGAAATAAGGCGCGATTACTGCGAAGATAACAAAATAGGAATCGGAAGACGTATTACCGGCGGAGGGGCGATATATTTCGACGAGATGCAACTCGGCTGGGAGCTTGTTTTTTCTTCCAAAAGCATTAAACTCAAAAGCCTTGAAGATTTAACCGAAAATATTTGCACGGCTTTCGCAAAAGGAATAAACAGGCTTGGGATTAATGCAAAGTTTAGGCCCAGAAACGATATAGAAGTCGATGGGCGTAAAATTTCCGGAACAGGCGGCACATATGAATCTTCGGTATATTCTTTTCTGGGAACGTTGCCTTTAGATTTTAATCCTGAAAATATGGT